>JBOHKB010000278.1:0-27914 GCA_050728815.1 Propylenella sp.
ATCCCACTCCTTGCCAATAGTATCTCAAGAGTGTCTCGCTTGTCGGCTTTGCGAAAAAGAACAGGCGATGCTGCCGGAAGGTACGATGGCACTGCATCCGCCTGCGTCAGTAAGACTCCGCGCATAACCAAAGCGGGGTAGGGTCTCGTCATCAGCGTAAAAAGGCGCAGCTCCCCCCGGTATATTGTTAGCAGGTGAACGATTCCCGTAGTGCTGCTGATGTACACGTTTCCGTCATGGTGAAAGTCCTCCTTTCCACGCACCTCCCTAAATTGGAGACATCCACCGCCTTCAGGCCAGTATACTTCGTATACCGACGCGCCCATTCTGTCCGGTAAAGTGAAGCTTCGTCTAAAGACCTTAAAATAACCAATGTATCCACGAACCTGGTTGATCGTATATCCTCCAAATATCTCGCCTGCGATCGCTGACGGTGCTGGCGCGATCGATTGCGCCCGGGCTGCTCGCCCCAAGATCTCGGCTTTCCTATGAGCCCTCTTCAGCCTAGATCGGTTCGGGAACAGGGGCACACTGGCGATATTACCTTTTGCTTGCTCGGGAGAATGTACTTCAGGCAACACTGCCTCGTCGTGATGGCTTGCCTTAAGCCTTACGGTGACAGCATTGCTCAATTGGTGAAGGCTTAGCTTTGCAGTTTTTTCGCGCGGTGCACCATTCTCAAGAACTTCAAGAAGCGCACGTGAGAACATCGTCATAGGTTCCCCACGCTCTACTCTCGCCGGAAGCGCTGCGCCCGCCGCGGCGAGAATAGCTGTTCCTTCCGGCGCCTGGTTGCTCCATTGCGCCATCATCGACTGTGCGGTTGCCGACTGATGCATGTACGGTCCCACCGCTGCGGCAGCAAAACAACAGTCCAGGATAAGATAGTGTCGAGCGTCCTTAGTCTTGTCGCTCAGAGCACGCCTAATCGACTGAAATGTTAGACTAGACCCAACCTCGTCGATCGGGTTAGTCTTCTTGATTGCCAGGAAGTAGGTACTTTGTGGGCCCCTATCGAAGCCTCCGTGCCCGACATAATACAGTAAGATGTCTTCAAGATCGGATCCATTGGTCCGCAGCTCTTCGCGTCGGGCACCGAGGAACTTGGCAATCTTCGTTACTAGTGTTGAAGGGTCATCGTCGCTATCGAAAAGGTTGAGCACATTCGCATAGGGCATCCCGAATCCGGACGCGGACCTGAGATAGCTGCGAAAGGCCTCGACGCTTTCTGCGAATTGGGGTGCGGCTTCGAATTTCGGCGCGTCGGGCCAACTGCTCGACCCAAGGATTATAGCAGCGGTTGTTTCAGGTTCGGGCATTGACATCGAGCGACCTCAGCTCTTCGGCTCCTCGAGGGTATCTCGGACGCTACCGGACGGCCCCGCAATGACTGAACTGCCCCTCGATGTTTCCATTTCGATTGAGGGGAAGCTGTGGCGCTGACGCCATACCTCTAAGGCAACCGTTACTGCGGCGTGTGTGGCAGCGGAGAGAACTAGCTCCACCACCACTCCGAAATCCATTGTCGATGGATCGTCTCGTATGCGCGTTGGCTGTGCTTCGGGAGCTTGTTCGCGAAGCAGTTGTTCCAACGAGCCCGCCAGTCGGTTCGCCTCCGCCAAGCTGACACCTTTGAAGCGAATGCGTGCTAGCCCCCTCATCTTGAACGCCTCCCGGACATAATTATCCTAGGTAGTAGACGATAACACAACAGAATTCGCGCGTTACGCGATCTCCATAGGCTCGTTGCCACAACTGTCGTGCACTCTCATGCGCTGGGAAGAAGCGAAGCGTCGTCACATGGATATCGAAGGGGCGACAAACTCTGGAGTGTTCGAGCGAGAGGAAGGTCAGGCCGAATAGGCCTTTCAGATCCCTCCTCCCTTGATCATCGGCTCAGCCGGCGCTCCGAAGCGATCTCACGTCGCGCATTCCGGCTCGCAGCAGCTTGGGGCTTCACTACGCCGACCCACGCGCGCCCCAGCGCCATGCCTGCAGCGTCGGCCGCTCGGCCATGCCGCTCCGCCTCCGCCGGATGCCGCGCGAACCAGCCGGGATCGAAGTCGAAAATCTCTTTGGCGAAGGCCCTGTTCCACTCCGCCACCTGCTCGGTGCCCGCCTCGAAGTGGAACTGGATGCCGTAGACGGCGCGGCCGACGCGAAACGCCTGGATAGCGGTCTGGTCGCTTTCGGCAAGATGCACGGCTCCCGGCGGCAGCGGGAACGTATCGAGGTGCCAGTGGAAGAGCGGAGCGGTCGCTCCGAGCACCGAAAGCACCGGATCGGCGCGACCCGCTTCCGTCGTGCGCACGGGAAGCCAGCCGAACTCGATCGGCCGGCCAAGGATGTTCTTCGCGCCGAAGGCGCGCGCCACGATCTGCGCTCCAAGGCAGATGCCGAGCACCGCGCGATCCGCGGCAGCGAACTTACGAACCAGCGCGACCTCGTCGCGGAGATAAGGATGGTTGGCGTCGTCGAGCGCGTCCTGCGCGCCGCCGAGAAGGATGAGCGCATCGAAGCCGTCGGGCACGGCAGGGAGCACGTCGCCGCGATACGTGCGGATGATGCGGCAGTCGGCGTTCGCTTCGCCGAGCGCCTCACCGACGAGGCCGAGCGTCGTGTTCGGATAGTTCTCGACGACGAGGATGCGCATTCTCCACCTCTGTGCCCGTTTAGCACAGCGGCAGTCGGAGGAAATCGGAACTCGCGGAGGTGCGCGCGCGTTCTCCGAAAGAATCGGCTTCCACGAGGTTGTCGCATGAGCACTTCACAGCCGCGCCGCCGGAGCAGCGGCGGCTCCGCCCGGAAAGATCGCGACGCGAAAGCTGGCGACATGCAGCCGGGCACTGCCGAGCCCGGCAAGAGCTGGCAGTCACGCACGCCCGATCCAGAAGACAAGGACGATCAACTCAATCAGGCACTGAAGGACAGCTTCCCCGCCAGCGATCCACCGCAACCGGCACAGCCGGGAGTGACCGGCTGGGACCTGATGGATGAAGACAAGAAGAAGAAACGCCACAAACGGTCCGTGGCCTGATCGCCCATTGGATCAAAGTGGAGGCCGGCGCTCGCGCCGGTCTTCCTCCGTGAGGCGGGCGGCCAGTCGTCTCGGCGCGACGAGGGAATAGCTCCGACGAACGACGACTGCCACCTCGTCCCAATCGGGTCTGTTGTCGAGCCGCATCCCGACCCAGCCCTTCGAGCCGACATAGGCCGGCACGAAGAAGCGTTCCGGGTCCGCGCCGACGAGAATCGTCTGGCTGCCGGGCGGCGCCTTGCAGCTGATCGCGAAGCCTCCGTCGCCATCGCCGGCAGTGACGAAAATCTTGTCGCGCACGCGAAAAGTCGCATGCCCCCACGTCTCGCGCTCTTCCGCTTCCGGGAGCGCGAGGCAGATGGCGCGGAGGCGGTCGAGCGGCTTTCTCGCCTTCTTCAGAGCAGCTCTCCCTGGCCCTCGCCCGCCGTTCGCCGCGGCAACGAGCGGCGCGACTTCGGCCGACCCGGACCGGAAACGGTCGCGCCGAAATCGCCTTCCGCCACGCGAATCATCAGCGGGTCGCCGGTCCTGACCTGATCGGCGGAGCGGACCGTCGCGCCGCCCGGCCCAACGACCAGCGCATAGCCGCGGTCGAGCACCGCCTCGTACGAGAAAGCGCGAAGCAGACGCCCGAACTGCTCGGTCCGCTGCCGCTGGCGCAGAACGATGCGTGCGACGCTCTCGATATCGAGCCGCGCCGCGATCCGGCTCGTGGCGCGCCGCGCGTCCTGCACCAGCGCTGCGCTCGCGAGCGCGATCCTACCGGCGCGAGCGCCGAGCAGCTCCCGCTTGTGCGCGATCGTCCGGCGCAAGAGGAAGGGCGAAAGCCGCCCCGCGGACCCGGCATAGCTCTGCCGCTTCGTCGCGACCTCAGTGCGAAGCGAGCGCATCAGCCGCCCGGCGATCTCGTCGAAATTTTGACGCCGCAGCGCGAGGAGATCGTCGAGCGTCGGCAGCGCCCGCACCAGCGCGGAGAGAGCGCGCCTGAGCGATTCCATGCTGCGGCGATGGGCAAGCTCGTGGCGGCTCGCAAGCTCGCGCGTCTGCGCAAGAAGCTCGGCACGAACCGGCACCGCGAGCTCGGCGGCGCCGGTCGGCGTCGGCGCGCGCAAATCTGCGGCATGGTCGACGAGCGTCCAGTCGGTCTCGTGCCCTACCGCGGAGATGACCGGGACGCGGCTCGCCGCCACCGAGCGTACCGTCACCTCCTCGTTGAAGGCCCAAAGGTCCTCGATGGAGCCGCCGCCGCGCGCGACGATGAGCAGATCGGGGAGAGGAACCGCGCCTTCGGGAGCGATCGCATTGAAGCCGCGGATTGCAGCCGCCACTTCCTCCGCCGCGCCCTCCCCCTGCACCTTCACGGGCCAGACGAGCACGCGTGTCGGGAAACGGTCGCGCAGGCGATGCAGGATATCGCGGATCACGGCACCGGTCGGCGAGGTGACGACGCCGATCACGCGCGGAAGGTATGGGAGCGGGCGCTTCCGAGACGCGTCGAAGAGGCCCTCCCCCGCGAGCTTCTTGCGACGCTCCTCGAGCAGCGCCATCAGCGCGCCCGCGCCCGCCGGCTCGAGATGCTCGATGATGATCTGATAGCGCGAGCGGCTTGGGAACGTGGTGAGCCGGCCAGTCGCCACCATCTCCAGCCCGTCCTCCGGTTTGAAGCGGAGCCGCTGCAGCGTCGTTTTCCAGAGCACCGCGTCGAGGCAGGCGCGGTCGTCCTTCAGCGTGAAATAGCAGTGGCCGGAGGCGGCGACGCCGCGGAAGCCGGAAATCTCGCCGCGCACGCGGACGTGCTCATAGTTCTCTTCCACCATGCGGCGGAGCGCGAAGGCGAGCTCCGAGACGGTGAACTCGACGACGTTGGTGGGGGGCTGGTTCACTCCGCTTCGCGAGCTTTAGAGGCTTCCCGGATACCTAGGTAAATCTCCGAGAGCCCGAACGCACCATTCTGATCGAGACAGAAGACACAGAACCGATGCTCCCCCGAGCCAGTTAGATCAACTCTAATGGATGCGGACCCCGACTTAGTTGCCTGATTCGGACTGTAGGAGAACGAGACCTTCTTGTGCACAGCCCATTCACAGAACGCGCCCGGGCTGATGCCCCACTCCAGTCCTTCGGGCCGAAAAGGCAGCCGCGATCGGATCCTTATCGGGCCATGTCGACTTTGATTCAGGTAAACAAGGTGACTGACTGCAACATCAGGTGCTTCAAACCAGATCTCGAGGTCGCCATACATGTAGCCCGCATACGGCGTCTGCATTGCGGAGGCATTCTTGGGCTCACCCAGCTGCGCGACCATTGCCTCATATGAGTCGCCCATCTTGAAACCCGCTAGGTCACCAGTCTGTAGGATCGATGACAACCTGAGAATCGACACGTGTCGTATCCTTGCTGCGGCGCGAAGCACTACCACAAGATGGACATTGACGCTGGCGCACAGCCGCCACGAGAGATACAGGACAGCCCTCCGTGCCAAATGACTCGCGCGTCCAGCGGCTCTACGTGAGTGGCGGTCTTTCCGCCGGCGCAGAAGTGGCCGCCAATCCCGGACAAACGAACTATCTTCTGAACGTGCTGCGGATGACGGAGGGTGACCAACTCCTCCTCTTCAACGGCCTCGACGGCGAGTGGCGGGCGCGGATCGCGGACGCCGGTCGTAGGAAGTGCGTTCTCCTCGTCGAGGAGCAGATTCGTGCGCAAACACCCCTCCCCGATCTCCACTATCTCTTCGCGCCGCTGAAGCATTCGCGGCTCGACTACATGGTCGAGAAGGCGGTCGAGATGGGCGTCGGGCGGCTCTCGCCCGTCATCACGGAGTTCACGCAGGTCACCCGCGTCAACATGGCGCGGATGCGGGCGAACGCGATTGAAGCCGCGGAGCAATGCGGCATCTTGGCGATCCCGGAGATCGACGCGCCTCGCAAGCTGGCGGAGGCGCTGGCGGATTGGGATTCTGGCCGCCGCCTGATCTTCTGCGACGAGGCCGCGCCGATCGCCAGCCCGGCAGAGGCGCTTGAGAATCTCGGCCGCGGCCCGATGGCGCTGCTGGTGGGCCCGGAAGGCGGTTTCTCCGAGCAGGAGCGCCGCGATCTCCTGGCTCGGCCCTACGTCGCCGCGATTTCGCTCGGCCCCAGAACCCTGCGCGCCGACACGGCCGCCGTCGCCGCCTTGGCGCTCGTCCAGACGTTCATCGGCGATTGGCGATAAAAGACTTCCACGCGGCAAGGCGCACGACTATGTTCCGGGACTTTTCGCCGGACCTTCGAGGAGCGCATGGCGCGCGACACAGCTGATCTGACGCCGATCGAGAGCCCGCGCGACCTCGCGGCACACCTCGAATCCGGCTGCAAGCCGCGCGAGGCCTGGCGGATCGGCACCGAGCACGAAAAAATCGGCTTCTACAAGGACGGCCACAGCCCCGTGCCTTACGATGGTCCGCGCGGCATTCGGGCTCTCCTCGAAGGCATGCAGACGCGGCTCGGCTGGGAGCCGATTCTCGACGGCGACAACATCATCGGCCTGACCGACCCGATCGGCGGCGCTGCGATCTCGCTGGAGCCGGGCGGGCAGTTCGAGCTCTCCGGCGCGCCGCTCAAATCCATACACCAGACCTGCCGCGAGGTGCACGCGCACCTGGCGCAGGTGCGCGAGGTGGCCGACCCGCTCGGCATCGGCTTCCTCGGCATCGGCATGAGTCCGAAGTGGAAGCTAAAGGATACGCCCAGAATGCCGAAGCAGCGCTACGAGATCATGGCCGCCTACATGCCGAAAGTCGGCGAACACGGGCTCGACATGATGTTCCGCACCTGCACGGTGCAGGTGAACCTCGATTTTTCGAGCGAAGGCGACATGCGCGACAAGGTGCGCGTGGGGCTCGCGCTACAGCCGATCGCGACCGCGCTCTTCGCCAATTCGCCGTTCACCGAGAACCGCCCGAACGGCTTCGTCTCCTTCCGCGCGGAAATCTGGCGCGACGTCGATCCGGACCGCACTGGCATGCTGCCGATCGCCTTCTACGAAGGCTTCGGGTTCGAGGAATACGTTGAATGGGCGCTCGACGCGCCGATGTATTTCGTCGTGCGCGAAGGCCACTATCACGACATGACCAGCCAGACGTTCAGGCAGTTCATGGGCGGGCGCGCTCCGGCGGACGTTCCCAACCCCAAACCCACGATGGGCGATTGGAAGAACCACCTCTCCACGCTCTTTCCCGAGGTGCGCCTCAAGACGTTTCTGGAGATGCGCGGGGCGGACGGCGGGCCCTGGCGGCGGCTCTGCGCGCTGCCGGCGCTCTGGGTCGGCTTGCTCTACGACCGGACCTCGCTCGACGCCGCCAAAGAGCTGGTCGCCACCTGGACGGAGGAGGAGCGCCAGGCGCTCCGCGACGCGGTGCCGAAGACGGCGCTCGCCACCCCGTTCCGCAATCACACCGTGCTCGACATCGCCAAGGACGTAGTGGGGCTCGCGCGCGACGGGCTGAAGCGGCGCGCGGTGCCGGGAAACGGCGCCGACGACGAGGCCGGCTACATCGGTCCGCTGGAGGAGACGGTGGCGCTCGGCTACACGCCGGCGGAAAATCTGCTCAAGCAGTACGAGACGCGCTGGGGCCGCTCGGTCGAGCCGCTGTTCGAGGAGCACGTCTACTAGGCTCTGTTCGAGCCGGGAGCGCCGGGCTAGGAATCGGCCCATGGCTCAGCCAATCCGTGTGCTTCTGGCTAAGGTCGGCCTCGACGGCCATGATCGCGGCGTCAAGGTCGTCGCCCGCACTTTGCGCGATGCGGGGATGGACGTGGTCTATTCGGGTCTGCACCGGACGCCCGAGGAGGTCGTGAGCGCAGCCGTGCAGGAGGACGTCGACATACTCGGCGTGAGCCTGCTCTCCGGCGTGCAGATGACCGTGTTCCCGAAGATTCTCAAGCTGCTCGCCGAAAAGGGCGCCGACGACATCATCGTCGTCGCCGGGGGCGTCATGCCCGACGAGGACGCTGCCGAGCTGAAGAAGATGGGCGTCGCCGAGATCATGCTGCAGGACACGCCGCCGCAGGCGATCGTGGAGCGGCTGAGAAAGCTCGTCGCCGAGCGGGGCCCACGGTGAGCGCGTACCGGATGGAGGAATGGCGCTATCCGCCCGCCTACGACGACGCCTACCTGCCGCCATCCGACAGCCGCTACTGGTTTCCCAATCGCGAGACGATGCACCCCGCCGACCGCGAGGCCGCGATTCTCGCGCGGCTGAAGGAGGTATGCGCCCACGCCTACGCAAACGCGCCGTTCTATCGCCGTAAGTGGGACGAGGCCGGGTTCCATCCGTCGATGCTGCGGACGCTGGACGACTTCGACCGCCGCGTTCCGGTCGTGACCAAAGCCGATCTCCGCGCCGCGCAGAATGCCCACCCTCCGTTCGGCGACTATCTCTGCGTCCCGGAAGGCGAGGTCCACCACGTTCACGGAACCAGCGGCACGACAGGCCGGCCGACCGCGTTCGCGATCAGCCGCAGCGACTGGCGCGCAATCTCGAATGCCCATGCCCGCATCATGTGGGGTATGGGCATACGGCCCGGCGATATCGTCTGCGTCGCCGCCATCTTCAGCCTTTACGTCGGCAGCTGGGGAGCACTTGCCGGCGCGGAGCGGCTGCGGACAAAGGCGTTCCCCTTCGGAGCGGGCGCGGGCGGCATGACGGCGCGCTGCGCGCAATGGCTGGCGATGCTCCGCCCCGCCGCGTTCTACGGAACACCGACTTACGCGCTGCACCTTGCGGAGACGGCGCGTCAGAACCGGCTCGACCCTCGCGACTTCGGCCTTCGCATCATGTTCTTCTCTGGCGAGCCCGGCGCTTCCATCCCGGCAATCAGGAGCCGCATCGAGGAAGCCTACGGCGCGCGCGTCATCGACTGCGGCTCGATGGGCGAGATGACGCCGTGGATGAACGTCGCCGGATCGGCGGAGACTGAGGGAATGCTCTGCTGGCAGGACGTGGTTTACACCGAGGTCTGCGATCCGAAGACCTGCCGGCGTGTTCCCTACGGCTCGCGCGGCACGCCGGTCTATACGCACCTCGAACGCACCTCGCAGCCTATGATCCGGCTGTTCTCCGGCGACCTCACGTTCTGGGAGGAGGGGCCGACGCCCTGCGGGCGCACCTATCCGAGACTGCCGAACGGCATCATCGGGCGTGTCGATGACATGATCACCGTGCGCGGCGAGAACGTCTATCCGAGCGAGATCGACGCGGCGCTCAACGCAACCCCCGGCTATGGCGGCGAGCACCGCATCATCATCTCCCGAAAGGGGATCATGGACGAGATGGCGGTGCGTGTGGAGGCAGGCGAGGATATCTGGGCGCAGGGGACGCCGGCGCGGGAGGCGTTTCGCCAGGACGTCGGCAAGCGACTTCAGACACTTCTCGGCCTCCGCGCCGGCGTCGAGATCGTTGCGCCAAATACGATCGAACGGACCGACTTCAAGGCCCGGCGGGTGATCGACGACCGCAAGGTGCTACGCGACGTGCTTAAGCAGCTCGAAGGCGCGCCGTCGTGACTGCTCGCGCCTACACCTCCTCGCAGGACTTGCTGTCCCGCGCCAAGGGTGGTGCGATGGCGGCGGTCGCGCGCCTTATTTCTCGCGCCGAGGCAGGAACCGCCGAGGCGCGTATCGCAATCGGCGAAGCATACCGGAAAGCCGGGCGAGCGCACGTCATCGGCGTGACCGGCGTGCCGGGGTCCGGGAAATCCACCCTGGTTGCACAGCTCGCCGCACGGCTGAGGGCCGAGGGAAGCAGGGTCGGCATCATCGCCATCGATCCTTCCAGCCCCTATTCCGGCGGCGCGATCCTCGGCGACCGTGTCCGCATGGCGGATGTCGCGACCGACCCCGGCGTCTTCATCCGCTCGATGGCGACTCACGGCGCGGTCGGCGGCATGGCGCACGCCGCCCTCGACGTGGTGGACATTCTCGACGTGGCGGGGTTCGACGTCATCATCATCGAGACGGTCGGCGTGGGGCAGGACGAGGTGGAGATCGCCAACGCCTCGCATACGACCGTCGTCGTTTCCGCGCCCGGGCTCGGCGACGAGATACAGGCGATCAAGGCCGGCGTCCTGGAGATCGCCGACATCCACGTCGTCTCGAAGTGCGACCGTTCGGACGCCAACCGCACGCTCGCCGACCTCAAGATGATGCTGAAGGATCAGAACCCGAGAGAGGGGAGCTGGCGCTCCCCGATCGTCGGCGTATCCTCGCTCACCGGCGAAGGCTTCGACGGACTGCTCCAGGCGCTTGCCAAGCATCGCGAAGCCGTCGCCGGCGAGGCCGGCGCAAGGCGGCGCGCCGCGATTGCCTCGTTCCGGCTCAAGAAGACGGCCGAAACGCTGGCGCTCGAACAGTTTCGCGCCGTGCTTGCGGCGAAGATCGCCGATGCCGCCGGCAAGCTCAGTGCGCGCGAGGCCGATCCCTACGAGATGGCGCATGCCATCGTCCGCGGCTTCATGGGAGAAGACAGAAATGCCTGACGCGAATCGCATCCCGGTGGAGGAGCTGGAGCGGCAGGTGCGCGAATGGGAGGCGAACGAGGTCGCCGAGTTCCTGAAGCGCGCGCCGGAGCGGCGGGAGCACTTCGAGACCGTGGGCGGCCTGCCTGTGAAGCGGGTCTACACAGCTGCCGATCTTGCCGGCACGCCGGCCGAGGATATCGGGCTCCCCGGCCGCTATCCGTACACGCGCGGGCCGTATCCGACGATGTACCGCGGCCGCACATGGACGATGCGGCAGATAGCGGGCTTCGGAACCGGCGAGGACACGAACCGGCGATTCAAGTACCTGATCGCGCAAGGCCAGACCGGCATCTCCACCGATTTCGATATGCCGACGCTGATGGGCTACGACAGCGACATGGAGGCGCTCCTCGACGGGATCGATCTCGAGCGCATCTCTGTGTCGCTCACGATCAATCCGACCGCCTGGATCCTGTTCGCGATGTACGTCGTGCTCGCCGAGAAGCGCGGCTGCGATCCCGACAAGCTGTCCGGCACCGTGCAGGCGGACATCCTCAAGGAGTACATGGCGCAGAAGGAGTACATCTTCCCGATCGCGCCGTCCGTGCGCATCGTGCGCGATCTCATCGCCTACTCGGCGAAGCACCTGAAGCGCTACAATCCGATCAACATCTCCGGCTACCACATCTCGGAAGCGGGCGCCTCGCCGATCCACGAGGCGGCGTTCACGCTCGCCAACCTAATCGTCTACGTCGAGGAGGTGATGAAGACCGGCCTCGCGGTGGACGACTTCGCCCCCCGCCTCGCTTTCTTCTTCGTGAGCCAGGCGGATTTCTTCGAGGAGATCGCCAAGTTCCGAGCGCTCAGGCGCTGCTACGCCAAGATCATGCGAAACCGCTTCGGCGCGACCACGCCGGAGTCGATGCGGCTCCGCTTCCATTGCCAGACGGCGGCGGCGACGCTCACCAAGCCGCAGCACATGGTCAACGTCGTCCGCACCGCGATGCAGGCGCTCTCCGCAGTCCTCGGCGGCGCCCAATCGCTGCACACCAACGGCTATGACGAGGCATTCGCGATTCCGACGGAGGAGGCGATGCGGCTCGCGCTCCGGACGCAGCAGGTCATCGCCGACGAGACCAATGTCACTCAGGTCGTCGATCCGCTCGGCGGATCGTACTACGTGGAATCGCTGACAACCGAGTACGAGAAGCGCATCTTCGACATCCTCGAGGAGATCGACGAGCGCGGCGGGACAATCAAGCTCATCGAGGAAGGCTGGTTCCAGAAGCACATCGCCGACTTTGCCTACGAGACGGCGCTGCGACGGGAATCGGGCGACCGCGCAGTCATCGGCGTCAATCGCTATGCGGCGGAAGACGCCGGCGAGCGCATCGAAGTACATCCCTACGATCCCACCACCGCCGAGCGGCAGATCGCGTGCACGCGGCGGGTGCGGGCGGAGCGCGACGAGAAGGCGGTTCAGGCGCTCCTCGACCGCCTGGCGGCGGTGGCGCGGGACGACAGGGAGAACATCCTGCCGGTGACGATCGATCTCGTCCGAGCAGGCGCGACGATGGGAGAAATCGTAGAGAAACTGAAGACGGTGTGGGGAACCTATCGGGAGACGCCGGTCTTCTGACCGACCGCTCCGAAGCGCCGGCCATTTGCGCGAGGTCAGAAATCTCCCCTTCCGAAGCACCGTCCGGTAGGATGGAACCGGGATGGCACGGCGGCTGGCGTTTAGCCTCCGTGCTGGGAGCAGGGGATTCCGTCATGCAGCTTGTGCCGGGTTCCGAACGGATGTTTGCGGACGAGGAAACCGACCCACTGGTCGGAGTAATCCGTTGGGCGCCCGTAAAGTCGCTGTGGCTGGGCGCGATGACCGCGGCGGCGCTGGTGCTTGGGCCGCTCTTCTTCACCTGGGGCGCCTTCGCCCTCTTCATCGTCGCAAGCGGCATCACGCTCTGCTTCGGGCACTCCGTCGGCATGCACCGGCGCCTCATCCATCAAAGCTTTGAATGTCCGCTCTGGCTTGAGCATTTTTGCGTCTATCTCGGCACGCTGGTGGGCATGGCCGGCCCGATCGGCATGATCCGCCTGCACGATTTTCGCGATTGGGCGCAGCGGCAGCCCACCTGCCACGACTATTCTCGCCACAACGCCGGTTTCTGGCGCGACGGTTGGTGGCAGCTCCATTGCAGGCTCGTGCACGCGCATCCGCCCGAATTCCGGCTTGAGCCGCGGCTGGCGAACGACAGGTTCTACGCATTCGTAGAGCGGACGTGGCAGTGGCAGCAACTGCCGTGGGCGGTGCTGTTCTATGCAATCGGCGGCATGCCGTGGCTGGTATGGGGCATCTGCGTCCGCGTCGCGGTCTCGGTCACCGGCCACTGGCTCGTCGGGCACTACGCGCACCGAAAGGGCGGACAGACCTGGATCGTCGAAGGCGCCGCCGCGCAGGGCTACAACGTGAAGTTCGCGGGCCTCATCAGCATGGGCGAGTGCTGGCACAACAACCACCACGCCTACCCGCGCTCGGCGAAGATGGGGCTCCTTCCCGGGCAGCTCGACCTTGGCTGGTGGCTGATCAAGGCGTTCGAGGCATGCGGCATCGCCTGGGATGTGAAGACGCCCGCGAACCTCCCGATGCGGGAGGGTCTGCGGCAATTGCCGCAGGCGGGCGGCCTCGCGGCCTCACCCGAACTCGCGCGGGGGTGATGGATGCAGAACCCGTTCTCGTTTGACGGTGAGATACGGCCGCTTCCCTATGCGCTGTGGTCGCTCGGGCTGTTCTTCAGCCAGCATCTTCTCGCCTTCGTCATCCTCGAGCTGCAGGGCGAGCAGGTCATCCCAAGCCTTTGGCTCTTGGCGCAGCCCTTCCGGGAGCTGGTGACCCTCTATCAGCAGGCGCCGACGCCCATCATCGTGCTCGCGCTCCTCTATCTTCTGATCGTGCATTGGGCGCTGGCGGCGCTCGCCGTCCGGCGCGCCGTCAATGCTAGGTTCAGCGGATGGATCGCGGCGGCCGCGATCACGCCCATTGTCCAGCTTCCGGTCATCGTCGCGCTCTGCGTGATGCCGCCCCGGAGCGCGAGCGATCCGACTGCGCTGGCGCGAACGCCGAGCGCCGATCCGGGCTGGGTTGCCGCCGCACAGGGCGTGCTTGCCGGCATCGCGTTCACGGTCTTTGCGGTCGCTTTCGGTGCGCTTGTGTTTGGCAGCTACGGGTTCGGCCTCTTCGTCGTCGCCCCGTTCCTGATCGGCGCCCTCACCGCCTTTCTTGCGAATCGCAAGGGTGATCTCGGCAGCAGCCGCACCGCTGGGCTGGTCATGGTCACCGTGATGCTGGGCAGCGTCGGGCTGGTGCTGACCGCGCTTGAGGGGATCGTCTGCATCGTGATGGCGGCGCCGCTCGGGCTGCTCATCGCCTGGCTCGGCGGCCTGATGGGACGCAGGCTTGCGATTGCGAGCCGAGGCTCCGGCCGGCAGGCGATGTCGGCGTTCGTGCTCCTGCCGGTCGCCTTCATTGTCGAAGGCGTATTTCCGACGGCAGTGACCTTTGAGACGCGCGAGACGATTTTGGTAAACGCACCGGCGGAACTTGTGTGGAAAGCGATCGCGCAGATGGAAACGATCGACGCGCCGCTTGCGCTGCC
Source organism: Propylenella sp. (assembly GCA_050728815.1). GTDB lineage: Bacteria > Pseudomonadota > Alphaproteobacteria > Rhizobiales > Afifellaceae > DASWJZ01. The sequence goes on from JBOHKB010000278.1 coordinate 14,193, forward strand.
GTTCCGTCTCGGCGTCGCCTACCCGATCCGTGGCGAGATTCTGGGTGAGGGCGTCGGCGCGCTCCGCCGGGGAGAATTCTCGACCGGCGTGGCGGTCGAGCGCGTGACGGAGTGGGTCCCCAACAGGAAGCTTGCCTTCGTCGTGCTGGAGGACGTTCCGGGAATGCGGGAACTAAGCCCGTATGAGAACGTGAACGCGCCGCACGTCGTCGGTTATTTCCGCACCCTCTCGACAAGCTTCGAGCTTTTCGAACGCGCCGACGGCACGACGGAGATCGTCGAGCGCACCGCCCATCAGCTTCGGCTCGACCCGATCCTCTATTGGCTGCCGCTCGCGCGCTGGGTGGTGCACCAGAACAACCAGCGCGTCCTGACGCACGTGCAGGGGCAGACGGAAGAGCGTTTCGCGCAGGAAAGTAGCTCGTAGACTGGCCGTGTGGCGCGAAAAGCCCAGGTGGAACGGGCGGGATCGGCAACGCTACCTCAGATCATAACCATAGATCGACAGAAACATGAGCCTCAGCTTCTCGGACACCCTGTAGCCTGGAAAGAAAGCTTGGAAGGCGCCGCGTATGACTGCGCTATCGGCGAACAGCTTCCGTTCAAGAATGCGTTCGAACGCTACGACGCTTTCGTAGGTCTTAAGATCTGCAAGCGACTCGAGGGAGCGCGTGAATATCCCGTACCTTTCATCGGAATAGGTGCGTTGAGCCGGATAGAACTTGCAGCCGATGTTCCTCTGCACGCTCCTCAAGATTATTTCGATATCGCCAACATAGTAGATGACGTTGCCCTCGCAGAACTCCTTCGCTAGGGTGGTGTGATCCGAGTACGGCATGACAATCTTTCCGCGCGCGTCAGCGTCGCAGCCTGGAAAGGTGTCGACATCCGGTTCGCTTCCGCTCAAAGCGCTGCGTATCGCGGACGTGAACCGGCCAAACTCACCCGCACTCAGGATCTCCTCCACCCCGTTTCCTTCCGCCGTTGTGCCTCCCACAAAGCCGACGATCACACCGCAGTAGTCGTTGATAAAGCGGCTGGGGTCCTGCGAAACGAACGATATTCCCGAAAGATAGACGGGCGGAGAGACACCATATAGCTCATTCACTCTTTCGCTTGTGATTGTTGTCGGGTCGCATAGCACGTCTATGTTTCCCTTCCGTAGTTCTGTGAGGCGATTGCCAGCATTGACCTGGACGACCTCAACCGTCAGTTCCCGATCCCGCATTATCATTTCATTCAGAACCGAGTCGCATATCGCTACGATGAAGCCACTATATCCCGCGTTGTGCAGAGGCCCCGAGTCTCCGGGCAGCCCGACCGTCTCGCCCACCACGAGATATGAAAATGGCGCGGCATCAACGCGGACGCCAACCTTGATCGCGACTGAATGCGCGTCAGACGCAGCGACGGCCATCCAGACAATTATCCATGCCGCCACCTGCATCGCGAACCGCATGTCACGCCACACTTCTTGTTCTTCCCTCTGTCAACTCCAGGAGCACTGCGAAAGACGCAAAAAACACTAGCGCCGAGACAAAGTAGACGGACGCCTCTTTTAATGAGAACATCAGTGACTCCGCTCCGGCTTCATTGGGGGCTATGCCATAGGTAATGACGATTGCTATTGCCACCCAGACGAAGCATGCAAAGGAAAACAACACCCCGATGAGCGTTGTTCTGTACCATCGCAGCTTCACATGCACGTTGGCAACAATGTAGACACAAAGCGACGCAAAAAATGGGAGCATTGCGGCGAGCAGGATGAAGGGCAAATAACTTCTCCCAAATTCGATGATATGACGACCCGTTATGATCACCCCCGAAGTCAAGTATGGCATCACAGCGTATTCAAGAAACGACACCAACGCAAAGGCTGCGGTGGCCAGCACGGCGGGAAACAGCGATGAGTAGACCAGTTTTTGGTACGGCGTAACTCTTGCCACCCAAGGCGACCAAGCACCCATTTCCGCATGACTTTCCCGTACCGCCGCGGCGAGAAACGCCGCGATGGCGAAAAGCGCGGTGAACTTCAACGCAAACCAGATCGCTGAGCGTGCAATATTACTGATCTCGCGCCCAATCGTCTCAGCAAGCCCAGCATCCTCAGAATCAATGAAAACATAGTAATATGCCACTTCGATAAGTATATACACTATTATAGACAGAAAAAATGAGAAGAGCGTAGCACCGAATACGCTTTGAGTGACGGGGTTTGATTTCTCGCGGCGTAGCTCAATAATAATCCTCGAAGTAGGGTTTTGGAGGTTTGGCAAACCGATGTTACGGTTTCTTATGTAAAGGAGCGAGAAGAGGGCGAGGGCACCATTCTTTCCATCATGAACGACTTCGACGAGCTCGCTTGCCGTTGTCTTACCCTCGCGCAGATCCTCGATACCCTTTCCTATCTTCGCATCCACTTCCCTCTGCTGTTTTACTAGGGCTGAGAACATGTTGAGGCTATCCTGCGGCCAAAACCTTTCGCTCAACTCGCCGATCAAGCTGGGCGAGACAACGTCAAGGATTTTAAGGTCCTGGCGGAGCTCCACGTAGCTCCTACTTTCTCTTTCGACTTGCGTGAGCGTAGCCGCGGCTTCATTGAATCGCGTCAGGTTTGGTAGCTTTCCGAGTTTCCCCAGGTTGTCATAGTCGATCTTGTTAACCTGCGTAATGACCCGGTAGACCCCGCGCGGGATGCCCGCGAGACGATGCGCAAAGGTCCGTACCCAGTATTCGAAGCGAGAGATTACACCGATCGAGAGGGCGAAGATAATCGTAGTCGAGATGAAGAGCGGCTTCGCGTATTTGCCGCTGTCCAATGAGAGGGACCCGTCTGCCCCCTCGAAAGAGCCCGTGGGACCAGTCGTATCTATTCGCCCGGCTGCGGCCTCAAGGAGCTCGAAAAGCTCGGTCGATCCGAGGAAGGCCGCGTAGGCTACGAGATAGAAGAAAACGTAAAATACGTAACCCCGTATGTATTCATTGCGGGTGCTCAAGGAGGCGAGTTCAAGCCCGCGCAACGTGGGAAAATTCTCATGGCTATCGAGTTTTGTAGGTATTGCGAACTGCCGAGTGGCCTCGACAATGAGTGTAAGGCCGCCAAAAATTACCACGGCCAAATAGGCTAGGTCGTCCATTTCATTGAAATACTCTGTGCAATCGCATTATCTCCGGCAGTCAATCAGCTCCGGATTGCACGGGCCCCCAGCGACCGCCATCCCGCTTGCCGTCATGACAGCGAGCACGCTCAGTGCGGAAATCGCGACCAAAACGAGAACCGAACTCTTCACAGTCTTCCTCCTGGCATACTGCCGGAAAAACCTTCGCGCCTTGGTAGCATAGGCTTGGTCGCAAATCGGTGCAACTGGAAATCGTGCATCTCTGCAAATCAGTCAGCCCGGACGTAATACTCCAGTGCGCGGGTTTTAGAAGCGTGCGACGCACTCCGAATGTGGTGGGTTACGCCGGCTGTGGATCGTTTCCTGCAAGCCGCCTGTAGTTAGCGCACGCGCTACTCGGACAGCACCCGCGTCGGCGGGATGGTGATCGTCACCACCGTGCCTTCGCCGCGCGCACTCTTGATCGAAAGAGTAGCGCGGTTCGCCTCCACCAGCGCTTTGGTCAGCGGCAGGCCGAGACCTGTGCCGCTCGCGTCGCCGATGGCGGCGGTCGAAAGCTGGCGGAACGGCTCGAGCGCGCGCGCCAGCTCCGCCTCCGACATACCCTCGCCGGTATCGCGCACCCTGAGGATGGCCTCGCCCGCGTCGGAGAGGCTGGTGGAGGCGATGACCTGCCCCCCCGGCTCGGTGAATTTCACAGAGTTCGACAGGAGGTTCAACACGATCTGCCGCATGGTGCGTTCGTCGGCGACGATTGCCGGCACTTCGCGCGACAGGCTGGAGCGGAGCACCACGCGCGAGCGGTTCGCCTGCGGCTGCATCAGCGCGATGCATTCGCGCACGAGGTCGTTGAGCGGCACGGCGGCGAAGGTTAGGTCGAGCTTGCCGGCCTCGATCTTGGAAATGTCGAGGAGGTCGTTGACGAGGCTGACGACGTGCTCGCCCGACGTGCGGATGTCGCGGAGATATTCGCGGTAGCGATCGTTGTCGACCGACCCGAACCGCTCCTCGATCATGACCTCGGCAAAGCCGATAATGGCGTTGAGCGGCGTGCGTATTTCGTGGCTTACTCGCGCCAGGAATTCCGACTTCTGCTTCGACGCCTCCTCGGCGACGCGCTTCGCCTCGCGGAGGTCCGTCTCTATGCGCTTCCAATGAGTGATGTCGCGGAGCACGGCGCAGAAGCGCCCGCTTTCGGCGCTCGAAATGCGTCCCATGGTCATGAAGAGCGGAATCGATCCAGCGCCGGCGCGCGCGGCGACCTCGCGCCCCTCGTTCAAGAGGCTTGCGACGCCGGTGTCCTTCAGCCCGGAGAGATAGTCGAGCGCGACCGTGCGGCTTTCCGGCGTCAGGAGATCCTCGAACCGGCGGCCCTGCATCTCGCGTGCTTCGAGACCGAGCAGCGCCTCGGCGCTGGCGTTGACGCTCTCGATAGTCCCGTCCGCGTCGAGGATAACCACGCCATCCGTCGCCGTATCGAGGATGGCCGTCATCTCGCGCAGGCGCCGCTCGGCATTCGACGCACGCGAGGGGACACGCACGGTGATTTCCGCCGGCTGCGGCCTCGCTTCCCGGCGCGGCGCGTCGGCGGCTGACCGCTCCGCCTTCCGGCGGGATTCCGCCGTCTCGGCCGACTGCCCCTCAGGAGGCGGAAGGAGATCGACCATCGGCGGCGCGGGCGGCTCCGCCGGCGCTCTCCGGTCCGAACCCATCGCAGGCGTTTCCGGCGAGGGTTTCTCGCTCTCGCGCGGCTCGCCGACGACGCGGCTCCTGAGAGCCGCCGCGATCTCCTCGAAGGCCATGCGCTCCGTCGGCGATAGCCGCGCGTGTTCGGCCATCCGCTCGATATCCGCGCGAATCGGGATGACGTTTGCGGGAGCAGCCTCGACCGCTTCCTCGTAGGGCGGGCGCTGCTCCACCGGCTTCAGTTCGGAGCCGAAACGCGCCTCGAAGGCCGCCGGCATCAGCGCCTCGGTCGGCCGCAATATGCCAAAGCCGCGATAGCCCTGGAACGACTGGTCGCCGCCGAAGACCGGGAGCGCCGTCAGCTCCGCCGGCACGCGCACCTCGGAACCCTCGACGGGCCACCAGGCAGTAAGCCCGCTCCAGGTGTCGCGCTCGCGGAGCGCGCGCCCGATGCGGCCCGCAGGATCGAGCCTGAGCCGCGCCGCGGCGTCATGCCAGCGCTCGCCGACGATCTCGGCATTGCGCCCGACCACCTGCGAGAGTCCGGGCGAGACGAAGAGGTAGCGGTCGTCGGCATCGGTCTGCCAGAGGAACCGCACTGGCTTTCGCGACAGTTCGCGCGCCACGCGCCCGGCCATTACGGAGCGCTCGCGCAGCACCGGCACCGCCTCCTCGTCCTCCGGCGGCCGCGATGGTTCCGGCTGCCGGGCGGTCGGGCCGGTCGGGGAAACCGATCCGGTCTTGGCAGGAGGCTCCGGCACTGGCGAAGCAGCCGCGTGCGGCGCCGGCTCCTCCATTTCTGGAAAAGGCTCCGGCCGCCTCAAAGGCGCTGGCCGTGCGGCCGCTGCGCGCCGTGCGGGCGATGGCGCAGGCGAAACTGCCGGCTCCTCCCGGCGAGCCGGGCGACGCACGGCCGCAGCGGCCGGCACGGCGAGTTCCACAAGGCAAAGCCGCAACATGCGGCCGCCGTCTCTGAAATCCACGAACGGCGTGGCATAGGTCCGCGCCTCCGCCATGCCGGGAGCGTCTTCGGCGATCACCTCCCCAGCTTCGTCCAGCACCACGCCGCCGGTCGCGTCGCCGGTGAAAAAGGCGGCGAGCGCCGCCGGCGAAGGTTTTTCGCCGCCGCCGTCGAGCGCCGTCACCAGAACCCCACGCTCGTCCCCGGCGCGGACGTAATTGCAGCGGCAGGAGACTGGCAGGGCCGGCAACTCGTCGGTGAGCCGCAGCCGGGCAAGCGTGCCGGCTTCCGGAAGCGAGCGCGCAAGACTCTCGATCGCGCGGCGAAGCTGATGGTTTTCCGCCCATCGGCGTTTCGACAGGCCGGCGAAGCTGCTCGCGCCGATCCGCGTGCCGCCAGACGGGTTGGCCCACAGGACTTGGCTCCCGTCGCGCGACCAGACCCATGCGGGCCCAGCGGACAGGAGTAGCGCCCCCACCTCCGCAACGGCGCTGAAGGCCAAGGCGGTATCCCGGCTGCGAATCATGGCAACCCGTCCCCCTGCACGCCGCCGATTGGTTAATCAATCGTTATGGCAGAGATGAGGAGTTCGGCCAGCCCCCGCAGCGGCCGATTCACCGCTATTCCGTGCATTGGTTAACCCGCCGGCCGGATGCTGTTTTGTGCGACGCAAAATTCATGTTGCAATGCACAATAGAGAGCCCTATAATTCGCCCTAAACAAACGCGGACCCTAAACAAACGCGGACCCTAAGACCCTAAACAAACGCGGAATGGAGATGACCATGGCCACAGCACCCAAAGCAAAGGCCGCGAAAGCCGCCGAAGAGGCCGGCGAGGCGATCGCGGAAGCCGGCAAGGCGGCGATCGAGGCTGCCTTCGCCTATCCGAAGTTCGAAGTTCCCGAGATAGTCCGATCGCTCGCCGAGCAGGGCCTGAAGCAGACGCGCGAAGTCTATGCCCGCGCCAAGAACGCTGCCGAGGAAGCGACCGACCTCCTGGAGGACAGCCTGGAGACCAGCCGCAAGAGCATGCGCGACGCGCAGTTCAAGACGCTCGACATGGCCAAGGCCAACGCCGACGCCACCTTTGAGCTGCTCCGTCAGCTCCTGACGGTGACCTCCGTCTCCGACGCCGTCCAGCTGCAGACCGCCTTCGCGCGCGAGCGCTTCGAGGCGTTCGTGGACTTCTCCAAGGACGTCCAGGAGATGATGAGCAAGGCCGGGGCCGAGGCCGGCAAGCCGGCCAAGGCGATCCTCGACAAGACGCTGAGCTTCGCGAAAGCCGCTTAAGCCGAAGGTCCTATGCATAGCAAAGAGCCCGGCCCATCCGCGCCGGGCTTTTTGATGCGGCGAGACGCGCGCCGCGGCCTCGGCGATCTTGCCTTTCCGCACCGCCGTTATAGGACTCGGAGAAAGCAGCGCCGGGGTTTCGAGATGTATCGGGCGGAAACGAACGGGATCAGCGTTACCGTCGAGCCGCGCTTCATGGAAGACCGCTCCGACCCTGCCGAGCAACGCTTCTTCTGGGCCTACACGGTGGAGATCGCCAATAGCGGCCCCGCCCCGGTGCAGATCCTTGCCCGCCATTGGATCATCACCGATCAAAACGGCCGGCGCGAGGACGTGCGCGGGCTTGGCGTGGTCGGCGAACAGCCGCTGATCGAGCCCGGCGAGTCCTTCACCTATACGAGCGGCTGCCCTCTGCCGACGCCCTCGGGCACGATGGTCGGAAGCTACGAGGCGATCGGCGGAGACGGCAAAGTTTTTTCCGTGGCCATCCCCGCCTTCTCGCTCGACATTCCCGGCGCCAAGCGCGTGCTGAACTGACGGCTAGGAGCCGTTGCCGCTCACCTCGCCCGGATCGAAATCGTAGCGCGCGCCGCAGAACTCGCAGCGCACCTCGATCACCCCGTCGATCGTCGACTCGGCGATCTCTTCGGCGTCCATCTGGCGAAGCACCTGCGTGATCCGCTCGCGCGAGCACGAGCAGTTCTCCTCCAGCGACAGCGGCGTGAACACGCGCACGCCGCGCTCATGGAAGAGACGGTAGAGCAGCCGCTCCGCAACGATCGACGGGTCGGTCAGCTCATGGTCCTCGATCGTATCTATGAGCGCCTGCGCTTCGATCCACGCGTCGTCATCTTCCGGGTCTTCGGAGAGAAGCTCGATCCCTTCGGGAACGTCGCCGCCGGGCAGGTCGCGTCGCCGCACGCGCTCCCCCGCCTCCGGGAGGAACTGGCCGATGATGCCGCCGGCGCGCCACGTACGGCGGGCGGCGCCGTCGGCGTCGCGGTCGAACATCTCCGCCACCGCCAGGCGTATGCGCGTCGGAATCTGCTCCGACTGGCGGAAGTAGGTGTGCGCGGCGGCTTCGAGCGTCTCGTCCTTGAGCGGCACGTAGCCCTGGTAGCGCTGCTGTGCCTGACCCTGCTCGATGGTCATGGCGAGCGTGCCGCTGCCGAGGAGTAGGCTCGAATCGACCGGCCCGGCGGCGGTCGCGGCTGCGACCGCTTTCGCGTCGAATGAGGCCGTCGCGCGGATGCGGCCGGGCGTCCGCACGTCCACCACGACCAGCGAGACGGGACCGTCGGTCTGCGTCTGCAGGATGAAGCGGCCGATGTCCTTCAGCGAAGTGGCGAGCAGGGAGGCGAGCACCGCAGCCTCGGCGACGAGGCGCTTCACCGGGCCGGGGAAGTCATGGCGCTGCAGGATCGTGTCGATCGACGCCCCAAGCGTAACCACGCGCCCACGCACGTCGAGACCCTCCACCTGGAACGGCAGAGCCCGATCGTCGCTGGCGGACGAATCCAGGAGCATGGCGGCTGGCTGATCCATGGCCATCAGGTCGCTCCGAAGCACCAGGCAAGAATGCCCTTCTGGGCATGCAGACGGTTTTCCGCCTCGTCGAAGACGACCGATTGCGGCCCGTCCATCACCTCTGCGGTGACCTCCTCGCCACGATGGGCGGGAAGGCAGTGCATAAATATGGTGTCGGGCTTCGCTTTTTTCATCAGGGCGGCGTTCACCTGGTAGCGCTTCAGGAGATTGTGCCGGCGCTCGCCCTCGTCCTCACCCATGGAGACCCAGGTGTCGGTGATGACGCAATCGGCATCGGCCACCGCCTCCTCCGGGTCGGTCAGGAACCGCACCGCCGCGCTGTTCTGCCGCGCCCAGTCGCGGAGCGCCGGTTCCGGCGCAAGTTCCGGGGGCGAGGCCACGTCCAGCCGGAAGCCGAAGCGCGACGAAGCGTGCACGAGCGAGGCGAGCACGTTGTTGACCGCGCCCGACCAGGCAAGCTTTCGCCCGGCGACCGGACCGCGGTGCTCCTCGAAGGTGAGGAGATCGGCCATCACTTGGCACGGATGCGAGCGCCGGGTGAGCCCGTTGATGACCGGCACCGTCGCGTGCTCGGCCAGCTCCTTGAGCATGGCGTGGTCGAGGACGCGGATCATGATCGCATCGACGTAGCGGGAGAGAACGCGCGCGGTGTCGGCGATGGTTTCGCCGCGGCCGAGCTGCATCTCGCCGCCGGTCAGCATGATGGTCTCGCCGCCGAGCTGACGCATGGCGACGTCGAACGAAACGCGCGTGCGCGTCGAGGGTTCGTCGAAGATCATTGCGAGCGAGCGCCCGGCGAGGGGATGCGCACCGTCGGCCGACAATTCGCGCTTCAGGCTGCGGCTCTTGTCCAGAATGCCGCGGAGCGTCTCACCGGAGAATTCGGAGAGGTCGAGGAAGTGCCTTGGAGCCGCCATCTCGTCATTCCGGTCAGGCGGCGGCGCTGCGCCTGGCGAGCGACTTCAGCGCCTTGTCGAGCCGCTCCATCGCTTCATCCACCTCGTCGTCGCCGACGATGAGCGGCGGAAGCAGCCGCACGACATTGTCGCCGGCAGTGACGAGGAGCAGCCCCTCCGCCCTGGCCGCCGTGGCGACATCGGTGTTGGGGATCCGGCACTTGACGCCGAGCATCAGCCCGTCGCCGCGGATTTCCTGCACCACGGAGGGGTGCGAATCGGCGACCCCCGCTAGCTTCTGCTTGAGCCGGAGGCCGGTCATGCGGACGCGCTCCAGGAACCCGTCCGCCAGGATGACGTCGAGCACCGCCGCACCAACGGCCATCGCAAGCGGATTGCCGCCGAACGTGCTGCCGTGGGTCCCGGCGGTCATGCCTGCGGCCGCCTCGCGCGTCGCAAGGCAGGCGCCGAGCGGGAAGCCCGCGCCGAGCCCCTTTGCGATCGCCGCAATGTCGGGCGAAATCCCCGTCCATTCATGAGCCAGGAACCGGCCCGTGCGGCCCATGCCTGTCTGAATCTCATCGAGCACCAGGAGTAGACCGCGCTCGTCGCAGAGCTCGCGGAGATACCGCAAATCCGCCGGCGGCACCGGGATGATGCCGCCTTCGCCGAGAATCGGCTCGATCAGGATCGCCGCAGTTTCCTGCCCGATTGCCGCCAGAAGCGCCTTGCGGTCGCCGAGCGGCACCTGATCGAAGCCTTCGGCCTTAGGCCCGAAACCTTCCAGATATTTCTTCTGGCCGCCGGCGGCGATCGTCGCGAGCGTCCGGCCGTGGAATGCGCCCTCGAAGGTGATGATGCGGAACCGCTCCGGCCGGCCGTTGACGAAGTGGTAGCGGCGCGCCGTCTTGATGGCGCATTCGATCGCCTCGGCGCCCGAATTGGTGAAGAACACGCAGTCCGCGAAGGTCGCCGCCACCAGCCTTTCACCGAGCGCCCGCTGCCCGGGAATCTCGAAGATGTTGGAGACGTGCCAGACCTTCTCCGCCTGCGCCTTGAGCGCCGCGACCGCGCGCGGGTGCGCATGGCCGAGCACGTTCACTGCGATCCCGCCCATGAAATCGAGATAGCGCTTCCCGTCGGTCGCGGTGAGCCACGCGCCCTCGCCTCGCTCGAACTCCAGCGGAATCCGGGCGTAGGTCTCAAAAAGCGGAGAGCTTGCGGGGTGTTCTGTTGGCATCGCGGCGGCCGATCTAGAAAGTGAAACGCCGCCCCAGGGGCGGCGGCGGAGACGGGCTGACATATCACGACGGCGGCGGATCGGGCAAATACCTTGGGATACCGCTGCGCGGGACCGCTCAGCGCTTGCCGGCGAGCCAGACCGTGTGGCCGCCGCACTCGGCATCCTTGACGCTGTGGCGCAGTACCTCGAATCTATGCCGGTGAAGCAGCTCGCGATACTCGCCCGCGCTCAAGCTCGCGTTGTAGAGGTCGCGGCCGTAGAGACTGCCTATTGCCTCCCCGGCATCAGGCCCGGACGTGAAGAGGAGCGAGGCGCCTCCCCCGGCATGATCGCGGAATACTGGAAACATGGCGCGCTGATCGTCGGGGCCGAGGTGAAAAAAGCTGTCCCAGGCGATGATTGCGTCGAACCGCCGCCCGAGCGAGAGGGTGCGCATATCGTCGACCAGCCAGGTCATGTCGGGAAAGCGGTCCTGGGCGAGCGCGATCATCGCGGGCGCCGCGTCGACGCCGGTCACCTCGCAGCTGTTCTCGATGAGGTAGCGGGCGATCGGCGCGCCGGTCCCGCAGCCGAGGTCGAGAACCTGCGGCCGGCGCTTCTTCAGGCGGGACGTCGCTTCGCGGAGGTAGAGTTCCTCGCCGCGAAGCTCACGACGATCGCGATCATATGAAACCGCGGCTTCGTCGTAGAGCTGCCAAACCTCTGTCACGCGGCCAGCCCTTCTCCATCCCTTTGCCGGCACAGGGATTCTCGCTGCCGACACACGGCCCAAGTGTGACAATCCCGACTCACTCCCGGGCAATCCGCAATAAAGCCGTTGGATAATCTCCAAGGACTCTTGTCGCCGATTCCTCGCCTCTATAACTTTCCGGCAAGACGCACGATATGTTGTGCGGCGGGCCAGTTTTCCCTCAAGTACTTGCGTTTGGCGCGGGACGGACGCCGTTTCGCGAACCCAGATGGATTCTGAGTCGGCCGGCGCCGGGAAGCCGCTCAAGGAGACAGAATGTCCTGGACTGACGAACGCGTGGAACTCTTGAAAAGGCTCTGGCAGGACGGGCTTTCCGCGAGCCAGATCGCCGCGGAATTGGGCGGGGTCACGCGGAACGCCGTCATCGGCAAGGTGCACCGCCTGGGCCTTTCCGGCCGCGGCCAGCCGACCTCGTCGATCAAGCGGCAGCGGCGCACGCATCCCGCCGGGGTCCGCCGCCCGCGCGCTCTGACCATGGGCAACCTCGCGCTGAAACCGAGCTACGACGCGCTGCCGGAGCCCGAGCTGCAGCCGCGGCGGAACGTGGTCGTGCCTATCCCCAAGAAATTGTCGATCTTTCAACTCACCGAATCCACGTGCAAATGGCCGCTCGGCGACCCGAGCCGGGAAGACTTCCACTTTTGCGGGCACGATTCGCTGGAAAATCTCCCCTACTGCGAGTATCACGCCGGGGTAGCGTACCAAGCCCCGGAGCCGCGCCGCCGACGGTAGACGCGGTCCTGAGCCTCTTCCTCCCGAAGAAAGGCGTAACAAATTGGCGGGGCGAAAGCCCCGTCCTTTCTTTTAGGCTCAAGCCCGCTCGAATTGCTCGTTAAAGGCGTAGCCGGCGCCGCGCACGGTGCGGATCGGATCGCGGCTGCGGCCGCGGTTGAGCGCCCGGCGGAGCCGCCCGATGTGCACGTCGACGGTCCGCTCGTCGACGTAGACGTCGTGGCCCCAGACGCCGTTCAGCAGCTGCTCGCGCGAGAAAACGCGGCCGGGCGTCTTCATCAGAAACTCCAGCAGGCGGAACTCGGTCGGTCCGAGATGCACCTCGCGCCCGCTGCGGCGCACGCGGAACGTCTCGCGGTCGAGCTCGAGGTCGCCGGCATTGAGGATAGGCGAGACCGCCTCCGGCTTGGCGCGGCGGAGCAGCGCCTTCACCCGCGCCATCAGCTCGGGCACGGAGAACGGCTTCACCACGTAGTCGTCGGCGCCGGTGGCGAGCCCGCGGATGCGTTCGTCTTCCTCGCCGCGCGCGGTCAGCATCAGGATCGGCAGCCCGGCACTGTCGTCGCGCGCCCTGATCCGCCGGCAAAGCTCGATGCCCGAGAGCCCGGGCAGCATCCAATCGAGCACAAGAAGGTCGGGCATCCGCTCGCGCAGCCGAAGCTCCGCCTCGTCGCCGCGTCCAACCGATTCGACCTCGTAGCCCTCCGCCTCGAAATTGTAGCGGAGCATGAGCGTCAGCGGCTCTTCGTCCTCGACGATCAGGATGAGCGGCTTCGCCATCGGCCGGCCCTCAGCCCCTGACGTCCTCGACCTGGGTGCTCGACTGGCGCGGCTCGACCCATTGCTCCCCGGTGATCAGATAGAAGACGGTCTCGGCGATGTTGGTGGCGTGGTCGCCGATCCGCTCGATGTTCTTGGCGCAGAAGAGGAGATGCGTGCAGAAGCTGATATTGCGCGGATCCTCCATCATGTAGGTCAAAAGCTCGCGAAACAGCGAGGTGTAGAGGACGTCGACCTCGTTGTCGCGCCGCCAGACCGACAGCGCCTGATCGAGATCGCGGCTGACGTAGGCATCGAGGACGTCCTTCAGCTGCTCGAGGGCGAGCGCGGCGAGGTGATCGACGCCGTGGACGAATTTCTGCGGCTGGAACTGGCCGCCGATAGCGATGACACGCTTGGCGGTGTTCTTGGCGAGGTCGCCGACGCGTTCGAGGTCGGTAGCGATGTGGATCGCCGCCATGACCTCGCGCAAATCCTGGGCCATCGGCTGGCGGCGGGCGATGGTGAGAATCGCCTTCTCCTCGATCTCGCGCTGGATCTCGTCGATGCGCTTGTCGTCGTCGATGACCTTCCTCGCCGCAACGACGTCGATTTCGATGAGAGCGCGGACCGACAGATCAACCGAGCGCTCGGCAAGGCCACCGATCTCGGTGATCCGACGCGCCAGGTCCTTGAGGTCGTCGTCGAAGGAGGTGACGATATGTTCCGACATCGC
>JBOHKB010000279.1:0-10241 GCA_050728815.1 Propylenella sp.
GGGGTCACTGGGTGTAGCGCACAACCCCCCTCCCGAAATTTCCGGCGCCATCGGCTTGGAAATTTCGACCTCCCCTCGAGGGGGAGGTTAGGCGCGGCGCTGCTCTCCCGGAGCAATGCTTGCTAAAGCGCCGCCCCGATCGCCTCGATCAGGTCGGTGCGCTCCCAGGAGAAGCCGCCCTCGGCGTCCGGCTCGCGGCCGAAATGGCCGTAGGCGGAGGTGCGGGCGAAGATCGGCTTCATCAGGCCGAGTTTTTCGCGGATGCCGCGCGGCGAAAGGTTCATCGCCTCGCCGATCGCCCGCTCGAGCTTCGCCTCGTCCACCCGCCCGGTGCCGTGCGTGTCGACATAGATCGACAACGGCTTGGCGACGCCGATCGCGTAGGCGAGCTGGATCGTGCAGCGGTCGGCGAAGTCGCCGGCGACGACGTTTTTTGCGAGATAGCGCGCGGCGTAGGCGGCCGAGCGGTCGACCTTGGTGGAATCCTTGCCGGAGAAGGCGCCACCGCCGTGCGGGGCCGCGCCGCCATAGGTGTCGACGATGATCTTGCGGCCGGTGAGGCCGGCGTCGCCGTCCGGCCCGCCGATGACGAACTTGCCGGTCGGATTGACGTGCCATTCCGTGTCGTCGGTGATCAGGTCGCCCGGCAGCGCTTCGCGCACATACGGCTCGATCACCAGGCGCACGTCGTCGGACTCCATGTCGGGATCGGTGTGCTGGGTGGAGACCACGATGGAGGCGACGCGCTTCGGCTCGCCGTTCTCGTAGGCGACCGTCACCTGGCTCTTGGCGTCAGGGCCGAGCTCGGGCGCCTTGCCGGCATGCCGCGCCGTCGCCATCAGCCGCAGAATGCGGTGCGCGTACTGGATCGGCGCCGGCATCAGCTCCGGCGTCTCGCGGCAGGCGTAGCCGAACATGATGCCCTGGTCGCCGGCGCCCTCATCCTTGTTGCCGGCGGCGTCCACGCCCTGCGCGATATTGGCCGACTGCGCATGCAGCAGCACCTCGACCTTGGCGTGCTTCCAGTGAAAGCCTTCTTGCTCGTAGCCGATATCCTTCACCGCCTTGCGCGCCACGTCCTCGACCATACCCGCGTCGATGGATGCAGGCCCGCGCGTCTCGCCGGCGATGACGATGCGGTTGGTGGTGGTCAGCGTCTCGCAAGCGACGCGCACCTGGTTGGCGTCGAAGCCATTCTTGAGCGCTTCGCGGAAATAGGCGTCGACCACTTCGTCGGAAATGCGGTCGCAGACCTTGTCCGGGTGACCTTCCGAAACGGACTCGCTCGTGAAGAGGTAGTTGCGATGGGACATGAGGCAGCCTTCTCAGGGAAGCAAATGGAGGATGAACGGCCGCCCGGAACCGACGGTCGGGCGCGAATGTCCCTTAACGGTTCGCCCGCCGTCAAGACGTCCGAACGTGGGACAGGACGATAGCGGCTTCAGGCGGAGTGGTCTTCCGCGAGAGCGCGCACCAGCTCGACCAGCTTGCGGCGGACTTTTGGGCTGCGGATGCGAATGAAGGCGCGGGTGAGGTCGAGCCCCTCGGAGGTGGACATGAAGTCCATCATGAAGGTCGCGCTCTCCTCCTTCATGCCGGCGGGGGCGGCGGGGGAGGATTCTGGAAAGAAGAACGAGACCGGCACCTCGAGCGCATCCGACATCGCCTGCAGCCGGCTTGCGCCGACGCGGTTCGTCCCCTTCTCGTATTTCTGGATCTGCTGGAACGTGATGCCGAGTCTCTCGCCAAGCTTTTCCTGGCTCAATCCCAGCATCTTGCGCCGCATTCGGATTCGGCTGCCGACGTAAATGTCGGTCGGATTCGGGCGCTTGCCCGATGGCGGTGGTCGGTCGTTCACGACGGCCTCACGAAAACGTTATCACGATGTTGGGCTTGCGCCCGGCACGCCCCAAGTGCCGGAGGCACGAGGTTGGAATCGGCAAACGCCGACCGCTCAAATGCCAGCCGACGCCCCCCGATGCTGAACAACTCAATCATACCGCGGACGCCCGGTAAAGATTCTTTGTGAGCGCCGTCAACATGCAGACAGCCAGAGATAGCGCAGCCAGAGCATCGCGCCACTGGGCGTAGAATGGTGGGACGGTTGCCGCAGGTAAAGCCGCTTCGATCATCGCCGTTTCACCAAGTCGACTCTGCGCGATGCTGCGTCCGTATGCGTCGACAATCGCGGAGACACCGGTGTTGGCGGCGCGCACAAGCGGAAGACCTTCCTCGACGCTCCGCACGCGAGCTTGATGGAAATGCTGATAGGGGCCCGTGGTGCGGCCGAACCATCCGTCGTTCGTCACGTTGAGCAGAAAGTCGGGGCGCTCTCCTTCGCCGAGCGCCTCGCCGGGGAAGATGATCTCATAGCAGATGAGCGGCAGAAGATCAGGTCCCATCGGGAGCGCGAGCGGCCGCCGATGCGGACCCGGCACAAAGCCGCGCTCCGCCAGTTGTCGCAGGCCGTAGCGCCGAAGCAGGTCGCCGCCCGGCACGTATTCGCCGAGCGGCACGAGATGAACCTTGTCGTAGGCGTCCAGAATCGTGCCGTCGTCGCCGATCACGTAGATCGAGTTATAGAATTGCGACGCGCCGCCCGACCGCGGCTCTTCGCGATAGGCGCCGGTGACGAGCGCCGTCCCCTCAGGCAGAAGCTCGGCGATCGCCGCGAGCGTCCCGGGCTCCTGCGTCAGCGGAAACGGGAAGGCCGATTCCGGCCACACGAGCACCGTCCCGCTCTGAAGCGGCGCGCCTTCCGGGTTGCTGAGGCGAAAGTAAAGGCTGAGTGCCTCGTCCTTGTTCTCCGGCTGCCACTTCTGCAGCTGGGTCAGAGCCGGCTGCACGATGCGGATGTTGACGGCCGACGCCGACGCGGCATCGGCCTCGTACAGCCTGAACGCGCCGTAGAGCCCGAGCGCCGCGAGCCCGACGAGGGCGGATACCGGCAGCGCGAGCGGACGGCGCTCTCCGCGGGCGGCCGGCGCCAGCGCGGCAGGCGCAGCGAAAACAACGACCGCGACGACGTTCAGCGCGTAGAGCCCGAGCAACGCCGCCGACTGCATGAGGATTTCGCCCGCCGTCAGCGCGTAGCCGATCGAGTTCCACGGGAAGCCCGAGAGGATGTGGCCGCGCAGCCACTCGGCCGCGCCGAGTCCGAGCGCGAGCGCGAAGACGCGCCGCCAGTCCTCGCTCCAGAAGAGCTGCGCAAGCGCCGCGCCGAAACCCCAGAAGAGCGCAAGCGCCGCGGGGAGCCCGACGACGACGAACGGCATCAGCCAACCGAAATCGTCGAGGTCCACCAGGAAGGCTGCGCCGATCCACCAGAGGCCAGCGAGGAAATAGCCGAAGCCGAACCACCATCCGGCGGAGAAGGCGGGGCCGAGGCGGCTCACCCTCCCGCCCGGCGACTTCTCCACCGCGCCGTCGATCAGCCAGACGAAAACGGGGAATGTGATCCACAGGATCGGGAAGATGAAGAAGGGCGGCATGGCGAGCGCCGACAGCGCTCCGGCGCCGAAGGCTATGCCGCGACGGCGCCAGCCCCAGGAGAGGATGACCGCATGTGCCAGGCGATCCATGGCCCGCCGAATCGTTGCCTCGGGCCGTAGCTGACGGGTGCCGTGGCCAAAATCAAGGCGGGCCGGCCACGCACGTTCATAAATGCGAGATAGAGACGGCCGGCCCCGCAAGGGACCGGCCGCGTCAGAACTGTCCGGCGATCAGTGGCCGCGGGTAGCGGCGCGCTTCAGACGACGATGTGGGCGCAGCCCTGCGCGATCTTCTGCTTCCACTCGGCGCGGTTCTCCATGACGACCTTGCCGAAGCGCGACTCCATGTCGTTGTAGCTCGACGCCTCGAGGACGAAGCGCTTCATGCCGTTCGGCATCTCGGAGAGCACCTGGTTCACGCAGGTGATGAGCGCGCGCTTCTTTTCGGCGGGGAGCGTGCTGACGCGCCCCTCCTTCTGGTTCATGAGAATCCGCTCGACGGCTGCCGGAAAGCTGCCGCCGGCTTGGACCGGCGCGGTCGCAGTTGCGATGGACGCAAGAATGACGAGCGCACCGGCGGTCCGGGCGATGGTTTTCCTGTTCATTGCTGTGATCCTGTCCCCAAACACATACTTTGTGTTGGGCCGTCGTCTACATGACACAATGTTTCGGGTCTGTTTCCGCTCCTGCGGAATGTGGTTTCGTCTTGCTCCATAGTTAACTACCGGTTTTGCCATTCGTTCCCGCCGCGCAAAAAAGGCAAGGAACGCTTCGCGTTGCATGAAGAGCGCAGTGCGAGGCGAGCGAAACACCGCGTGCGTAATCGCTGTTGCAATTCGGTCTCTGTCTGGGGCTAATCTTGAGCGGTTCTGAGTAGGGGAGCCGCCAATGCGGCCGGCATTCGCAGCTTTGAGGGCGCTTTCGATTGCGGCGGTGGCGCTGCTCCTCGGCGCCTGGGCGGCATCGCCGGGCCTGGCGCAGACCGAATCGCAGCGCGATCGGGACGAGTTCTACCGCGACCTCGCCAGGCGTACGATGCCGGAGGCGGCGGCGGTGGCTCCAAGGGCGCTGGCGCCGAGCGCCCCCGCTTTGAGCCAGGAGACGGTGCTCCTCGTTAGCGGCGTGATCGGACCGGGCGCGCACATGGAGTTCCGCGCGGCGCTTTCGCGCGGCGCGCCGGGCCTCGTGGTCCTCGACGGCCCGGGCGGCGTGCTCGGCGAGGCGCTGCTGATCGCCGAGGAGGTGCGCAGCCGCCGTCTCAACACGCTCGTCGCCACCAATCGCCGCTGCGCCTCGGCCTGCGCCATCGTGTTCCTCTCCGGCCGCACCAAATACCTTGGCGCGGGCGCGGCCGTCGGCTTGCACTCGGCGTCCTACGCCGACGGGCGCGCCGACCCGGAAGCGACCGAGCTGATGGCGGCCTATCTCCGCCAGCTCGGAGTTCCGTCGGGCACGCTGAAGCGCATGGCGATGACCGCCCCGAACCAGATCCGCTGGCTGACGACCGCCGAGCAGAAGGCAATCGGGATCAGGGCCTACCGGTAAACGAGGCAGAGAACGCGGCGAGCGCGCCTGCGGGGACAGGTCACGCGCTCACGCCTTGCGCGTTCCTGGAAAGGGAGGAAGCGGATGGCGCTGACCCGGCAGACGATGACCGACGAACAGCGGAAGTCGGTCGCATTGGAATATCTGAAGGCGTTCGACAAGGGCGGGGTGACTTCTGACGGTGGCTCGATTCTCGACCTCTTCGCCGACGACGCGCAGGTCTATTTCCCCAAATGGGGGATCGCCAGCGGCAAGGATCAGATCGGCAAGCTTTTTGGCGATGTCGGCGGCGCCATCAAGTCGATCGTCCACCACTATTCGCACTTCAACTGGATTTTTTCCGGCAGCGATTTCGTGGTGTGCGAAGGGACCAGCCACGGGGAGCATCGCGACGGTCCGTGGCGGGCGGACGTGCCGGAGTGGGGCGCCGGGCGCTGGTGCGACGTCTTCGAGATACGCGACTGGAAAATCCAGCGCTGCTTCATCTATCTCGATCCGGATTACGCCGGCAAAGACACGGCCCGCTATCCGTGGCTGAAAGACAAGGCGAAGTAGGGCTCAATCCCGCCATCGCCGCTCGGCACGATCGGCGCCCCAGCACTCTCCGAACGCGACCGGCTCATGCGGCGCGGCCAGCGCCTCCGCGAAGGGCTCAGGCGGGGCGCTCGATCGGCTCGAACGAGCCCGGTCCGAACGGCGTCTCGATCGTGACGCAGGTTCCCTTCGGCACGAGCTTCCAGGCGAGGCCGTTGTAATCGACCTTGTTGGTGCCGGCGCAGGTCGTGCCCGGTCCGGCTGCGCAATCGTTCTCGCTTGCGAGCGCGATGCCGAAGCACTTTTCCTTGTCGGCGGTGGGCGGGTTCTGGGCCGCGGCAGGCGCGGAGGCCGCGGCGAGAGCAGCGGCGAACGCCCCGGCGAGCGCGGCCGCGGAGACGGCGGTTCTGGTCATCGAGATCGCTCCTTCGAATGCGACGTTCGACGGGGCAAATAGCATGGCCTCGGCATGCCGCTCGATCACGTTTTCTGAGCGCGCAAGGCTTTGAAATTTCGTGAGAAACCGCGCACGCCGGCGCTCGCGCTCACGCCGGATCACCGGCACGCCGCGCTTGTGTCTTGCCTTGTCCGCGAAGTCCTTTTCTCAACACGCCGGCGAGGCGGCTTGGAAGGAAGATCACTGCCGCCTGCCCGACGGCGCGCTCGCTAACCGCACGCTCGGCCTGGCGCTTCATCATCCCGTCAGCCGAAATTGGGCGGGATACCGTCAGCGGGCCACGTGAGTCATCTACCCCAAGCATAGAGGACAAGGCCGAGAAGTGTTCCTAGCGCGCCTACCGCAGTGAATATCCTCCAGATGGTAGTTTTGCCTCGAGCGATAACCAGCTCTCTCTCAAGCTTCCGCTTATTATACTCGGCATTGACTTCTGCGCTTTCAAGTTTACGAAAATATCCCACAAGACTGTCAAGATACTCATTTCTGATTCTATCGTAGTTCTGCTTTCTTTTCTCATACTCCCCGCGTGTTTGCAAAATTAGCGCCTCGCACTGCTCAACTATTTGACAAAGTAGAGGATATTCAGGAAAATGTAAGATGATCTCTGGTCTACCGTAAAGGTTGTTAACCCTTGATATCGCCTCCCTAAAGAAGGTTATCGTGGCGTCCAATGTGTCATGATCAGCATTGAGGAGGTATTGCTCTGCGATAATAATCCTTTTTCTTATGACGCTCTTGTCCCCATCGTTCAGCATTGGCTTTGCGTACGCCAGAATACCAAAATAGATTTGTCTAGATGCATAGCGCAGTTCGTTGATCGCCGGAATCATAGCGTTTCCGCTAATCTGCTCGGCCTTCTTGATGCCGCGCTCAATCGTGCGCCAATAGACAAGAAGGCGCGCCAATTCCGTCTTGGCCCAACGACGGAAAGCGTTCCGTTCCGTCACGTTTACTACGCACGGTCAGAAGAATATGCGTTATCTACTGCTCAGCGGGCTCACGCGGTGGCGCACTTGAATGAGTTTCCTCAAGCGTCATCTTGCCGCGCTGAATCGCAACATTACCCCGAGTGTAGCGTGCGGCAACCATCGCACCTGCATCGCGGTTGCGGCATTCCACCTCCTTTCGAATATCATCCTTCGAAGGAGGGGGCACCTGGCCAATGAGGCGCCGGATCATATTACCTAACATCACTTCCTCCCCTGCCAAGACGGGGAGCACCGAATCAAAAAACCGGCGCGGCTAACATCGTAGCCCGCCGGAGTCAAGATAAGGTGCCAGTCGGGAATTGCGAATCACCATCCAGTGCGCGGCTACCACACCGGCGAGATTACGTCTAATGGTTGTTATGTCGTGAAGTCCCACTAGATACAGTATTTTCGGGCCTGCGACGACCAAAATATCCCCCCACGTCCCGGCATTTCATCCTACAGTTACAACTGAGAGGATATCAAGAGGCTCTTAGGACTGGGAAAAATCGCTCCCCGGTATCCCCAGCCTCAAAAGGCTACTACCTATCCGAGTCCGGCTCTGTTCGCTGATAGCTGACCTGTGGAAAAGCATATATTGCCCCACTTCACTATTGAAACCGCGCTCCATGGCTTCTGAGGCTCCGCCGAACGGCTTTCACCCGAATGACCATCTGCGCAAGCAAGAGGTCATCTCGGCATACCAGCCCTTCGTGCGGGCGATCTCAACGGCGATCTGGGCATTGAATGGCGGGCAGCGGCGCTTGCGGAGGATATCGATCCACCAGCCCGGCGCAGCTCGCCCCGGCCGCCGATGGATGGGCTTGATTTCTGCGAAGTTGCCCCGATAGCCGCAAAGCCTGAGCGCTTCCTGGATATGCGCCAGGTCGGCTTGAAGCCGCTCTATGTCTCCGGTGGATTTCAGCGTGCCTGCGTCTGAGGGCATAGAAAACCGGCGGGTCTGCCATCGTTGGATAATGGCAAATCGGGATTCACACCGCTTGGTGCTGTTGCCATATGAGGCCGCGCGCCCCTGGAATCGTTCCAAAACATAATTCTTGACAGGCGCTTACGTATTTCCCGACTATGAGAGTTGCCAATTATGAGCCTTTGACGTCGGGGCCTTGAACCCTTTCGCTTGGAGGATCGAAATGCCTGTCTCCGGCGGGCGCGTCGGCGCTTGCAGCCGCGTGCCGTTGACTCTCGGAAATGTCGCCTGCCTGCGCCCCTCCCACCGGTGTGGAGGGGTTGAGGGTGGGGTCTTCGCGCAGCGCTCCACGTTTGACACCCCTCACCCAGACCCTCTCCCCACATCCGCCTTCGCCCTCCGGGCTACGGCGGACGAGCGGGGAGAGGGAGCCTTGCGTAAGGCCCCATGCTGAGCCGCCCCGTGGCCTCAGCCAACCCGATCGGCCGCTCGGCGCCGCTCTTCGACCGGCTGCCGGAGCGGCTGGTGCTCGAAGGCTTTCGCCGCTGGATCGCGGGCTACGCCTCCGGCGACCTCACCCATTGGGAGGAGGCGTGGAACCTCTACGCCGCCTCGCTGGGGCCGCGCGCGGCGCGCGGCGTCGTCGACGGGCTCGCGCGCTTCGTCAGGAGCGTGCGCGACTGGTCGGTCTGCCCGATCGCCTGTTTTCCTGGCGGCTGCCGCCACATCTGCCGGCAGGAATGCTTCGCGCTCGCCATGGTGTCGGCGAGCCAGAACCAGGACCTCGACTGCCTCGCCGCCGCCATGCGCCACCTGCTCGACCCGGAGGGGCACGAGGAGGCGATGCTGCCTGCGCTCGCCTATGCCGAGGCAATGAAGGAGCGGGACCTTCTGCTCATGCCGGTGCCGAAAGCGGTGATCGAGGAGATCGCAGGCCGCCCGCCGCGCGAGAGGCTGCATTGAGAGCTCGCTGGCGAGGCCGGGTTTCCTCTCGGCTTGGGGCGGTTAGGCGAACTCGCTGCCGATGGCAGTACTGGTAACCATCTCCTCATGCCGGTTCTCCTCGGTGATGCCGGCGATAAGATCGTCCAAGGAGTGACGAGGCGTCGCGTCGACTGGAGTGACGACGATCCTGCCGTTTTCTACCGAAATATCGACGAGCTTGCCGTCGTTCACCGCCGCTTCCCGCGCAACCGCGTTCGGAATGCGCAGAGCGAGGCTGTTTCCCCATTTTCTGATATGACTTTGCATGCGCTTGTCTTCCGCCTGAAACCTGCTCCTACATCGAAGATACGGGCCGCCGAAGACGCGCCGCAAGGCCGGCGCGACCTCCCGAACCTGTGATCGCGCATCCGCTTTTCCGCCCGACGGAGCGGCTACACTCTGGCGTTGAACGGATGGGAGAGGGATTTGCCAACGATGCCAAGGGAGGCGCCGATGAACGACATGCCCAAGATCACCCAGGACATGATCAAAGCCTATGACGACTACACCCACCTGACGCTCGACCGCCGCGATTTCATGCAGAAGCTGAAGCGGCTGACGGGATCTGCGGCCGCCGCCGCGGCGATCGTGCCGATGCTGGAGGCGTCGAAGGCCAAGGCCGCGATGACCGAGGAGAACGATCCTCGCGTCAAGGCGGAGACGATCACCTATCCCGGCGCCGACGGCCAGACGATGAGCGGCTACCTGGTCATGCCGGCGGATGCGTCCGGGCCGCTGCCGGCGGTTGTCGTCATCCACGAAAACCGCGGCCTGAACCCGCATATCGAAGACGTGGCGCGGCGCGTGGCGCTCGAGGGGTTCCTGGCGCTCGCGCCCGACTTCTTGACGCCGAGTGGCGGCACGCCGGAGGACGAGGACCAGGCGCGCGACATGATCGGCGCGCTCGATGGCGCTCAGACAACCGCAAACGCCGTCGCGACGGTGGCGTTTCTCAAGGCCCACGACATGTCGAACGGCAAAGTCGGCGTGATCGGCTTCTGCTGGGGCGGCGGACTGGTCAACCAGACGGCCGTTCAGGGCGGCGCCGACGTCGCCGCGGCGGTTCCCTATTACGGCCGCCAGCCGGACGCCGCCGACGTCGGCAAGATCAAGGCGCGGCTGATGCTGCAATATGCCGGGCTCGACGAGCGCATCAACGCCGGCATTCCGGCTTACGAAGAGGCGCTGAAGGCGGCGGGCGTGGACTACCAGGTGTTCGTCTATGAGGGCGCCAACCACGCCTTCAACAACGACACGTCGGCGGAGCGCTACGACAAGGCCGCCGCAGATCTCGCCTGGCGGCGCACCCTCGCCTTCTTCGGGCGGTACCTAGG
>JBOHKB010000280.1:0-10074 GCA_050728815.1 Propylenella sp.
CCGTTCGGCCCGCGCGCCTCAGGGCCATGCCGCCCGCCGCGCCGGACGATAACCAACGGCGCGCGCCGCCCGTCACAGGACGCGCCGAATCAGCTACAACCGGTTCCGTCGATAAACTCGATGGTCACAGAAACTGGATGGTAGCAAAAACTAGACGGACTCCGGAGTCAAGTGCCGGCGGCGGCGATTCGCTGCGCTGGAGCGTCGAGCGGCGGCTCGCATTCATCGAGGAGCGGCTGTTCTGGCTGGGCGAAGTGAACCGCACCGATCTCACGCGCGCCTTCGGCGTCTCCGCCAGCCAGGCCTCGAAGGATATCGCCCGCTATCTCGAGCACGCGCCGCGCGGCCTCGCCTACGACAAATCCGTCAAGCGCTATGTCGCCGGCGCGGAGTTCCGCCCTGTGCTCGCGGAGCCGGACGCCGCGCGTTTCCTGGGCGAGCTTCGCCTCGCCGATCTCGGCATCCTGCCGAGCGACGCCACGCTGCTCGGCACCAGCGCGCCGTTCGACACCACGCCCGTCCCCGAGCGCCGCATCGATCCCTATCTGCTCCGCGCCGTGCTCGGCGCGATCCGCGCGCGGTACGCGCTTTCGGTCACCTACCAGTCGATGAGCCGCGAGAAGCCGACGCGGCGGCGGATCGCGCCGCGCGCGCTCGCCTTCGACGGCTTTCGCTGGCACACGCGCGCCTACGATTACGAGACGCAAGAATTCCGCGATTTCGTCCTCGGCCGCACGGCGAAGCCCACGCCCGACCCAGGCGCGCCGCCGGCGCCCGACCGCGACCCCGAGTGGGAGAGTTTTGTCGAGCTCGTCATCGGCCCGCACCCCGGGCTGACGCCGGCGCAGGCGCGCGCGATCGCGCTCGATTACGGCATCGTCCGAGGCAGCGCGCGGCTGAAGGTCAGGCGCGCCCTCCTCTACTATGCGCGCAAGCGCCTCGGCCTCGACGTGCCGCCCGACACGCGCCCGCCCAACGAGCAGCACATCGTGCTCCTGAACCGCGCCGAGATCGACCGCCTCCGCCCGCAGCCGTCACAGACGTGACTTCCCTCCCCCCCTTACGGGGGAGGGACAGGGCCTGCCTCGCAGTAGCCCAGAGGGCGAAGGCGGGAGGGGGAAACGCGCAGGGCGCCGTCGCCGAGCGCGCTTACCGGCCGCCCACGTCCCCCATGGCGTACGATTCGCGGTTCCCGTCAGCGAGGGACAGGGGAGGAGCCAGTAAATCTGCGCAGATACGGTGCTATACTTTGCCGTTCAGCATGATTCGAATGCGGACTCGCTTCGTGGAAACAGAATTCAGCACTCCTTTGTCTGAATTTCCGGCTTACCTATCGTCCATTTCGATGGTCGTCGATGATCGGGCAGCTGTTGTGCGCGCTCTTACCTGGGCCGAGCGGAAGTCGCCGCCGCGATATGACTCTGCAAGGGCACTTTTCCTCCGTGTACTCAAGGGCGACCTTACTTTCGACGAGGCTGTTCGCCAGGCACGGCAGGTTCCCGAACCGGTGCAGAGCAGGTGCGCGGTCGAAGTCTTGATCGCGTCTGAGACATTCTTGCGCTCGCAGCAGCCGTTACCCGTAGATCTCTTTTCGCAGATGAGCATTCGGCTGCCGAACGACATGGAGCTCAAAGTATCGCCAGTTTGGCTTCGCAGGGCCCAGCCACAACGCATAATGGTTCTATACTTCTGGGAGACACCCCTTTCGGACCGACAGATCAGGGCTGCAGCTGCGGTGCTGGGGCGAGCGCTGCAGCGCTATCAACCTGGCTACCTCAACCATCCACTGGAGTTCATTTTGGTTTCAACGCCGGAGCGTTCGTCGAATCGGCTTTTTCGGTGCCTAGACTGGGCCGCGATCAACGCGATAAATGATCGTGAGCTTGAACGGTTCCTACAGCAACTCTGTGACGCATGGGCTGACTATCAGTGTCGAGGACCCCGCCTCTTCAAACGCAAGCGTACACCTGATCTGTTTCGCTAGGTCGGAAACCGCACTTATCCCCACCCCTCCTCCCTCGCATACACTCCACTCACCGCTGCTCATGGAGGGACCGGATGGCCACCGGAACCGTCTCGGGAGCAGCCCGCCTTCGCGTCTCCGACGCTATGGCGGGCGTAGCGGGCGGCGCCGCGACGAGAACCCCGGAGGTTTTCGGCCCGGCGGCCTTCGGAAGGGTCCCCCGAGCGCCACTACGAGCGCTCCGCCGGATGTTGTCGGCTGTATGGCCCTGAGGAGGCGGCGCGAGCCGCCCCCGATGGGACGGAAGACGAGGACGAGTCGAAGGTCGTAACCGCCGCGCGGGGCGCTTTTCGGAAGCGCCAGAGATTTGAGCGTTTTCGGCGCTTCGAAAGCGCCCCGCTCCCTCCTTCTGAAGAGGAGGCAGGCTTGCCCTGAGGCGCTTCGCGAAGCGAAGCCTCGAAGGGAACAAGACTCGGTCCGTGAGGCCGCGGGAACGATGATGTGCGTCTGCATTTTGTCGTCATTGCCGGACTTGATCCGGCAATCCATTCCTCGGCCCTTGCGTGGCGGACCTCGGCCGCGCCGATTCATGAAGTTATGCTTTAATTCCTATTTTGTTCTTGCAACGTTCTCATGGCCTCGCTAGTTATACCCGCATGTTGAGTCGCGCCGAATTCCCGAGGCCCCCCGAGCCGGTTCCGGCGGCCCGCACCCGTGTACGTGGGAGGCGGGCCGCCGGGCCGGTGATCCCGGACATCTTCGAGGACCGCCGGCGTGGGCGCGGTGCGCAGACCAACATTTCGGGCCGCTACGAGCCGATCGTCCGCGAGGCGTTCGACGATGAATGGCGCTCGCTCGAAGAGCTGCCGCCGATCCGGACCGAGGTGCAGGTCGAAGAGGCGCGCCGCATCATCACGCGCAACAATTCGCCCGACATTTCCTTCGACCGCTCGATCAACCCCTATCGCGGCTGCGAGCACGGCTGCGCCTACTGCTTCGCGCGGCCGACGCACGCCAACATGGGGCTGTCGCCCGGCCTCGACTTCGAGACAAAGCTGTTCGCCAAGCCCAACGCGGCGAAGCTTCTTGAGCGCGAGCTGGCGGAGCCCGGCTACGTGCCGCGCACGATCGCCATCGGCACCAACACCGACCCCTACCAGCCGATCGAGCGCGAGTGGAAGATAATGCGTCAGATCCTGGAGGTGCTGTCCAAGGCGAACCACCCGGTCGGCATCGTGACCAAGTCGGCGCTGGTCGTGCGCGACATCGACATTCTCGCCTCGATGGCCGAGCGCGGGCTCGCCAAGGTGGCGCTGTCGCTGACCACGCTCGACCGGCGCCTGGCGCGCGCCATGGAGCCGCGCGCGGCGACGCCGCCGAAGCGGCTCGAGACGATGGACAAGCTCGCCGCGGCCGGCATCCCGGTCACCGTGATGACCGCGCCGATCATCCCGGCGCTGAACGACATGGAGCTCGAGCGCCTGCTTGAGGCGGGGCACGAGGCGGGCGCGCGCGAGGCCGGCTACGTGCTCCTCCGCCTGCCGCTCGAAGTCTCGCCGATCTTTCGCGAGTGGCTGATGGCGAACTACCCCGACCGCTACAATCACGTGATGTCGGTGATGCAGCAGATGCGCGGCGGCAAGGACTATGAGTCCGAATGGGGCGTGCGCCAACGCGGGCGTGGTCCCTACGCCTGGATGATCGGCCGCCGCTTCGAGCTTGCGGCGAAGCGCCTCGGCCTGAACCAGGAACGGCGAAAGCTCCGCGCCGACCTCTTCACCCCGCCCGTCCCCGTTGGCGGCCAGATGAAGCTGCAGCTGGTTCCTCCTCCGCGAAGCGGGGGAGGGGGACCGCCGAAGGCGGTGGAAGGGGCGAATGCAGCGTGTAGCGGTTAGACCCGCCCCCTCCACCATGCTTCGCATGGTCCCCTCCCCCGTTGCAAGCGACGGGGGAGGAGCCTCGGACTGCCCGCGTTGACGCTTTCCGCGGCGGCGGCCTATATGCCCAAAACGCGCGTGAGACCGGGGTCCGCCGAATGGCCATCTTCCGTTTCGGGTTCCATGAGGCGCAGGCGAACTACGCGACCAGAAACAGATATGCGCGCTGGTTCTCGCGGTCGGAAGCCAATCCGGATCACGCCACACACAGGCTCAATTCGGACCCGATCTTCCGCCCGGGCGTGAAAGTTTCGCGCAGGATCCGGCCCGGCGACACGATCTTCGCCATCGGCTCCTGCTTCGCGCGCGAGCTTGAACGCTCGATGGCGCGGCAGGGCTTTCCCGTTCTCTCGCTCGTTGAAGAGAAGATGCCGAGCGGCGCGCCGGCCGGCTGGGTCAACCGCTACAACACAGTTTCCATCCTCCGCGAGCTGGAATGGGCGTCTGGCGAGAGCAGGTTCCCTGAGGCGGCGTTCCTCAGGACACGGCTGATGAGCTACGTCGACCTCTACTCGCACCCGATGTTCGGCGCCGAATCCTACGCGGCCGTCGCCGAGCGCCGGAGAGAGATAACCCAGTACTTTGCGAGGGCGCTCTCCGCCTCGATGATCACCATCTCGCTCGGCATCGCCGAGTGCTGGTACGACAAGCGCCTCGGCGACTACATCAACTTCGTGCCGCATCTCGCCGCCACCGCGAACAAGAAGAAGCCGCTCCTCACCGACCCCGACCGCTTCGAGTTCCGCGTGCTGGATTTCCAGGAGAACATGGAGAACCTGGAGAAGCTCTTCGCGCTCCTGAACCGCCACAATCCCAACTGCCACATCGTGGTCACCGTCTCGCCGGTCTCTCTGACCGCGACCTTTTCCGACCGCGACGTCGTCGTCGCCACCTGCCTCACGAAGTCGATGCTCCGCTGCTGCGCCGAGACCTGGCAGAGCCTGCATCCGGGCAGGATCGACTATTTCCCGAGCTACGAGATGACGATGTACTCCGATCGCAAGCTCGCGCTCCTGCCTGACGGGGTGCACATACAGCCGGCCTTCGTCGACCAGGTGATCGCGCACTTCGCCCAGAATTTCATCGAGGGACGGGAAAGCGCGGAGGCGGAGGCGCGACCGCTCGAGCCGGTTGCCTGAGCCGGCGAGGCGTGGACAAAGCCGCGGCTCTCCGCTGAGGCGATTGCGCCGGCCCTCTCTCCGCCCTATCGGAGGCAATGGCCGTCGCCGAATCGCCGATCGTCGCCGACTATGCGCATGAGCGCGCGCTGATCGCTTCAGGCTTTCGCCGCGTCGCCGGCGTCGACGAGGCGGGGCGCGGTCCGCTCGCCGGCCCCGTGGTGGCGGCAGCGGTCGTGCTCGACCCGGACGCCATCCCGGACGGCATCGCCGATTCCAAGGTCATGACGGCGGATGAGCGAGAGACCGTCTTCGCCGCGCTATGCGGCAGCGCCGAGATTTCCTTCGCCTTCGCCTCGGTCGCCGCGATCGACCGCATCAACATCCTGCAGGCGTCGCTGGTCGCCATGCGCCGCGCGGTGCTTGGCCTCGCGCGACCGCCCGACGCGGCGCTCGTCGACGGCAACATGGTGCCGCAGCGGATGCCGTGCGAAGCGCGCGCCCTCGTCGACGGCGACGCGCTATCCCTGTCAGTTGCAGCCGCCTCGATCGTCGCGAAGGTGATGCGCGACCGGCTGATGACCCGCTGCGAGCTGAGCTTTGCCGGCTACGGCCTCGCCTCGCACAAGGGCTATTCGACGAAAGCGCATCAGACCGCGCTCTCGGAACTCGGCCCCTGCCGCCTCCACCGCCGGAGTTTCTGGCGCGTCGCCGCCTGCTTCCAGGGCGAGCTCCCGCTCGTCGGCGTGGAGAGCGACTAGCTAGTTCAGGTTCTTGCGTACGACGTCGATCGAGCGCTCGACCAGCTCGTCGCCGGCCTTGCCCTTGGCGCGTTCCGCCAGGATGCGCCCGGCAGCGGCTGCAGCTACATCGATGGCGCGGCTCCTGACCTCGGCGACTGCCTGCGTCTCGGCCTGGGCGATGCGCTGCTCGACCGCGCGCGTCCGGCGCGCGACGTATTCCTCGATGCGGCCTTTCGCCTCCGCGGAAAGCGCCTCCGCCTCGCGCTTCGCCTGCGTCACGATCGCCGCCGCCTCGGCTTCGGCGTTCGCGGTCCTCCGTTTGTATTCGGCAAGCAGCGCCTCCGCCTCGCGGCGAAGTTTTTGCGCCTCGTCCAGCTCGGAGCGGATCTTGTCAGCGCGCTTGTCGAGCGCCGCGGTCAGCATCGCGGGCACCTTCATGTATACGAGGGTGCCGAGGAAGACGAGAAGCGCGAGAAACACCCAGACGGTTGCCCATGCGGTGGCGTCCATCGTCAGGCCCTTTCCGCCATGGCGGCGTCGACCGCAACGGCGACCTCGCTCTTACCGGCCCCGCCGCCGATCAGCACCTCGACCATCGCCTCGGTCGCGTCGCGGGCGATCGTGTCCACCTCGGCGAGCGCCCGCGTCTTCACTTCCGAAATACGCGCCTCGGCCGCGCCCAGTTTCTCCTGCAGCGCGCCTTCGGTGCGAACGCGGTCGACGCCGATCGCCGCCTTGGCGTCGTCGCGCGCCTTCTGGGCGATCGCGTGCGCGTTCTGCCTGGCTTCCGCCAGAGCCTGCTCGTAGCCGGCGATCGCCGCGTCCGTCTCTTCCTTCAGCCTGCCGGCCGCTGCGAGGTCGCCGGCCAGGCGGTTGCTCCGCCTCTCCAGGATGGCGGCTACGCGGGGCAGCGCCACGCGGCTCATCAGGAAGAGCAGCGCGCCGAACGTGATCGCGAGCCAGAAGAGCTGCGAGCCCCACGTGGCGGGGTCGAAGGGCGGAAACGCACCATGCTCGCCGCCGCCGTGCGCTTCGGCGCCTTCCTGCAGCTCCGACGCTCCCGGCTCGACCGCGTTCTCGGACTGCGCGAAGGATGGTGAGATGAGGATCACTGCCGTGCCTCGCATCGGACGGCGTTCGCAGACGCCGTCCCTCGCTTCGGCTCGCCCTAAACGGCGAAGATGAGCAGAAGCGCGATCAGCAGCGAGAAGATGCCGAGCGCCTCGGTCACGGCAAAGCCGAAGATCAGCCGGCCGAACTGACCGTCGGCGGCGGACGGGTTGCGGATCGCGCCGGCAAGGTAATTGCCGAACAGCGAGCCGAGGCCGACGCCCGCGCCGCCCATACCGAGGCACGCCATGCCGGCGCCCACATACTTGCCGGCATCGATGATCGCTTCTTCCATGGTTCGTTTCTCCTGAGTTCGAGAAGGTTGGGCCGCTCCGTCAGTGCGAGGGATGCAGCGCATCGTTCAGATACATGCAGGTGAGGATGGCGAAGACATAGGCCTGCAGGAAGGCGACGAGCACTTCAAGTGCTGTCAGCGCCACGGTCATAAAGAACGGGATGATGGCGCCGAGCCAACCCGCGAAGCCGAAGGCGCCGAGCATGAGGATGAAGCTCGCGAAGACCTTCAGCGTGATGTGGCCGGCGAGCATATTGGCGAAGAGACGGACGGAGAGGCTGATCGGGCGCGAGAGGAAGGACATGACCTCGATCGCGACCACGAGCGGCAGCAGATAGACGGGGACGCCCTTCGGCACGAAAAGCCCGAGGAAGTGCAGGCCGTTCCGATAGAACCCATAGAGGATGACCATCAGGATGATCGTCACCGCGAGCCCCGCGGTTATGGCGATGTGGCTCGTCACCGTGAAGAAGTAGGGGAAGAGCCCGATCACGTTGGCGAAAAGCACGAACATGAAGACGGAGAACACGAAGGGGAAGAACCGCATCCCCTCCTTGCCCGCGCTTTCGCGCAGCATGTTGGCGACGAACTCGTAGGCGATTTCCGCCAGCGACTGGAGCGGCCCCGGCACCATGCTTTCTATGTCGTCATCGCCGCGGCCGGCGTTCCTCGGGGTGGTCGCCGCGACCATGAAGGCCGTGATCAGCACGACGATCACGACCATGAACAGCGCGGAATTGGTGAAGGCGATGCTCACGCCGCCGATCGTGCCGAGATCGACGAGGTTGGCGATCGCAAACTGGTGGATAGGGTCGACCCTGTCTTCCACGCCTCAAATCCTCTCAGCGCCCCGGTCGGGGAATGCCTTTCACTTGGCGCCGCCGTCGCTCCCCGCTCCGAGCGACGTCATCCGGCTCGAGACGCGCACGACATTCAAGACCCCGGCGCAGAAGCCGAGCAGCAGGAAGCCGATAAGACCCCAGGGCGAAGTTCCCGCCACACGGTCCAGCCCCCAGCCCAGCGCCGCGCCAACCACTACGCCAGCGACGAACTCGCTCGCCATGCGGAAGGCGAGAGCGTAGCCGGCGCTGTCCGATTTCGGCGGCCGTTCGTCCGCGGCGCGTTCCCGCTTCTCGGATTCGAGATCGCGCGACAGACGATCCAGGCGCCGGGCAAGATCGGCGTCGGAGGCTCCTCCCGCCCCGTCCGAATTGCCGTCCGAGGCCGCCATCCGACCATCCGCCAAGCCGCGCACAGGACAGCCTCGGCAGGGGCGGACCCCTCCGAAACCGGCGGCACCTTAGTTTTGGCCCCCAAGGGTGTCAAGGAAGGCGGCCGACAGTCAAGCCATTGATGGAAATTTGATTTTTCGCCTTCGTAGCCGACATCCGATGCGTCAACTTGCCTCGCGGAAACGCTCCGCTTGCTGAAGATCGACCGACACCACCTGCGACACGCCGCGCTCGGCCATTGTCACTCCGAAGAGACGGTCCATGCGCGCCATGGTGATCGGATTGTGCGTGACGACGACGAAGCGGGTGTCGGTGCGCTCGCGCATGTCGTCGAGCAGCTCGCAGAAGCGCTCAACGTTGGCGTCATCGAGCGGCGCGTCGACCTCGTCGAGCACGCAGATCGGCGACGGATTGGTGAGGAACACCGCGAAGATTAGCGCAAGCGCCGTCAGCGCCTGCTCGCCACCGGAAAGGAGCGTCATCGTCTGCGGACGCTTGCCGGGCGGACGCGCCACGATTTCGAGCCCCGCCTCCAGCGGATCGTCGGAGCCGACCAGCGCAAGCTCGGCGGTGCCGCCGCCGAAGAGCCGCTGGAACAAGCTGGAGAAATGGCCGCCGACCGCTTCGAACGCCTTGAGCAGCCGCTCGCGTCCCTCGCGGTTGAGATTCTGGATGCCCTGGCGGAGCCGCTTGATCGCTTCCTCGAGGTCTTCGTGCTCCGCCCGCATCTCGTCGAGCCGGGCTTCCAGCTCGCGGGCTTCCTCCTCGGCGCGGAGATTGACACCGCCAAGGCGTTCGCGCTCCGCCTTCAGCCGGTGAAGCCGTGCCTCCGCCGCGCTCGCCTCCGGCAACGGCGCGTCAGGCTTAAGTTCAGCGACTTCGCGCAACGCTTCGATCGGGCAATCGAAGTGCTCGGAGATTTGCGTGGCAAGCTCCGTCTTGCGGGTCTCGGCGGCGATCACACGCTCTTCGTCTCGGCCGCGCGCCTCGCGCGCCTCCGAAAGAACCTCGTGCGCCGCGCGAGCCCGCTCCTGCGCGTTCAGCTGCGCCGATTCCGCCATCGAAAGATCGTGCGATGCAGCCGCAGCGATCCCCTCGGCGGCCTCCGTGTCGCCCTGGAGCCCACGCCTGCGCTCCTCGAATATGCCCGGATCATCGGGCGTGGCGGCAACCTCGGCTTCGAGCGCGCTGAGCCGCTGCTTCAGTGCCGCGACGCGCTCCTCGGCGCGCTGAAGCCGTCCCGCCCAGCGCTCGCGGTCGCCGGCAATCTCAGTGAGCCGCCGCACGCGCAGGGTTTCTTCGTGCGCAGCCCGCTCAGCCTCAAGCCGCGCCTCAGCAGCGTGCCCGCGGTCCCGCGCCAGCCCGGACTGGACATCGTCGCGCCGCGCTTCGAGCGCCGCGGTCTCAGGCAGCGCCTGAAGCGCATCGCGCGCGGTCCTGAGGTCCGCCTGGGCCATGTCCGCATCCGCTTCGATCCGCGCCAGCGCGCCGGCAAAGGCGGATAGCCGCTCCGCCATGCGGCTCTGACGCCGCTCGGCCTCGGCCAAATCGGCGCGGCGGGCGTCGACAGCCTGGCGGGCCTGCTGCAGGCCGATCCGCGCGTCGGAATCGTAGTATTCGGCGTCGGCGCGGACCTGCGTCGCCGTGCCGAACAGGCCAAGCGCCGCCTCCAACGC
>JBOHKB010000281.1:0-6127 GCA_050728815.1 Propylenella sp.
ACCGTGCTCGGCCCGCTGCTCGTCGGCTTCGACCGCGCCGTGCAGATCCTGCCGATCTCCGCGCGCGACGCCGACATCGTCAACATGGCGGCGCTCGCCGCCTACAACATCAGCGGGTGAGCTCTGCCGTCCAGGGTTCGAGGGCCTACTCCTCCTCCCCGAACCTGCTCTCGACGAGCTTGGCGAGCGCTTCCATGGCCGCCTCCGCCTCCGGCCCCTCCGCCGTCAGCTCGATACTGCTGCCGGGCGCGGCGGCGAGCGTCATCAGCCCCATGATCGACGTGCCCTCGACGCTCTGGCCGTCCTTCACGACGTGAATCGCGGCGTCGAATCCTCCCGCGCATTTGACGAAGCGCGCCGCAGCGCGTGCATGCAATCCGCGCCGGTTCACGATCGTGACGTGCCGCGACAGCACGGAGTCATTCGCTCGCGAGCAGCTTGCTGGCGACGTTGATGTACTTCCGCCCGGCGTCCTGCGCGCAACAGGCGACCTTCTCGATGTCGCCGTCGGCGCGCACGCTGGCGAGCTTGATGAGCATGGGCAGGTTGACGCCCGCGACAACCTCGACGCGGCCGGGCTCCATGACCGAGATGGCGAGGTTGGAGGGCGTGCCGCCGAACATGTCGGTGAGCAGGATCACTCCCGAGCCGTCGTTGACCCGCTCGACCGCCGCGACGATGTCACGCCGCCGCTCCTCCATGTCGTCTTCGGGGCCGATCGACACGGCTTCGCACGCCTCCTGGTGGCCGACGACATGTTCGAGGGCCGAACGGAACTCCGTCGCCAATTGCCCATGAGTGACAAGCACCAGACCGATCATGAACGCGCCATTTGTGGGGGGAGGGCCGCCATCATCCTCAAACTCGCGCCGACCGCAAGCCCATATTGCGGTGCGGCAAGACCGCCCCCAGCGCCGCTTCGATGAGGCGCACCGCCTGCTCCGTCCGCGCGGGAACCGGCTGGCGGGGAAGCGCTATTTCGAGAAGCGCGGCGGTTAGTTGGTCAGCTTCGGGCATGCGTTCAAGCTCCTCGTCGCTCACGATGTCGGCAATGAGCCGGATGACGCCGGAGCGCTCATGCGGCACAGCGATGACGCCTCTCCCGCGCAGCTCGATGCGGCCGGCGATCGTCGCCGGGACGGAGGCGACGACGCGCCCGTGGCAGGCGGAAAGCGTGACGCGGTCGTCGGCGATCAGCAACGCGCCGCGCTCGATCAGCTGAAGCGCGAGCATGGACTTGCCGGCCCCGGGTTCGCCGCGGATCAAAACGCCGTGCGCACCGACGAGCACGGCGGCGCCATGCACAGTTTCGGACATACGCTCAGCCCGGCGTCGGAAGCACGACGGTAAACCGCGCTCCCTCGACGCGCCCGTCGGGCGCGGTGCGGTTCTCGGCCCGGATGGTGCCGCGATGCGCCTCGACGATCTGCCGCGATATGGCGAGCCCCAATCCGGAGTTCTGGCCGAAATCGTCGCCCTCGGGGCGATCGGTGTAGAATCGCTCGAAAATGCTCTCGACGTTTTCGGCGCGGATGCCCGGCCCGTCATCGTCGACGGTCACGACGATGCGGCTCGCTTCGCGCCGGCCATGGATGCGAACGAGGCCGCCGGGCGGCGAAAAGGAGAGCGCGTTGTCGATCAAATTGTTGAACACCTGCCCGAGCCGGCTGTCGCGGCCGAGCACGAAGAAGGCGTCCTTGCCGAAACGATTGCGGTCGAACGTCAGCTGGACTTGGCGCTTGTCCGCGACCCGCGTCTCGCGCGTAATCGCGATCACCGTCTCGAGCAGCCTGGCCATGTCCACCGGGTCGACGCTCTCGCGCGCGAGCTCGGCGTCCAGCCGCGAAGCGTCGGAGATGTCGGAGATCAGCCGGTCGAGCCGCTTCACGTCGTGTTTGATGACCGCGAACAGGCGGTTCCGCTGTTCCTCGGTCTTCGCGATCGGCAGCGTCTCGACGGCGCTGCGGAGGGAAGTGAGCGGGTTCTTCAGCTCATGCGCCACGTCGGCCGCAAAACTCTCGATCGCCTCCATGCGTTTGTAGAGCGCGGCGGTCATGTCGGCGAGCACGCGCGATAGATGGCCGATCTCGTCCTTGCGCCTGCCGAGATCCGGGATCTCGGCCCGGCGATGGCGGACGCCGCGGCGCACCCGCTCGGCAGCGGCGGCGAGTCTCCTGACCGGACCGGCGATGGTGCTGGCAAGCAGGATCGAGAGGAGCACGGTAATCGCGGCGGCGACGAGGAAGACGCGCACGATCGCCATGCGTTCCGCCTGCACGATGGCGTCGATGTCGCCGGATTCGGTGGAGAGGAGCAGGCTTCCGAGGATTGCGCGGTAGCGCTGCACAGGCACCGCCACCGACACAATGAGGCCGCCGTCCTCGCCGACCCGGACGACGCTTGCTGTCTGTCCGTTCAATGCCGAGGCGACCTCGGTGTATTCGCGGCCGTTGGCGGAGCCGATCTCCTCGTAGACCGGGAGATCGCCGCGACGGTACGACAGCTTCACGGCATCCCACCAGCGCTCGAAGACGTTCTTCTTCTCGCCGAGCGGCGGCAGGTCGAAGCTCTGCACGAGGCCGCGCATATAAAGGCCGCGCGAATCGAGGAGCAGAGTGCCGTCGGTGTCGTAGATGCGCGCGCGCGTGCGGGTCGGGGAGATGAGGCGGCGGAGCAGCGGCGCCACGCGCTCCGGATTGATCGGGAATTCCGTCGCCGATTCGCTCACGCGGTAGGGTGCGCCGCTCTGCCCGGCCTGCAGCTCCAGCAGCTTGTCGAGGTCGACGGTGATGGCGTCGGTCTCTACCGTAGCCTGCGCAGCGATCGCCGCCGCGATGATCTGCCCCTGCACGAGCAGGCTCTCAACGCGCGTGTCGATCAGGCCGGCGCGGAACTGGTTCAGGTAGAGGATGCCGGCGACCAGCGCGATCAACGCGGCGAGGTTGAGGAGAACGATGCGCCGCGTCAGGCTCGAAGTCGAGGCGCGTCCGACGGCGCCCAGCCATTTGCGGATCGGGCGGAGCACCTGCGCCCCGGCACGCAGACGCTCCGGAATCAGCGATCTGCGCTGGAGCGGTTGCTGTGCGCGGCTCGACTCTGCGACCATTCGCCGATCTTACCCTTCCCGGAAGCGGTATCCCACTCCGTAGAGAGTCTCGATCATGTTGAACTCGTCGTCGACCGCCTTGAACTTCTTTCTCAGGCGCTTGATGTGGCTGTCGATCGTGCGGTCGTCCACATAGACCTGATCGTCATAGGCGGCGTCCATCAGCGCGTTACGGCTTTTTACCACGCCGGGACGCTGCGCAAGCGCGAAAAGAATCAGGAACTCCGTCACCGTCAGCGTGACGTTTTGTGCGTTCCACGTGCAGGTGTGCCGCTCCTGGTCCATGGTCAGGGCGCCGCGCTCCAGGATGCGGCTCTGCTCGACGCTCCGCGCGCCGGCGCCGTCGCGCGGCTGCGCGCGCCTGAGCACGGCGCGCACCCGCTCCACGAGGAGCCGCTGCGAGAAGGGCTTCTTGATGAAGTCGTCGGCGCCCATCTTGAGCCCGAAAAGCTCGTCGATCTCGTCGTCCTTGGAGGTGAGGAAGATCACCGGCAGATCCGTCGATTGGCGGAGCTTCCGGAGGAGTTCCATCCCGTCCATGCGCGGCATCTTGATGTCGAGAATGGCAAGGTCGGGCGGGTTCTGCGCCAGCCCGTCGAGCGCTGAGCTGCCATCGTTGTAGGTCGTCACCCTGTAGCCCTCCGATTCCAGCGTCATGGAGACGGAGGTCAGGATGTTGCGGTCATCGTCGACGAGCGCGATGGTCGGCATCAGCGAATCCTTTCAGGCTCGGACCCCCGAGGGGCGGTGGCCACGCTGCTTTTCTCTTGTAACAGAATGTGAACAGAATGTGGCAGCCAAAATTGACGCGATGGCTTTTCTGCTGTGCCGACAGGACTTTCTGCCTTCGAAAGGTTGCATCGGCCGCGGTCGAGAGGGAGGACATGCGATGTATGCGCTGATCATCGTCATCGGAACCGCGCCGGCGCCAGGCGCGGCCACTGGTCCCGTCAACACGTACATCCTCGGACAGTTTCAAACGAAGTATGACTGCGAGTACGCGGCGCGGGATCATTCCTTCGAGACCGTCGTTCCCGGCTTGAACTACGGCATGGATTGGCATTGCGCCAAGATCGGCGAGCAGATCGAATGGATACGCTGAGCGCCCTGGAAAACTCTCGCCGGACGGGTGAGGCATCGGGCGATGGCCGAAGATTCCAGTTCCAACGTTGATGTGGCGCGCAGCCTGCTCGCCGCCGGCGGCGCGGCGTCGCTCGCTACGCTCGAGCCCGACGGCGGACCCTATGCCTCCTACGTGGTGACCGCGACCGCCGCGGACGGCGCGCCGCTCACGCTCCTGTCGCGGCTTGCGCGGCACAGCCAGAACCTCGAGCGCGATCCGCGCGCGTCGCTCCTCTTCGTGCGCGAGCCGGAGGTGGGGAGCGAGTCAATGACGGCGCTGCGGCTGACGCTCGCCGGACGCTGCATGAAGGACAATGAAGCCGAGTCGCGGCGGCTGTTTCTGAAGCGCCATCCGGACGCGGCGCGCTATGCCGGCTTCGCCGACTTTTCGCTCTACCGCTTCGAGATCGCCGGCGGACATCTCGTCGCCGGCTTCGGCCGTATCGTCGATCTCACCCGCGAGGAGCTGCTCGGCAGTCGGCACGCGGCTTCATAGCCGGCGCGACCGCGTGCGCTCTAACGGTCCACCGGCCGCCCGATATCCTCCCACCGCCGCCTCACTTCGTCGCTCGCCTGGCGGGCAAGATTTATCGCTGCCGGAAGCCCCGGTCCCGCCGAGGAATTGCACTTCTGTGGGGCGAAATGCTGATTGCAGAACTCCACCATCAGGCGCTCGACCGATGGCGGACCGCCCGCCGCCTCGTCTCGTGTCCGCGATTCGACAAAGGCAAGCTCGCCCCAATACAGCTCCCAGAAGCGCGTCTCCGTTGCCGCGCGGTCCGGGCTGTCGGGGGCGGCGGCAGCAAGATGCGCCACGACCCGCGCCGCGTCGAGGTAGAGGTCGAGCTGCTTCTCGGCATAGGGACGGCTCAGCTCGCGCCGCGTCGCCTCCGCCTCGGTCAAGACCTGATGGCGGAACGTTGTCGCCGCCCAGACGATTGTGAAAATGATGGCGAATGCCTGGAGCACGTCGGACACGAACCTGACGTTTTCCCGCGTTTCCGGGCCCGGCCAGCGGAGCATCGACATGGTCCCCTCCTGCGCAATGCTGACGCCCCCGGCGACAGCTTGTGAACTCAGCACGGCTTCCCAAGGGCACGCAATCAACGCAGGCGGCCGCCGGTCTCGCTACGTCCGGCAGAAGGTGAGGTAGGCCGCGCGTCGGCCCGCTTTGATCGCTTTCGCCTCGTAGCGCGTGCCCGGCCAATCCGGCCAGGGCTGACTGTGGTCGCTCGATGCATCGTCCACGAGCGCGAGCCGCGCGTTCCGCGCGACCGCTTCAAGCGTCCACTCGGCGTAGCTCTCGACATCTGTGGCGAACCGGAAGATTCCGCCCAGCGCAAGACAGCGCGCGATGCGGTCGAGGTTTTCCGCATTGACGAAACGCCGCTTCCAATGCCGCTTCTTCGGCCAGGGGTCGGGGTAGAGAAGGTCGATCCGCTCGAGCGATCGCGCCGGCAGCCAGTTGAGGAGCGCGGTCGCGTCCTGATCGTAGAGCCTGACGTTCCGGATAGCGTCGCGCGCGATCGCGGTCACCGCTTTCGCCACGCCGTTTTCGAACGGCTCCACGCCGATGAAACCGATTTCGGGATGCGCCTTCGCCTCGTGGAGGAGGTGCTCGCCGCCGCCAAAGCCGATTTCCAGACGAAAGGCGCTTGTCGGGACGTCGAAGAGCGCTGCGAGATTCTTCGGCGGCGGGCGGCCGAGATCGATCAAAAGCCTTGGAAGAACGGTTTCGAGCGCCTTCCGTTGGCCCGGCCGAAGCTGCTTTCCTTTGCGCCGGCCGAAGAACGATCCTCCGCGGCGTTGCATGGTCGGCGCGCGGACTGGAGCTTAACCTCCCCCCTGAGGGGAGGTCGAAGTTCTCGCAGCGAAGCGGAGAGAACTTCGGGAGGGGGT
>JBOHKB010000282.1:0-14213 GCA_050728815.1 Propylenella sp.
CCCCAAGGGAGTTTTCCGACCTGACGGCGGAAGAGCAGACTGAAATCGTCAACAGGCTTTCCCGTACGCTCGACACCACGCGCCGCGGTTTGACCAACGTAATCTCGATAAGGGCCACGGCCGGATCGGCCCAGGACGCCGCGAATCGGGCGAACGCGGTGGCCGCGGCCTATCTCGACGAACAGATCTCTTCGCGGCTGGATTCCGCGGAAAGAGCGGTGAAGTTCCTGCGGAGCCGTGTTGAGGGCCTCGCCAGCGATATTTCAGAGGGCGAGGAGGCGGTCGACAGGTTCGTCTCCACTCAGCTTGAGAAGTTGGACTCACCGGCCGCCCGCGAGTTGTTGGCCCGCATCGAAGCGGAGCATCAGTCTAGACTGACGAGCGAGGCGGCGTTTGCCGATCTTCAGAGCGCGCTCAGGGAGCAGGACTTCGAGCGGCTCGTACAGCTCGCTGAAATGCCAGCGGACATTGCCAGACAGCGGCAATCGTTGGCGCAGGAGTTGCGGGGCAGCGCCGTTAGGGTGGATCTGGACCAGACGCGGCGCCAGCTCGCCGATCTCGACAGGCAGATCAGGGAGGCGGCTGAGAGGCGCGTCTCGTCTCTGCAAGTCGACATGTCATTGTCGGACAGCCGCGCCTCGAATTTCAGAAAGCAGCTTGAGTCGACGCTCGCCAATCAGCGCCTGCCGGCTGTGGTCGTGAACGAGCTCGATCGTCTTCAGCGCGATCTGGAGACGCGCCGGTCGCTTTACGACAGCTTCCTCGCCAAGCTGAGGCAGGTCGAGCAGCAGACCGGCTTCAACATGCCCGACTCGCGGATCATCGCGAACGCCACCCCCCCTCCCTATCCGAGCTTTCCGCCGACGCGGCTGATCCTCGCCGGCGCCGTGCTCTTTTCCCTGGGCGCCGGAATCGGCCTAGCGTTCCTGCGGGAGAACTATCTCGGCGGCATAACGGATATCGATCAATTCGAGGCGGTTGCCGGCATTCCCGTCGTTGCGTCCGTTCCACATATCGGTGGAGCGCGCGAGAAGGCGCACCTGGCCATCGTCGAGGACCCCCTGTCCGCGTTTTCCGAGGCGATCCGGAGGATCAGTACCGGCATTCGCGGCCCCACGTCGAGCGGGAAGCTCTGCGTCTTCGTCACGTCAACGCTTCCGGGCGACGGCAAGACCACGATTGCGCTGGCGCTGGCGCGGCAGTTTGCCCTTACCGGCAGCAGCACGCTGATGGTGGACGCGGACCTGCGGCATCCTTCCGTGCACAGGCTGCTCAACAAGGATGCCGGGGACGGGCTGATCAGCCTTCTTTCACGCGACGACGGCTCCGTCGTCGATCAGCTGATCGTCACGCGGGAAGCGGCGACGAACGTTCACTTCGTGCTCGCTGGCGACGCCGGCGGCGTCGCAACGGACACGCTCCTGATGTCGCGGCGCTTCGATGATCTTATGAAATTTGCGCGTCAAACATACGACGTGGTGGTCATCGATACTCCCCCGGTCGGCCTTGTCGTAGATGCCGCGATCGTCGCGCGCCATTGCGATGCCGGTGTCTTTATCGCGCGCTATCATTCGACGATGCCTCAGCAGGTCCGGGCGAGCATGCGCGACCTCCTGCTTCGAGCCGCCGGGGTCCCCCTCTACGGCGTGCTCAACCAGGTCGCCTGGGCCGACAGCCAGGTTTACGGCTACGGGAGGTACTACCGCTCCAGGCGCTAGATATTCGGGATTCCGATGGTCGATGTGCAACTCGCCGATCTCTCCGGTCCGCCTGGAAAGCCGACTTGTGATGGCCGTTGATGTGCGGCTTCGTTGCCGCACTGGCAAAGAATCCGCGCGGGCGACTGCCGGCCGCAACGCTCGGCCGAATGGACGCCGCGATCCGTCATCGCGGGCCGGACGACCACGTCCAGTCTGAAGTCGGTCAGCTCTCCATGGGCTTTCGCAGGCTTTCCGTCATCGACGGCAACTGCGTCGTCGTCTACAATGGGGAGATATACAACTACCGCGAGCTTCGCGACGAGCTCGAGCGCGACGGCTCCTCCTTCCGAAATCGGTCCGATACCGAGGTTCTGCTGGCGGCATGGATGAGATGGGGGGAGGCATGCCTCGACCGGCTGAACGGGATGTTCGCTTTCGTCATCTACGACACGGTTTCGGGCGCGCTCTTCGCCGCACGAGATCGGTTTGGGGAGAAGCCTCTCTACTATTCGGACGGCCCTGACGGACTTTATCTTGCGTCCGAGTTGAAGGCGCTGGTGGTGGGAGGGATCGTCGGGAAGCAGCTCGCCCCGGCCGCGCTCTATAGCTACTTCACGCTCAGTTATGTTGCCGGCGAGGAGGCGGTCTTCTCCGGCGCCAGGCGTCTGCCGGCTGGTCACATTCTGAAATGGGCGCCGGGGCAGGGTCTGTCGAAGCGCCGGTGGTGGGCTCCGCCCCCTCTGACAGACGAGCTTGTCGACGAAGGGGCCGTGGTGCGGCAGAGCCTTGATTTGCTGAGGGGTTCGGTCCGCATGCGAAGGGTCGCCGACGTTCCGCTCGGCTTCTTCCTGTCGGGGGGCATAGATTCAAGCGCGATCGTCGCCTTGGCGCGGGAGTCGACACCCGATCGCCTTGATACGTTCACCATCGGGTTCGACGACGACGCGTATGACGAGCGCCCTTATGCGCGGAGGGTGGCGGAGCACCTGGGGACACGCCATCACGAACTGGTCCTCGGTCCTCCGACCCCAGATATCCTCGAGCGCATCGCCTGGCACACCGACGAGCCCTTTGCCGATCAGGCTGCCGTGTCCACGTGGTTTCTGTCGGGGCTTACACGCCGCCACGTCACGGTTGCGCTATCCGGCGACGGTGGCGACGAGATCTTTGCCGGCTACGATGTCTACCGCAATCACGCGTTCGACGAGCGCCTCCGACGCATCCCTGCTCCAATCCGCAGCCTTGTCATTCGTGGATTGCGCCGGTCGGCGCGGATCGGACGTGGCGATCGGCGGCTCCACTTCGCGCGTCGCCTGGAAGAGACTGCCCGGCCGGCGTTCGAGCGTTTCATCGGGCGGCAACAGACGATCCTCCGAAGAAATGTCCTGCTCGCTTCCTCCCCGGCGCTCCGAGTCACATCGGCGCTGCCGGCGGACCGCGACATCTTTGCCGCCCTGTTCCAGTGCTCCGACAATGTCTCCGGAGGCATCGCGCTTTGGCTGCAGACCACCAGCCTGTCCGACCGAATGCTGCACAAGGTTGATCGGATGAGCATGGCCCATTCTCTCGAAGTACGCGCGCCCTTCCTCGATCAACGGTTGGCGGATCTTATGAACCGGACAAGCTTCGCCGTTAAGCTTGAAGGCGGCGAGCAGAAGCACGTGCTACGGCAGGCCATGCGGAAACTGCTGCCGCCGGAGTCTGCGCGACGGCGAAAGCAAGGGTTCGTCGCGCCGATTGCCCGCTGGCTCAGGGGAGAGCTTGCCGGCCATGTCGGCGACCGGCTGACATGCAGCAAGTCGGTCACGCGCGCCCTGATCGAGCCGGCCGAAATCGAAAGAACGCTCGCCGCGCACGCGGCCGGCTTGAGGGAT
Source organism: Propylenella sp. (assembly GCA_050728815.1). Lineage (GTDB taxonomy): Bacteria > Pseudomonadota > Alphaproteobacteria > Rhizobiales > Afifellaceae > DASWJZ01. Next base: position 3,575 of record JBOHKB010000282.1, read on the forward strand.
TTCAGTGAGCGCATATGGGCCATGCTCATGTTCGAAGAGTGGTGTCGTGTCCATGGCATCGGGCGTGACTGCCTTGAGTTCGCAAGATAAACCGCGCCCGGCGCTCGCGGCCTCGCCTGCCCGGACGCTGCTCGCTGGAAGACCCGTTGGCGGGGAAAGCTCAGTGGCGACGGATCACGGGAACGCACCGGCTGTGCGGCGCAAGCGCATCGCCTTTGTGATCAACTCGCTGGCGGGCGGCGGGGCGGAGCGCGTCATGACCACTTTGCTCGTCGGCCTCGAAGCACGCTTGTCCGAGTACGACATCCATCTCATTCTCCTTGACCGCGAACCGGCCCGTCACACGGTGCCCGGCTATGTGCGCACGCACCAGCTGGACTGTAGATTTCGCTTGTTCCGCACTCTGCTGTTTCTCTCAAGAGCGCTGCGACGCCTTTCGCCGGATGTCGTCGTCAGCTTCCTGGAGCGGTCGAATGTGGCCAACGTCGTCTGCGGCGCAGCGCTTCGCCATCGCAGCCTGGTGTGCGAGCACACCAACACTTCTACGCATCTTGGGTCGGGGCCAGCCGGATGGTTGAAGAAGCTGGTCGTGCGGTTGACCTACCCGCGGGCGAACAGGGTAATCGCCGTCTCAAACGGAACGCGCGACGATTTGATCGAGAATTTTGGCGTGTCGGCGGACAAGGTGGACGTGATCAACAACCCGGTTGACCGCGAGCGCATCCTGTCGCAGTCGCGCAGCGAAGCAACTATTGCCGCTCCCGCCGAATACGCGGTCGCGGTTGGGCGTCTCGTCCCGATCAAGAACTTCTCTTTGTTGATCGAGGCTCTCGCGCGGACGCCCGATCTCAATCTCGTCATTCTCGGCGAAGGGCCGGAGCGCAAGGGCCTGGAGGACAAGGTTCGATCGAACGGGCTGACAAACAGGGTCGTGCTGCCGGGGTACGTCGAGAACCCCTTCCCGATAATCGCCAAGGCAAGTTTCTTCGTCTCATCGTCGAAATACGAGGCGTTTCCAATGGCGCTGGTCGAGGCGATGTGCCTTGGCCTTCCCGTCATCGCCACCGACTGCCCGACCGGCCCGGCGGAGATCCTCTCGGGGAAGAACCGCCCGGAGCAAGGTGACGACTTCGCGCGCGAGTTCGGCATTCTCGTTCCCACGGACCACCCGGAAGCGATGTCACAAGCGCTCCGCCTCATGTCCGACCCGGACGTTCGCGCGGCCTACTCCCGGAAATCGCTCGAGCGGTCGCTGTCCTTCAGCGCCAGCGCCGCCCGCGAGCGGTACGCGGAGACGATCCGCGCTCTGCTCGACGGCCCGAGACTCGGTCGCGATCGGCAATCCCGGTGACTGGAGAGATCCGAATTTGCGTCGTCGGGCTCCGCGGCATGCCCGGCGTCATGGGCGGCGTCGAGAGCCACTGCGAGCAACTCTATCCGCATATTGCTCGGGCTGCCGACATGAGGATCGTCGTCTTTGCGCGCCGTCCCTACATGAAAAGACGCGAGCTGTTCACGTATCGCGGCACGACGGTCCTCTCGATCTGGGCATTTCGCAGCAAGCACTTCGAGGCGCTTTTTCATACCGGCTGGGCAATCATCCTGGCGCGGTTCCGGCACCGGCCCGACATCGTTCACATTCACGGCGTCGGTCCTGGCTTCTGGTCACCGGTTGCACGGCTATTGGGCTTGAAGGTCGTGGTTACCCACCACGGCAAGGATTACAACCGTGAAAAGTGGAATGCGCTCGCGAAGACGGCGCTCCAGCTGGGAGAGCACCTGTCGATCCGCTTCGCAAATGCAATCATCGTAGTGAACCGGGAGCTGTCGCAACAGTTGAGGGCTCTCAGCCCACAAATCGCGACCAAGATTTCGTACATACCCAACGGCGCCGATCACCTTGACGCTCTCGCAGGCGAGGCGGACCGATCCGACTCTCCACTGGCGCAGCTCGGGCTCTCGCCACAAAAGTACGTTCTTGCGGTCGGCAGGCTTACCCCGGAGAAAGGTTTTCAGGACCTTCTTGAAGCGCACGCGCTTTCTGGGATGAAGGAATACCCGCTGGTGATCGTCGGAGACGCAGACCGGGCGGACGCGTTCAGCAAGGAGTTACTCGATCACCGTTCGGATGGCGTTGTCTTCGCGGGTTTCCAGCCGCAGTCAGCGCTACGCACTTTGTACAGGAACGCCGCTCTCTTCGTTTCGCCCTCGCACCACGAAGGCAACCCGATCGTTGCCCTTGAGGCGATCAGTCAGGGAGCTCCGGTTCTCTTGAGCGATATCGGGCCACATCGCGAACTCGGTCTCTCGCCGGATCACTACTTCCCGGCAAGTGACATCGAGGCTCTTGCTCGAAAGCTGATGCTCCCTCCTGACCGGTATCGCTGTGATCCAGAACCGGTCATGGAAAGATTCAATTGGCCGGCTGCCGCAAGGGAAACGGAGCGGCTATATCGCTCGCTCGCTCCGGGTTGATGCGCGCCGAGTTTCATCTCATCCGGAAAAGGTCTGCAGGCTCTCAGTTTGGGTTGCGTCGGCAGGCGGTCTCGTCCGGACCCTTGCGTGACCAGAGTCCCAACGCAATCGACGCAACAATGATCGCGTAATTCGTCTCCTTGACCTCGTACAGCGCGACCACACTGTCCTGCGCGACCACAAAAAAATGGACAAACAACTCGGCCAGAAAATAGTTCGCGCCTAGAAGCAGCCCTTCGGGAAGAGGCGGTATCGGAACGCCTGCGTAGGTCACGGACCCTTCAACTCGCTTCGATGCGAGACAGGCGACTGGAATGACAATGCCGTAGAAAAACCAGAAGGCCGAAAACAGGTGGGTTGCGTCGGTAATCTGCAGCCAAAGTGATGACCCGGCCCACCGCGACACAAACCAGAGATTGTGGATATTCGTCTCGCCCTGTAGATTCTGCAGTCGCCATCCTTCGGGCGTGCCCCATCCAAAGACCCGCTGCCCCCAACTTATCTCCTCTCCGAAGGCAAGAAAGCAGACCGCGGCCAAGCATAGCAAGTATACGTTCCTTTGCGTGACGAGCGAGAAGAAACGGTTCGGATACTCTGCGGACCGAAAGTAGAGAATTAGAAACATGATGGAGGACAGCAGGAAGAAGAACGCGCCTACATTCTCGATCGGCCCGTCCTCTCTGGCAATCTCGCCTATCGTTTCCGGCCTTACGATCGACGCTAAAATGAAGGAAATCGGCAGTAGCACGCACAGCGAGGCGATCGTCACCGTCCCGAGACTGTTAGAGGACATGCGAAAGGCGGCCTCCGGCAGGGAGCGAGCGAGACATCTCTTCAGCGGCACGCGCAACGTCGTCCAACCGTGTTTCTCCGCCCGAGACTGCGAAGGGAGGAAGATGTCCGTCACAATGTATCAAGGAGCGCTTCGTAACGGCTTGCCATGAGGTCGCTCGTGAATTGGTGAGCAGTGTTGTCCCTCGCCGCCTGACCGATTCTCAGCCTCGATTCCGTGTCGGCAAGGATCATGAGCCGGCCGATCAAAGCATCGGTGTCGCGTGGCGGAAACAGATATCCGGTCGTGCCGTCCGCAACCATCTCTGACGCGCCGCCGATATTGGACATCACCATCGGCACGCCCATCGCCATGATCTCCAACGCGGCCATCGAGAAAGTTTCGATCGCCACCGAGCAGAGGACGCCGACGTCGAATGCCGCAATGAAGGGTCGGACATCGCGCTGTTCGCCGGCAACGATGACGTGGTTGCCGACACCCATTGTGGCGGCGTGCGTTTCGATCGCGGCACGTAGCGCTCCACCCCCGACAAGCATCGCCTTCGCCGGCATTCCGCGCCTGCGCAGAACCGCGACCGCATCGATCAACTGATTGTGGTTCTTCTCGGGGCGGAATGCGCCGACCAGCCCGACTACAAAATCGTCGCCCGCCAAGCCGAGCTTCCGCTTCGCCGCGATCTTTGTTTCGCAGTCAGGCGGCGGCCGAAACGATTGTACGTCGACGCCGTTATGAATGACCGTCCGTCGCCTGCACCAAAGCCCGCGCCGCTCCCAGTATTTCCTTTGCTCATGGCTGACGTAGACGAGGCAGTCGGCGAATGGCAGCGTCCAACGGAACAGCGGGAACCTTCTCCTCGCCCTCCGATCGTCGATGATCGTAGAATGAAACGTGCAGATTGTTTTCGCCGAATGCTGTCCGCTTGCACGCCCCCAAACCGACAAGCGCAGCGGAGCCTGATTGACCCCAACGACCACCTTTGGGTCGAAACGGCCGATCGCGGCCCAGCATGCGCGCCAGGACTTCACGTCGCGCAGCCTCCGCCCCCCCACAAATGTGGTTCGAGCGGCCGTGTCTTCATCCACCAGGTGATGCGAATAGTCGGCGAAAAACGAAAGGAACCGGCAATCCCAACCGCGATCGTTGAGTTTCTTCGCCAGTTGGATCGATTGCCGTTCGGCGCCTCCCATGACCATCTGCGTGAGGAAGAAGAGGATGCGCTTGTTCACCTCAGCGCCGGCATCGGTTGACCGCTTCGAACGCGGCGGCGCCTTCGGCGAAGCCGGCCTCGGGCTGTCCATCGACTTACTCGACTATCGTCATTGTGCGAGACGCTTTCGCTCGAGCCCCGCGAGGAAAAGCTCATCATACCGCGCGGCAACGGCGGCTGTCGCGAATTCGGACGCGCGCGCCTTCAGTCGCGCCGGGTCGAACGGATCTCTCAAAGCCTTCGCTATAAGACGGGCGACTTCGGCAGAATCGCCAACCGGCGCAAGATACCCGAACGTGCCGTGGCCTAAAATCTCCCCACCGCCTCCCGGCGCATCGGTTGCCACAACGGTTTTTCCGAGCGCCAAGGCCTCGGTGATCACGTTCGGGAAACCTTCGTAGCGCGAGGCAAGCACAAACAGATCCGCATGGGCGACATAGTTCCCGGGCGCACTTACGTATCCCAAGAAATGAACGTGCGCCGCGATTCCAAGGCTCGCGCAGAGAGACTCCAGCTTCCGACGCTGGCTCCCCTCCCCGAGAATGACGAGCGATACGGGCATGTCTTTGCGCGCGATCGCGATTGCCTTGAGCAGCGTCGGGTAGTCCTTTTGGGATTCAAGCCGGCCGACCGTGATCACCATGCGTCCGTCAGCCGGGGGCAAGTTCCTTGGCGGCGGTCCGACATGGGGCGGCAAAGGCACGGGATTATACGTTACCCGGAGGCGGTCTGGGCCAAGCCCGGCGAATCGCACGATGTCAGCCCTCACAGAGTCGGAAACGCAGCCCACCATTTCGCAAGACCTCAGGGCAACCCTGAGCGCGGTTGCTTCGAGTTCCCGGCGGCCGCCGCGAAGCCGCGCCAATTCGGTCGTCGTGTGATTGCGCACCAGCGCCACGTGCGCGGTTCCAGGTGAGCCGATCCGTTTAGCAAGCGCGCCGGCAATGATGTTGTGATAGAGAACGGAAACGAGCAAGCGAGGGCGCTCTCGACGCAGCCACGACAAAAGGCGCGGGAAGGCTCGCCGGGTCCGCAGCGCTCCGAGGTCGACGACCCTAACCTCATCGGTCAAAGCTCTTCTCAGGGTACCCTCAGCCGAATTTACGACGAACGTGATTTGGCGTCCCTGTTTCGCCCAATGCTGTGTAAGCCTCACCATGGCGGTCTCGGCGCCGCCTCCGGCGAAGCTTGGCATTAGGATGTTGACGGGTACGTCTTCCAGGCGCACAGCCAACTTGCGGATGCCGACATGAGCGAGGTTGGGCAATTGGACCCGTTACCTATCTGCGCACGGACCCCCACGCAAGCCGCGGCCGAACCGCTTCGGCGCGGGCCTTTGTTGCAAGCGCCTCTCCTCAACCGCGGTTCCGCTCGGGCGCTCGACCGAGCCCGGCCAGAGCGAAGCGTCCATTAGAAGGCGCGACCCTTGCCCGCGGGTTATCGCCGGTTGGAGCTTTTTGGCGTCGACAGCGCGCCGTTGCTTGGCATGGCCGCCGGCGCAATGGGTTTCTCGCTCCTCGTGCTGATTCACCCGCCCACGGGTCTGTTGCTTGGCATCTTGCTTTGCACGGGCCTGCCCCTCCTTTACCTGACGTCCCGCGACGCGCTTTTTCCGACCCTGGCCACGCTCCTTTTCCTACCCTTCCACAATTCCCCCGTTCTGAACCCAAACATCATGGGGATACAGGGGATGAAGCCTTTCAATTTGCTTGCCGTGACAGCAATCGCCGCTGCGTTTCTTTGGCTACTCACTCATCGGCAAGCGCGTGTCTCCCGCAAAGCGGTGTTCATCGGCTTTACCATCTACTTCTCAGTATGGACCCTCACCTCCATACGCTCGCTTCCCAACTATCAAGTCATTCGACATGCCCTCTCTGAAGAAAACCGGGGGCTGGCCGACTACATCCTCTCATTTTACATACGGCCTTCCCTGCTCGCTTTCATGTTCATTGCAGTGCTTTTGCTTGCCCGATCGCCGCGTTCGATCGCAAAAGTTCTCCTTGCGATCTCCATATCAATTTTCGTTATGTCACTTGCGATCTTTCTTATAGTGATCGAACAGGGCGCATTTGGGCAAAGCCGCGATGTAATCAGAGCATTCTTCAGGATCTATCTTGGTCTGCAATACAATACCCTGGGGACGATATATATTCTAACGACGCCCATCCTGTTGTACCGGGCTCTGCAGCCGGGAATATTCGAGAAATTCAACTATTTCTTCTCGCTCACCGCCCTTCTGATAATCGGCTCGCGGAGCGCCCTGCTCGTTTGCGCGGCGACTAATCTCGCGGCCCTGCTTGTGCTGCGCCGGCCCGGCCTGGCGCTGACGATGTCGCTGGCGGTGGGGGCGGTCGTGCTGCTCGCCATTGGGCCAACTGCATCGGCGCTTCGCTCGATCGGCCTCGAACCAGGCTCGGGGCTCTCGTTTGATGCGGTCATCAGCAACCGGGTGACCATTTTCTGGGAGCCACTGCTGCAGGAGTGGGCCCAACAGCCGTGGAAGTTCTGGTTTGGAGCGGGGCGCTACGGCATTCTGACGAGTCAGCTGAGCCTCGCGGGCGCTCTGATGGGGGTGGAGCATGCCCACAACGGGATAGTCGACTTCTTTCTCGATAGTGGGCTCATCCTGACGATCGTCCTCGTCGTCTGTCTGATCTCTGCTCTGGCCTGGTGCTGGCGCGTCGGCTGCCGGCTAAGGGATCCGATGTTTTGGTGCTTGTCCTTGTCGCTCTTCGGATATCTTCTCGCGAGTTTGACGGAGCGCGGATTCTACCCAAACTACGATAATGCCTATGTGTTTCCGATCTTTGCGGTTCTCGTCAATCTCGCGTGGCTTCGGCGAGATGATACTTGAGTACGGCTTCGTAGCTCCATCACAGCACGCGCCGCGATCGAACCTGCCCTAGCAAGCCGGTTTACCAGTTTGCGATTTTGATCTCTCGGCGCGTTTTCACGAAACGCCATCATGCGCTAGATTGCCGGACTTGATTAATCTTAACAAAGTGTCTCCCGGGCAGACGGGGCACCCGGCGAGTCATGTAGGTTCGTGGAGTGTCGCGCATGACAATCGGTGTGAGAAGCGGTGCGCTGGTCTTGTTCGCCGCGGCCCCTCTCTTTCTGATTTCTCTCGATGAGGCGGCGCGATCGCAGGCCGTCTTGGACGGTGATCCGCCTGCACCCGCGGCCGCCGCAGCCTCTTATCTCGACGAACTGTACGGCCGTGCGCGTCAGCTACTCGATGGTTCGCCCCGGTATCCTGCCGAGGCGGCCAGGATACTCGAGGAGACCGTGGGCGCAGGCGATCCGAAGTCGATGGTGGCCCTCGCCGAGCTTTACATGCACGGGGATGGCGTTGAGGCCAGCGAGAGTCGTGCCGCCGAGTTGCTGAAGGAAGCAGTGGCGGCGGGGCTGGCCAAAGAGGGATGGGCCGGGCTGGCGGAACTCTATCGCGAGGATGGCCCATACGCCAATCCGCGGCTGGAGCGCGAGGCGTTGGAGCACGCATCCGAGGCCGGCGACCAACCGTCGATGGTGGCGCTGGCACAACTGCTCGTATCCGAGGAAAGCTTCGACTTCGATCGTCTGAGGTCGCTGCTGGCGCACGCGATCTCGACCGAGGGGCCGCTCACCGCGCCCGCCTGGGGCATGCTTGGCGATCTCTATCTCGATGCCGCCGTCCCCAAGCGCGATTTTGCCAAGGCCGCCGAGGCCTACGAACAGGCGACGTTACTTGGCCATGCACGGTCGATGATCAAGCTCGCCCGATTGGCGAAGTCGGGAGAAGGTGTTTCACAGAACTTCGATCGGGCTCGCTTGCTCCTGGAGAGCGTTGTTTCGCAGGGTGGAGATACCGTTCGCCACGCGTGGCGGGAGCTTGGCGATCTCTATGCGGAGGCAGAGGCGCCAAACGGCGATCCGGCCAAGGCGGTGGACGCCTACCAGCAGGCCGCCGATCTCGGCGATGCGGAATCTTTGATCAGGCTTGCCGCGGTTGTTGGCACTGGCCGAGGGGGGGCTCCGACTGACTTCAATCGTGCGGTCAAAGCGTTGCGGGCGGCGATCAAGATGGATCAGAGCGTCACGGCGAAGGCCTCGGCGCTGCTCGGCGATCTTTACCGGGATGCGGCACCGCCAGAGGGCAATGCGGCGCGGTCCGTGGAGGCCTACCAGCAGGCGGCCGATGCCGGCGACCAGTGGTCAGCGGTCAAACTCGCCCAGGTCCTGGGGACCGGGGCGGGCGTCCCGCCGGACTTTGACCGGGCGCGTGCCCTGCTCGAGAAGAGCATTGCAGCGGGGGGCGACGTAGCCACGACCTCATGGGCGACGCTGGCAAAGCTCTATGCCGACGGCAGCCGGCCGTGGCATGACCTCGCGAAGGCGGCTGAGGCATACCGGCAGGCCGCAGACGGTGGCGACGTCTGGTCGATGATCGCGCTTGCGCGCATGCTGGCGGCGGGCGATGGCGCGCCTGTGGATTTCGGTGTCGCGGAGACGCTTCTGACGCGTGCGATCGCGGACGGTAGCGGCGACAGCTCGAAGTCCGCCTGGGCGCTGCTCGGCGATGTCTACCGGGATGCGCCAGACGGCAATCGCGCGCACGCAGTACAGGCCTACCAGCAGGCAGTCGATCGGGGCGATCAGTGGTCGGCGGTCAAACTTGCGCAGATCGTGGGCACCGGGGCAGGAGTCCCGCCGGACTTTGACCGGGCGCGTGCGCTGCTCGAGAAGGGCATTGCAGCGGGGGGCGACGTAGCCACGACCTCTTGGGCGACGCTGGCGAAGCTCTACGCCGACGGCAGCCGCCCGTGGCACGATGCACGCAAGGCAGCGGAAGCTTATGGGCGAGCCGCCGAGGCCGGCGACGTGTGGTCGATGATTTCGCTTGCTCGCATGCTGGCGGTGGGCGGAGGCGTGCCTCGGGATTTCGGTGCCGCCGACGCTCTGCTGAAGCGCGCGATCGCAGAAGGCAGCGGAGACAGCTCGACGACGGCCTGGGGGCTGCTTGGCGATCTAAATCGAGATACGCCGCCGCCGGAGGGCGATCCCGCACGAGCGGTGGACGCGTATCAGCAGGCGGTTGACGCGGGCGACTTGTGGTCGGCGATCAAGCTTTCGCTGATCCTGGGGACCGGGGCTGGCGTCCGGCCGGACTTTGACCGGGCGCGCGCGTTGCTGGAGAAAGGTATCGCGGCAGGTGGCGACCTCGCTACGACCTCATGGGCGACGCTCGCGAAGCTTTATGCTGACGGTAGCCAGCCGTGGCACGACCTCGCCAAGGCGGCAAAGGCCTACCGGCATGCTGCCGATGCCGGCGACGTGTGGTCGATGATCTCGCTTGCGCGCATGCTGGCAGTGGGCGACGGCATTCCCGCGGACTTCAGCGGAGCCGAGGCACTGCTGAAGCGCGCTATCGACGAAAGCGCCCAAAGCGACGAGAGCTCGAAGACGGCCTGGGCGATGCTCGGCGATCTTTACGGGGATGCGGCGCCTCCTCAGGGCAATGCGGCGCAGGCGGTGGACGCCTACCAGCGGGCGGTTGACGCGGGCGATCTGTGGTCGGCGGTCAAGCTTGCACAGATCGTGGGAACGGGCGCGGGCCTCCCGCCCGATTTCGAACGGGCGCGTGTGCTCTTGAGGCGCGGGATTGCGGCGGGCGGCGACTTGGCCACGGTTTCGTGGGCAACGCTGGCGAGGCTTTATGCTGACGGTAGCCGACCGTGGCACGACCCTGCCAAGGCAGCGGAAGCCTACTGGCAGGCCGCAGACGGCGGCGATATTCGATCGATGGTCGCGCTTGGGCGCATGTTGGCGGTGGGCGTCGGCATTCCGCCGAATTTCGATATGGCCGAGGAACTGCTAAAGCGCGCGATTGGCGCCTCCGGCGAAGGCACCGATACTCCTGCCAAGACGGCCTGGGCACTGCTTGGCGATCTCTACCGGGATGCCACGTTGCCGCAAGACTATTCAGCGCAAGCGGTGGACGCGTATCAGCATGCGGTTGATGCTGGCGACACGTGGTCTGCGGTCAAGCTCGGGCAGATTCTGGGGACCGGCGCCGGCGTCCCGCCGGACTTCAGACGCGCGCGCGCGTTACTGGAGCGGGGCATTGCCGCAGGCGGCGACGTTGCCAAAACATCATGGGCGACGCTGGCGAAGCTCTACGC
>JBOHKB010000283.1:0-5632 GCA_050728815.1 Propylenella sp.
ATCTCCACCCGCGCCGCCGCTGCGGCGGCGGCAGGCGCCCCAGCAGTGGCGGGAGTTTCGCCCGGAGCAGTCGCGGACTCCGGCGTCGGTACGCTTCCGGGCGCAGGAGGCGCGGCCGCCTGCTGCCCACCCGCCGGCGTCTCGGCGCCGGTCGCCGGAGTCTGGGCTTCGGTGCGCGCCTGCTCGGCCTCCAGCCGCTGCTGCTCCTTATCCATCATCGGGCTGATGACGAAAAACTGCCAGAGCACGATGACGAGCAGCGAGAGCCCGATCGCGAGAATCATGTTCTGGTTGCTGCTCATGGCCCGGCCCTAGGCCTCGCTCCGGCTGGACTCGCCTGCCTTGCCGCCGACTTCGCTCAGCGCTTCATGTAGCGCGGCCGTCAAGGTGTGAAAGGGCTCCGTCAGCGCCGCGCGGCGGCCGACCACAACATAATCGTGACCGTGGCGCGCTTCCGCCGCGAGCCGGCGCGCCGCCTCCTTCAGGCGGCGGCGGATGCGGTTCCGCTCCACGGCCTTCGCGGCGACGCGCTTCGATACGGTGAAGCCGAAACGCGGCGGTCCCTCGTCGCCGCGTCCGCGTGCCTCCAGAATGAACGCGCGCCGCGCGGCCTTCTGGCCCTTCGCGGCGGCGAGGAAGTCGCGCCTTTTCTTCAGGCGCTCGACCATCGAGGCGCGGCCTGTCACGCCGACAGGCGCTTGCGCCCCTTGGCGCGGCGGCGGGCGAGCACCTTGCGGCCGCCCTTGGTCGCCATGCGGGAGCGGAATCCGTGTCGGCGCTTGCGAACCAAGCGGCTCGGCTGAAACGTTCTCTTCATTGTCCATGCCGCCTCGGCGGCGGCCCTCGTCTGGCAGGCAGCCGGTTCGCAGGCCTTAGGACCGCGCCGCGCCGATGTTCGGGATAGTGCCGGAGCGCCTCGTTCGCAAGGCTCCGATCGACCGCGCGCGATATAGGGTGAAAGCTTCCGGCAAGTCAACGACATGAGGCGCTCGCGTCACGCCGCGGTGATGCGGTCTCCCGGCCCGCTCATAAGTTCGTGGCGCAGGGGTCAATGCGGTAACCGGTCGTGTAATATGACCGGGCTTCTGGGGCTTTCTGACGCGGCCGGGCGGGACGAAGCGGGTGGAGATGCAGGAAACCGGGAAATCCGGGCTCGACGGTTCAGGTGGAAAAGCGGGCCGCTTCGGCGCTGCGGCGCGCTGGGCGCCGCTCGTGGCGGTCGCCGCGGCGCTCGCGGTCGGCTATGCGCTCGGCCTGCAGGACTATCTCTCGCTCTCGGCGCTCCGCCAGTATCAGGGAAGCCTCGCGGCGTTCGTCGAGGCGAATCCGGTGGCGGCGCCGCTCGCCTATCTCCTCGTCTACGTCGTGGCGGTGACGGTGTCGTTTCCCGGCGCGAGCTTCCTCACGATCGCCGGCGGTTTCTTGTTCGGCGCGTTCCTCGGAACCGGGCTCGCGGTCGTCGCCGCCACGATCGGCGCGACGCTGATCTTCCTCATTGCGCGCACTTCGCTCGGCGAGCTTCTTGCGCAGCGGGCCGGCCCCCGCGTGCAGCGCCTTCGCCGCGGATTCCAGGAGGAAGGCTTCTCCTACCTGCTCTTCCTGCGGCTGGTGCCGCTCTTCCCGTTCTGGCTCGTCAATCTCGCCGCGGCGCTGTTCGGCATGCGCGTTCTCCCCTATGTTGCCGCCACCGCGATCGGCATCGTGCCTGCCACATTCGTCTTCTCCTATTTCGGGCAGGGATTGGGGAGCGCGTTGGAAAGCGAGGGATCGCCCGCGTCGCTGGAGCTTTTCGCGGCGCTCGCTCTGCTCGGCGTGTTGGCGCTCGTTCCGGTCGCCGTCCGCAAATGGCGGCGCGGGCGGGAGGCGGAGCCGGGCGTGCCGAGTTGACGGATTCATGAGTGAGGTCCTGACACCCGACATCTGCGTCATTGGAGCGGGGTCTGCCGGCCTGACCGTGGCCGCCGCCGCCTCCGCCTTCGGCGTATCGGTGGTTCTGGTCGAGAAGGACAGGATGGGCGGCGACTGCCTGAATACGGGCTGCGTGCCCTCCAAGGCGCTGATCGCCGCCGCCGGTCACGCCCAGGCGATGCGTGCGGGGGAGCGCTTCGGCATCAAGGCCGCCGAGCCGCAGGTGAATTTCCCCGCCGTCATGGCGCATGTCCGCGAGGTGATCGGAAGGATCGCGCCGAACGATTCCGTCGAGCGCTTCACCGGGCTCGGCGTCACGGTGCTGAGGGGTGCGGCGCGCTTCGCCGACCGGCGTACCGTCACCGTCAAGGACAAGACAATCCGCGCCCGCCGCTTCGTCATCGCCACCGGCACGCGCCCGGCGGTGCCGCCGATTCCCAATATCGAGGCCGTGCCCTATCTCACCAACGAATCGGTCTTCGAGCTGAAGCGGCGGCCGAACCGCCTGATCGTCATCGGCGCCGGACCGATCGGGTTGGAGATGGCGCAGGCGTTCCGCCGGCTCGGCTCCGAGGTCGTTGTGCTCGAGGCCGCGAAGGCGCTGGCGAAGGACGATTCCGAGCTTTCGGCGCTGCTTCTAGAGAGGCTGAAAGGCGAGGGGGTCGATATCCGCGAGGGCGTCAAGATCGCGCGGGCGGCGCGGCGCGGCAAGAGCGGCGTCCGCGTGACGCTCGACGGCCTGAGCGGTCCGGTTCAGGTCGACGGCACGCATCTCCTCGTCGCGACCGGGCGTCGGCCGGAGCTCGCCGACCTCGGATTGACGGCGGCCGGCATCGCTTTCGACAGGACCGGCATCAAGGTGAATTCGCGGCTCAGGACCCGCAACCGCCGCGTCTATGCGATCGGCGACGCCGCGGGCGGTCCGCAATTCACCCATTGGGCCGGCTACCAGGGCGGACTCGTCGTGCGCTCGATCCTCTTCCGCTTCGGCGGCAGGGTGCGGCCCGACATCCTCCCCTGGGTCACGTTCACCGACCCCGAACTCGCGCATGTCGGCCTGAGCGAGGAAGAAGCCTTCCGCCGCGATCGCCATGCGCAGATCCTGCGCTGGCCGTTTGCGGAAAATGACCGCGCGCAGACGGAGCGCGATACGCATGGCCTGGTGAAGGTGCTGACCAACAGGAAGGGGAGGGTCGTCGGCGCGGACGTGCTCGGGCGCAACGCCGGCGAGCTGATAGCGCCATACGCGATGGCGATAGCCGAGGGGCTGACCGTCAAGAGCCTGATCGACACGGTGCTCCCTTATCCGACGCGCTCGGAAACCGCCCGCCGTGCGGCTATCGCCTTCTACGCGCCGAAGCTCGATTCACCCGTTGTGCGGCGAGTGGTCCGCCTGCTGCGCAAGCTCGGCTGAGCGGCGCGGCCGCGCGACGCTGGAACGGGCAGGTGGCGGTGGGGTAGAATAGGAATGTGTCTGCGAGTGACGGAACCGACATGACTGAAAAGGCCGCGCCGCCGACCTCGGGCGGGGCAGAGCCGGCCAGGCGGCAGCCGGGCCGCGCCTTCATGCCCTGGAGCCTCTCCAACAAGCTCCTGTTCCTCACGCTCGTCTTCGTGATGATCGCGGAAGTGCTCATCTACATCCCCTCCATCGCCAATTTCCGCAACGTCTGGCTCGGCGAGAAGCTCGACACGGCGGAGCTCGTGGCGATGGCGGCGAGCGCCGCGCCCGAAGAGTCGCTGCCGAGCGACCTCGAAATGCACATGCTGGAATCGATCGGCGTCGTGGCGATCGCCATGCGGAGCGCCGGCCAGCGCTGGTTCATCGCGCGCGACGGCATGCCGAGCGCGGTCGCCGCCCACCACGATCTGACCGAGCTTAGGCCGCTCGACAGCGTGAAGGCCGCGTTCGAGGTGCTGTTCGGCGCCGGCGACCGCCTGATCATGGTGAGCGGCCCGCCGCCCGCGGGGAGCGACGCCTTCGAGATCGTCGTCCACGAAGCGGACCTGCGCGCCGCAATGCTCACCTATTCGCGCAACATCTTGGTGCTGTCGCTCGTCATCTCGGTGATCACCGCGAGCCTCGTCTATGCGGCGCTCAGGTTCCAGTTCGTGCGCCCGATGCAGCGTCTCTCCGCCAACATCGTCGATTTCTCCAACGCACCGGAGAGCGCATCCTCGATCATCCAGCCGAGCGGGCGGCGCGACGAGATCGGCGTCGCCGAGGCGCGGCTCGCCGAGATGCAGAAGACGCTGCGTGAAATGCTCGCGCAGCGCCGCCACCTCGCCGATCTCGGGCTCGCCGTTTCCAAGATCAACCACGACCTTCGGAACATCCTCGCCTCGGCGCAGCTCTTCTCCGACCGCATGGGCTCAGCCGAGGATCCCCTCGTGAAGCGCTTCGCGCCGAAGGTTATCCGCGCCATCGACCGGGCGATCGACTATACGCGCTCGGTGCTCGCCTATGGCCAGGCGACGGAGGAAGCGCCGCGCCGCCAGCTTCTGTCGCTCGCGCGGCTGGTCGACGACGTGGCCGACGTGCTCGCGCTTCCCGGCCACGAACGCGTCTATTGGGAGAGCCGCGTCGCGGCGGAGGTGGAGGTCGACGCCGACCCCGAGCAGCTCTTCCGCGTGATGATGAACCTATGCCGGAACGCGCTCGAGGCGGTCGGCGAGAGCGACGATCCAGCCGTCATCCGCCGCATCTGGGTGGAGGGCGAGCGGCAGGGAAGCGTCGCCACGATCCGCGTCTGCGATACCGGACCGGGCGTGCCGGAGAAGGCGCGCGAAAACCTCTTCCTGCCGTTCCAGGGATCCGCACGGCGCGGCGGAACCGGCCTCGGTCTCGCGATCGCCGCGGAGATCGTGCGGGCGCATGGCGGCGACATCAGGCTCGCCGATCGCGCGGGGGCGGGCGCCGTCTTCGAGGTTTCCATCCCCGACCGGCCGGTCGTGCTCGACCAGCGCCGGCACGCGCAGAAGCGCTGACGCTCACCGGACGCGAAAAAGGGCGTCCCGAAGGACGCCCCTGATCGGCGATACCTGAATCCTGTCGAGCAGAGCCGGAGCGCATCCGTATGCGTCTGCTCCGATTCTCGCGATCGGGTTAGCGGGTCCGGCGCATCTGGTTCGCCGAGCCGCCGAACGGCCGTCCGGCGCCCGGGGCGAAGAAAGCGTCGGGCTGGAACATCAACCCGGCGGAGAAGTTGCCGGGCCGCGGGCCGAATCCGACGCCTTTGTTCTTGTTCACCTCCGCGCAGACGTCGGAGGTGTTCTCCGGGTCGGCGAGCGCGCACTCGGCCTTCAGGTTGCCTACGGTGTCGCACTCGAGCTCGCCGTCGTCGCGATCCCAGCAATAGATCTCGTCGTCGTCGAGGGCGAGCGCTGGGCTGACGATCTGCGTCGGGCCGAGGCCAAAGACAAGAAAGGCCGCCGTGGCGGCCGTGAGGGCAGCGGTCGTTATGAACTTCATCGGTGTCTCCATCGGTGGCGGTTCCGTTCGGAACCTTGTTCAGGCTGGTAGTCCGACCGCCGGGGACGGGTTGTAGATGCCTCGCGTTTCGCGCCGGTTTCCTGCTGGGCGAAATCGCATTTCTCGCTTTGCCTGCGATATTGATTCGCCGCCTTGAGGAGGGTGCTCCTTCGCCTGAGCCGCCGCGACTCTCCAGGCGGAGGGACACGAGAAGCGGATTGCAATGGCGCGTGCGAGCGACTACGTGTGCTC
>JBOHKB010000284.1:0-8243 GCA_050728815.1 Propylenella sp.
TTGTTGACCTTCTCGCAGGGGATGTTTTTACCCGCCAGAAACCTTTGCGTGCCGGCGGTTGCGATGATCTTAAAACCCAATCCTGACAAGCGTTTGACGGCAATGACGACGCGCGCCTTGTCACCGTCCTTGACCGACACGAAGGCGGTTCCGCCGGGGGGCAACATGGTGCCCGCGCCGATCTGGCTCTTGGCGAAGGCGAGCGGAAAGGCGGCGTCGATTCCCATCACCTCGCCGGTCGATTTCATCTCCGGCCCGAGGATGGTGTCGACGTTCGGAAACCGGGCGAACGGGAAAACCGCCTCCTTCACCGAGATCTGGGTAGGGCGCGGCCGCTTCAGCCGAAAATACTTGAGCCGCGCGCCCGCCATGATCTTGGCGGCGATCTTGGCGACCGGCTTGCCGATCGCCTTGGCGACGAACGGCACCGTGCGCGACGCGCGCGGATTGACCTCGAGCACGTAGATGTCGCCGTTCTTCACGGCGTACTGCACGTTCATCAGGCCGCAGACATTCAGCGCCTTGGCGAGCGCGATCGTCTGCCGCTCGAGTTCCGCCACTGTTGTCTTGGGGAGCGAATGCGGCGGTAGCGAGCAGGCGGAATCGCCGGAATGGATTCCCGCCTCCTCGATATGTTCCATCACGCCGCAAACGAAAACGTCGGCGCCATCGCAGAGCGCGTCGACGTCGACCTCGATCGCATCGGAGAGATAGGAATCGAAAAGGAGCGGGTTCTTTCCGAGCAGCGTGTTGATCTGCCCGGTCTTGTCGTTCGGATAGCGCCCCTTGATGTCCGACGGCACCAGCTCGGGCAGCACGCCGAGAAGGTAGTTCGAGAGCTGCTCGTCCTCGCGGATCACCTGCATCGCACGCCCCCCGAGCACGTAGGAGGGACGCACGACCAGCGGGTAGCCGAGATCGCCGACCACGAGGCGCGCCTGCTCGACCGAGTAGGCGATGCCGTTCTTCGGTTGCCGGAGCGCGAGCTTGGTCAGGAGCTTTTGGAAGCGGTCGCGGTCCTCGGCGAGGTCGATCATGTCGGGCGAGGTGCCGAGGATCGGCACGTTCGCCGCTTGCAGCGCGCTCGCGAGGCCGAGCGGAGTCTGCCCGCCGAATTGCACGATGACGCCGAGGAGCGTGCCGCGCGATTGCTCGACGCGAACGATCTCAAGAACGTCCTCGGCGGTCAGCGGCTCGAAGTAGAGGCGGTCGGAGGTGTCGTAGTCGGTCGAGACGGTCTCCGGGTTGCAGTTGACCATCACCGACTCGACGCCGAGCTCGTCGAGCGCGAAGGCGGCGTGGCAGCAGCAATAGTCGAACTCGATGCCCTGGCCGATGCGGTTCGGCCCGCCGCCGAGGATGATTGCCTTCTTACGATCGGAGGGCCGCGCCTCGTCTTCCACCGCGCTGCCGAAGGGCGTCTCGTAGGTCGAGTACATGTAGGCGGTCGGCGCTGCGAACTCGGCCGCGCAGGTATCGACCCGCTTGAACACCGGGAGGACGCCGAGCCGCTGGCGGAGTGCGCGCACGTCCGCCTCCCTCTTCCTTGCAAGAATCGCGAGCCGCGCGTCGGAGAAGCCGAGCGATTTGATCTGCCTGAGCAGCTTGGCGCTCGTCGGCAGGCCGTGTTCGCGGACCCGCTCCTCCCACTCGACGATGCGCTTGATCTCGCGCAGGAACCAGCGGTCGACGCGGCAGGATTCGTGGATCAGCTCGATGTCGAAGCCGAGCCGCAGAGCCTGCGCAATGCGGAGCAGGCGGTCGGGGCGCGGCACGGCGAGCGCCGCGCGGACCGCGTTCTTGTCGTCGCCGACGCCGAGGCCGGGAATCTCGACCTCGTCGAGTCCGGTGAGCCCCGTTTCGAGGCCGCGGAGCGCCTTCTGCAGCGACTCGGCAAATGTGCGGCCGATCGCCATCACCTCGCCGACCGACTTCATCGAGGTGGTGAGCACCGGCTCGGCGCTCGGAAACTTTTCGAAGGCGAAGCGCGGAATCTTGGTGACGACGTAGTCGATCGTCGGCTCGAACGACGCCGGCATCGCGCCGTGCGTGATGTCGTTCTCCAGCTCGTCGAGCGTGTAGCCGACGGCGAGCCGCGCCGCGACCTTGGCGATCGGGAAGCCCGTGGCTTTCGAAGCGAGCGCCGATGAGCGCGAGACGCGGGGGTTCATCTCGATCACCACCATCCGCCCGTCTTCCGGGTTGACGGCGAACTGTACGTTGGACCCGCCGGTCTCGACCCCGATCTCGCGCAGGACGGCGATCGCGGCGTCGCGCATCACCTGATACTCCTTGTCGGTCAACGTGAGCGCCGGCGCGACGGTGATCGAGTCGCCCGTATGCACGCCCATCGGATCGACGTTCTCGATCGAGCAGATGATGATGCAATTGTCGTCCTTGTCGCGGACGACCTCCATCTCGTACTCCTTCCAGCCGAGCACCGATTCCTCGATCAGCACTTCGTTGGTGGGAGAGGCGTCGAGGCCGGCGAGCACCAGCTCGTTCAGTTCGTCGAGCGTGTAGGCGATACCGCCGCCGGTGCCCGCGAGCGTAAACGACGGGCGGATGATCGCCGGCAGGCCGGTCTCGCGCACCGCATGCAGCGCCTGCAGCTGCGCGGACAGCCGGTGTTCGTCCCGGCGGAGCCGCTCGCCGGCGTTCCACTCAGTCTCGAAGGCGGCGAACGCCTTTCGCCGCTCCGCGCCTTCAAGGACGCTGCGCTCGAGCTCGGCGGTGCGCGCTTCGCGCTCCTCGCGGAAGCGCTTCTTCAGCTCGGACGTGTTGACGAAGGCGGCCTTCGGAAGGGCGAGACCGATTCGCTGCATCGCCTCGCGGAAAAGCTCGCGGTCCTCCGCCTTGTCGATGGCGTCGGCGGTGGCCCCGATCATCTCCACGCCGTGTTTTTCGAGGACTCCCATGCGGCGAAGCGAGAGCGCCGTGTTGAGCGCGGTCTGTCCGCCCATTGTGGGGAGGAGCACGAGCTTGTCGCCGGGGCGCTCGGCGCGCTCCTTCTCGATGATCTTGGCGACGATCTCCGGCGTGATCGGCTCGATGTAGGTGGCGTCGGCCAGCTCCGGATCGGTCATGATCGTCGCCGGGTTGGAGTTGACCAGCACGATCCGAAAACCCTCGGCCTTCAGCGCCTTCACCGCCTGCGTGCCGGAATAGTCGAACTCGCAGGCCTGCCCGATCACGATGGGTCCCGCGCCGATAATGAGGATCGAGGAGATGTCGGAGCGTTTCGGCATGCGGCGCGTGCGAAACCCCGGCGCGGCAAGTCCGCCCGGGGCACGAATCCCTTCGGGTTTGAGGTTGGGCCGGCTCTATAGGGGAAAAGCCGGGAACGGGAAAGCGCGGGCGGCGTCCGCCCGCAAAAACCCCCGCGATTCAGGCTGCTTCCTGCGTGCGCAGCCGAGCCGGGCTGCCGGCAGGACCCTCTCGTGCCGCGGTGAGCGACGCGGGAGCCTCCTGCGCGAGGCCTCCGTCAAAGGCCTCGACCCCGCAAGAGACCGCATAGCATGCCAACTCGACGGTCTTCGGGATGACGACCTTCTTCGAGCCCCGGCGGCCGGTCTCGTAATACTGGATCATCCGCTTCTTGAGCCCGAGCTTCTCTGCTGCCTCTTTCTGCTTCAAACCCAAGGACTTACGCCACGTCCTGAACGCCACTGAGTCCATCTTACAAGCCTCCCCGCAATCGGATTGCCATGCCAATGCGACAAACCGGTGACCGGAAGGCGCGGGCGCATGCAAAATGACGGCACGATGTCTCCCGTCGCGCGTTATGCCGACGCCGAGACATGGCTCGGGGCGGAAACCTGGAGGCTTTCATGCGTTGGCGGGGCCGTCGGCAGAGCACGAACATCCGGGATCTGCGGGGAAGCGGCGGCTTTGGCGGCGGGTTCGGCAGGCGGATCGGCTATGGGCGCGGACCGATGGTTGTCCGCCGCGCTGGCGGCGGGCTCGGCACGCTGGTCGTGATCGTCGTGGTGGCGCTGCTTCTCGGGATCAACCCGCTCGAATTCCTGGGCGGGGGGCAGACTCTCTCACCACAGAGCGGAAGGCCGGTCCAGACCAGTGGCGACGGCGAGCTGCGCGACTTCGTGGCGACCGTGCTGGCCGATACGGAGGACACCTGGTCGGCGATCTTCGCCGAGAGCGGTCAGGATTACCCTGAGCCCACGCTGACGCTTTTCACCGGTGGGGTGCAGTCAGACTGTGGCTTCGCCAGCGCCGCCTCCGGCCCGTTCTACTGCCCGCCCGACCGGAACGTGTACATCGATCTCGGCTTCTACGAAGAGCTGAAGCGGCGCTTCGGCGCGCCGGGCGATTTCGCCCAGGCCTATGTGCTCGCCCACGAGGTCGGCCATCACGTCCAGAACGTGCTCGGCGTATTGCCGCAGGTGCAGGAGAGGAGGGCGCGGCTGAGCGAGACGGAGGCGAACGCCCTTTCGGTGCGGACCGAGCTGCAGGCCGATTGCTTGGCTGGTGTCTGGGCGCACCACACCGAACGGCGCGGCCTCCTCGAAGCCGGCGACGTCGAAGAAGCCATCGGCGCGGCCGCCGCCGTTGGAGACGACACGCTGCAAAAGCGAGGGCAAGGCCACGTCGTCCCCGACAGCTTCACGCATGGAAGCTCGGAGCAGCGCGTGGAGTGGTTCCGCCGTGGCTTCGACGCGGGAAGCATCGACGCGTGCGACGCCTTCTCGGCTGAGCTTTAGCGACGGCTTCGTTGCAAAAAAAGCAAGCCGCCGTCGAACGACGGCGGCTCACAAATGCTCGTCAGGGGAATGTGCTACATCGCTTTGATGCGGCCCTCGACCTTCGGAGCGACGTTTCCTATCTCCGCGACGTGGTCGATCACCTGGCTCGCCATAAGCTGGGCATCGACCTCGTCGATCAGGTTCGGCGCGCCGACGAACGCGGTGTAGCCGTCGCCGCCTCTTGCCATGAAGTCGTTGGTGGCGACGGTGTAGGTCTTGCTGTCGTCGAGCGGCGCGTCGCCGACCATGACGGAGACCACGCGCTCACCCGCCGGCTTCTTGAGATCGACCTCGACGGTCATGCCGGAGATTTGCGGGAAGCGTCCGGCGCCTTCCTCGACCTGCGAAAACCCGTTCTCGAGGGCCTCACGAAGCTTGGCGCCGGCCAGTTCGAGCTTCACAGTCTTGTTGCCGAACGGCAGCTCGGCGAGGATGTCGCCGCGGGTGATCTTCGATCCGGCCGCATATTCGCGGTCGGCGCGTATGCCGCCCCCATTGGTGAGCGCCACGTCCGCAGCGACGGCGGTGCGCATGGCGTCGGCGATCAGGTTGCCGATCGCCGTCTCCTGGCTGCGCACCGATGCGCGGCGGCTGTCGAGCGGCGTCTCCGTCGTGCCGATCTCGATCCCAAGCTCCTGGTCGAGCTTGTCCTGGTAGCCTTTCACAACCGCGGCGATGTCGGGGTCGGCCTCGACGCCGATCGTGTCGATAACCTCGAAGGCCGGCGTCCAGCTGACGCTCACGCGGCCGTCCTTCTCGGTCTTGTCGAGCGTGATGGTGGTGACGACGACGTGTTCCGCCTGGCTCTCCGATTCCGTCATCGCGGTGCGGCCGTTGTAGTAGGTGAGTAGATGCTCGTCGTGACCGGTCAGGATCAGGTCGGCGAGGCCTTGGCGGGCAAGCTCCATGTCCTCAGTGAAGCCGGAGTGGATGACCGCAACGACGAAGTCGGCTCCGGCTTCCTTAAGCTCGGCCTGCCTGGCGCGTGCGGTCTCGATCTCGTCGGCGAAGGTGATGTCGCCCGGCGACGAAACTTCCGGCGTCTCCGCGGTCGTCATCCCGTAGAAGCCGACCTTCACGCTGCCGACCTCCTTGATCAACGTGTCGATCGTGTTCTCCGGCTGGCCGTCGCCCGGCTCGCGGACGTTGGAGGTGAGGACCGGGAAGGTCGCCTCGCCGATGCGCGCGCGGAAGACCTCGGCGCCGAAATCGAACTCGTGGTTGCCGGGCGTCATCACGTCGACGCTCATGTGGTTCAGGATGTCGATGATGTGCGCGCCCTTGTCGATGCCGGAAAGGAGCGAGGGTGAGAGCGTATCGCCGGAATGGACGAGGAACGTCGTCCCCTCCTCGGCGCGCGCGGCGTTGGCGACGGCGGCAAGCTTGGCGAAGCCGCCGCGGCCGTCATCCTCCTCCATGCGGTCGATGTCGTTCGTCTGCACGAAGCGGAGCGTGAAGGTTTCTGCAAGCGCCGGCAGCGCCAGCGACGTGACCGCGGCGGCGAACAGGGCCGTTCGAAGGCCGGTCTTAAGCCTAGTCATCATGACGGTCTTCCCCTTGGGATTGGGCGTCCGGAGGACGCCGGTGATTGGAGCGCCCATACTAAACAGCGTTCCGCGACGCTGTCATGTCTGGATACATGGGGACCGCGCGCGGGTCGCGTATCACGGCTAGGAAATCAAGACGGCGGTAGCCGGCAGCCCCCGAGCTCTGCCGTTACGAGGCAGGCCCGGCTAGGCTCCTCGGTTGAACAGCATCTCTCTGCTTCTCCCGCATCAACTCCACGAAGCGCTTGAAGAGGTAGTGGCTGTCCTGCGGGCCGGGCGACGCCTCGGGATGGTACTGCACCGAGAACACCGGCTTGTCCTTCACCCGAATGCCGCAGTTCGAGCCATCGAAGAGCGAGACGTGCGTTTCCTCCACGTCCTTCGGCAGGCTGTCGCGATCGAGCGCGAAGCCGTGGTTCATGGACACGATCTCGACCTTGCCGGTGGTGTAGTCCTTCACCGGATGGTTCGCCCCATGATGCCCCTGGCGCATCTTCGCGGTCTTTCCGCCGAGGGCCAGGCCAAGCATCTGGTGGCCGAGGCAGATGCCGAAGGTCGGCACGCCGGAATCGACGATCGCCTTGATGGTCGGCACGGAATACTCGCCGGTCGCGGCCGGGTCGCCGGGACCGTTCGACAGAAACACGCCGTCGGGCTTCCGCGACAGGACATCGTCCGCCGTGGCGGTCGCGGGCAGCACCGTCACGCGGCAGCCTTGGTCCGAAAGCAGCCGAAGGATGTTGCGCTTGATGCCGTAGTCGATGGCGACGACGTGAAAGCGCCCGTCGCCCTCGCGATGGCCGTATCCCTCGCCCGGCCGCCAGCGCGTCTCGTCCCAGGTAAAGGATTGTCCCGTGGTGACCGGCGGCACCAGATCGAGCCCGGCCATCGAGGGGAGCGCGGCCGCTTCCGCCTTCAGTGCCGATAGGTCGAACACACCGCCGGGATCGTGCGCGACAACGCCGTTCGGCATGCCCTGCTCGCGGATTAGCGCGGTCAGGGCGCGAGTATCGATGCCGGCGATCCCGACGATGCCGCGCGCCTTCAGCCATTGGTCGAAGCCGCGCGTGGCGCGAAAGTTTGCCGGCTCGGTGATGTCGGTCCGAAGCACGCAGCCCCGGGCGGCATAGCTCGCCGCGGGGTTCACAGTCTCTATGTCCTCCTCGTTCGTCCCGACATTGCCGATATGGGGGAAGGTGAAGGTGACGATCTGGCCGGCATAGGAGGGGTCGGTCAGGATCTCCTGGTAACCGGTCATGGCCGTGTTGAAGCAGATTTCGCCGGCCGCCTTGCCGGTCGCGCCGACGCCTGTCCCCTCGACGACGGTGCCGTCGGCGAGAACGAGAAGCGCGGTCGCCTCGGGCTCGCTCCAGGGGGGTGTGCTCATCTGGCGCCGTTCCTTCGCCCGTATTGTTGAGGGTCTTACGAGCCGCCTCGATCGCTTCGCGGGGCCGAGGTAAGGGCGTCGCGCCACCCGGTCAACACGGTGGCGCTGATGGCGGTCCAACTGCGCAGTTGCAAAAAAGCCCCGAAACCTGTTTCTTCGGCGCAGGCAGGGGCATTTTCTGCACAA
Organism: Propylenella sp.; assembly: GCA_050728815.1. Taxonomy (GTDB): domain Bacteria; phylum Pseudomonadota; class Alphaproteobacteria; order Rhizobiales; family Afifellaceae; genus DASWJZ01. The sequence continues at coordinate 7,884 of JBOHKB010000284.1, forward strand.
ACGGCCCGGAAAACGGCGTAGACTGAAGTTTCCGTGGGGCGGGAGCATTCATGGGTTCGCGCAATAAGCGGTTTGCAGTCACTCTCATCAAGCCGTCGCGCTATGACAGCGACGGCTATGTCATCCAGTGGCGGATGTCCGCGGTGCCGTCGAACTCGCTGGCCTGCCTCTATGCGCTGACCCGCGACTGTTCCCGCCGGCAGGTCCTCGGCCCCGATGTCGAGATCGAATACAAGGCGTTCGACGAGCCCAATACCATCATCCCGGTCAAGAAGCTCATCCGTGACATGGAGGCGGCTGACGGCGGGCTTGTCTGCCTCGTCGGGGTGCAGTCGAACCAGTTTCCGCGCGCCATGCATC
>JBOHKB010000285.1:0-4825 GCA_050728815.1 Propylenella sp.
AAGCAGAACTAGGCGCGGCCGCCTGCATGGCGGGGAAGGTCTCGCCCTTCGCGCCCAAGGCCTATCCAGAGCTGCCGGCGCTCGACGGAGTGCGCCTCGCCACGGCCGAAGCCGGCATCCGCTACCAGGGCCGTACCGACCTGTTGCTCGTCCGCTTCGACCGGCCGGCGACGGTCGCCGGCGTGTTCACGCAGTCTCGCTGCGCCTCCGCGCCGGTCGAGTGGGACCGCGAGCGGCTCTTGGGCGGGAAGGCGCGGGCGCTCGTCGTCAATTCCGGCAACGCCAACGCTTTTACCGGCATGAAGGGCCGGCAGGCCGTCGAGGCGACGGCAGAGGCGGCCGCCAAGGCCGTCGGCTGCACGGTCGAAGAAGTCTTTCTCGCCTCGACCGGCGTGATCGGCGAGCCGCTCGACCCGGCGCCGTTCGCCCAGAATCTCGACCGGCTCGCTTCGGAGGCGCGGCCCGGCCGCTTCCTCGAGGCGGCGCGCGCCATCATGACGACGGACACATACTCGAAACTCGCGACACGGCGCGTGAAGGTTGGCGGCGGCGAGATTTTGATCAACGGCATCGCCAAGGGCGCCGGCATGATCGCGCCAGACATGGCGACGATGCTGTCCTTCGTCTTCACCGACGCGCCGATCGCGCAGGCGGCGTTGCAGGCGTGTCTCGCGGAAGCAGTCTCCGGCAGTTTTAACTCCATCACCATCGACAACGACACTTCCACCTCCGACACGCTGCTTGTCTTCGCCACCGGCGCCGCCGCCGAGCGCGGCGTGCCGTCACTTCAGTCCGACGACGCGGTCGCGCCGTTCCGCGCCGCGCTCGCCGATCTCTGCCGCGACCTCGCGCACCAGGTCGTGCGCGACGGCGAGGGAGCCAAAAAATTCGTCGAGGTGACGGTGACCGGCGCGGCATCCGATGCGTCGGCGAAGCGCGTCGCGCTCTCGATCGCCAATTCGCCGCTGGTGAAGACGGCGATCGCCGGCGAGGACGCGAACTGGGGCCGCGTCGTGATGGCGGTCGGCAAGGCGGGCGAGCCCGCCGACCGCGACCGGCTCGCGATCTGGTTCGGGCCGCACCGCGTCGCCTTCGAGGGCGAGCGCGACCCGTCCTATTCGGAGGAAGCGGTGTCCGACTACATGAAGAATGCCGAGCTTCTCGTCCGCGCCGACCTCGGCCTCGGCGACGGCCGCGCCACGGTCTGGACCTGCGACCTCACCGCCGACTACGTCGCCATCAACGCGGATTACCGGAGCTAGCCACTCCCCTTGTGGGGAGGGGATAGGGGAGGGGCAGCGCCGACAGGCTCTCTCCCCCCTCTCGCCTTGGCGAAGCCGAAGCGGCTTCGCTTCGGCGGAGCCAGGTGCGGGGGAGAGTTGGAGAGGGGGGAACGCCGCAGCCTCCGCGCATGTGCGTGTCCCCCTCCCTGACCCTCCCCCGCAAGGGGGGAGGGGAGGCGCGCAAGCGGGCGCGCCGCTACCAAGACGCACGCGGAGAGTTCCCTTAAGGGTTGGAAATGCGGTCCGCCTCGCGCTATCGTGACGGCGTCCTGGGGAGGGGCAGCAATGCACCTCTTTCGCGCGCTCGTCTTTGTCTGCGCATCCCTTGCGCTCGCTGCGTCGGCTCATGCCGAGCGTCGGGTCGCGCTGGTGATCGGCAACGACTCCTATCCGAACCTGCCGGCCGCGCAGCAGCTTGGAAAGGCGGTCGCCGATTCCCGCGCCGTCCGCGACACGCTCGGCCGTCTCGGCTTTGACGTGATCCACGCGGAGAACGCGACGCTCGCGCGCGCCAAGGATCTGCTGTTCGAGTTCTCCGCCAGGCTTGGGGAAGGCGACATCGCCTTCGTCTTCTATGCCGGGCACGGCGTCGCGCTCGGAGGGGCGAACTTTCTCCTGCCGAGCGACATTCCGACGATCCGCGCCCCGGAGAGCGAGGCGGCGATCCGCGCGGAGGAGGAGCGGCTCGCCGAGTTCGCGATCGGCGAGGAGTTCGTCAGCCGCCGCATCAAGGCGACTGGCGCGCGCGTCGGTATCGTCGTGTTCGACGCCTGCCGCGACAATCCGCTGCGCCTCGCCGAAGCGGCGAATCCGTTTCGCTCGACCCGTCCGGGCGATCTCGTCTTCGGCGCGAGCCGGGGCCTGGCGCGGGTCGAGAGCCGGCCGGAGGGCATCTTCGCTCTCTATTCGGCCAATTTCGGACAGCGCGCGCTCGACGCGCTCGGGCCCGATGACCCTCATCCGAACTCGCCTTTCACACGCGTCCTACTGGAGAAACTCGCGACGCCCGGCTTAGGCGTGCGCGATGTGATGATCGAGACGCGCGAGGAGGTCGTGCGGCTTACCCGCGCCATCGGCGTCGAGCAGCGCCCGACCCTCTACGACGAGGTCACCGGCGGTGACGTTTATCTCTCTGGCGCGCCGGCTTCGGATGTTGATCGCCCGGCCGTGGATGCGATCGCGGCGGACTATGCGCTGGCCGAGAGGATCGGCACGGAGGCCGCGTGGGACGCGTTTCTCGCGAGATATCAAGACCGGCCCGGCGACTTCCACGTCAATCTCGCGCGCGCGGCGCGAGAGAAGCTCGCGCTTGGCATCTTCCCGGATGAGCCCGCCGCGCCTCCGTCGCCGCAGGCGCCGACGGCTTGCGATGGCGGCGTCGTGACGAAGGTCGCGGGCGCACCGCGGTGCCTGAAGCCCGGCGACACGTTCAGGGACTGCGACCAATGTCCCGAGATGGTGGTCATACCGGCGGGCAGCTTCACGATGGGCTCGCCGGTGAGCGAGGAGGGGCGTAACGACAACGAGGGTCCGCAGCACGAGGTGACGATTGCGGCCCCCTTCGCGGTCGGCAAGTTCGAAGTGACATTCGACGAATGGGACGCCTGCATCGCGGCTGGCGGCTGCGGGGATGGGTCAGATCGGACAGCCTTCGATATGGGCTGGGGTCGCGGCAACCGGCCGGTGATTATGGTCACATGGCACGAGGTGAATTCGTACTTGGTATGGTTGGCGCGCGATATCGACGAGGAATACCGGCTGCTCTCCGAGGGCGAGTGGGAGTACGCTGCCCGCGCTGGCACCACGACGCGCTACTATTTCGGAGATCGCGAGCCGGAGCTTTGCCTGTACGCCAACGCCGCCGACAGCAGCGCATCGTTCGATTGGCGCAACAAGACATGTAGCGTCGGTGTGAGCGAGGGTACGGCCGCGATCGGTCGCTACCGGCCAAATGCATTCGGCCTCTACGACATGCACGGCAACGTATCGGAATGGGTCGAGGACTGCTGGAATGAGAATTATCGCGGCGCGCCAGCGGACGGGTCGGCTTGGACAAGCGGAGACTGCGTTCGCCGGGTGCTTCGTGGCGGGCACTGGAGCAACCATCCGTTCCACACACGAGCGGCCTCGCGCGACCACGCCCCGAGGGGTTTGCGCGCCTACAACTACGGCTTCCGGGTCGCCCGTACGCTTGGTGCCCACTGAGTCTTGATGTCTCAGCGGGATCTGCACCTTCCCCTGCACCGGCGGAAGACAGCCGGGTCTGGCTTGATCGATCCGGCGGGTTGACCCTAGGAACGCCGATCATGCCTCCACTCCTCCTCGTCGCCGCCTGTGCGCTCATCGACGCCGACAAGCGCGTCTTGATCGCGCAGCGGCCGCAGGGAAAGCCGATGGCCGGCCTCTGGGAATTCCCGGGCGGCAAGGTGGAGCCGGGCGAGACCCCGGAAGCGACCATCATCCGCGAGCTCCGCGAGGAGCTTTCCGTAAAAGTTACCGAATCGTGCCTCGCCCCCCTGACCTTTTCGAGTCACGATTACGGAGAATTTCATATTTTATTGCCACTCTTTGTTTGCAGAAGGTGGGAAGGCTCTCCGCAGCCGCGCGAGGCCCAAGAGATCAAATGGGTCAGGGCGAAGCGATTGCGCGAGTTTCCAATGCCTCCTGCGGACGAGCCGCTGATCAGCCATCTGGCCGATCTGCTTTGAGCGAGGGTGAGACGTGGGCCTACGCTTGAGCGTGAAACGTTATTGGTCGGATGAAGGCGCCGCGACCGCGATCGAGTACGGGCTGATCTGCGGCATGATCGCGGTCGTCATCATCGGCATTTCCGCCACCGGCGGTTCGCTGTCGGGGCTTTACGACAAGCTGCAGGAGATCGTCACCGGCCTCGGCGGGGACGGCGGGGACGACGGCTAGCGCCGCTTACTTTGGCGCCCGGCCCGATAGCGAAACGATCTCGAACGTCGCGCGCACGCGCCCGTCTGGGTCGCTGAAGCGCTCGGCATAGATTTCCGCCGCGCGCAGGAAGAGCCGCCGCGGGGGCGGCCGCCGCTCGCGCTCGGTGAGGGCGCTCGTCGCGCCCATCGCGCGCAGATCGCGGAAGAGCCCGAAAGCGGAGTCGAAGCGGACTGTGAGAATGTCACGATCGGCGACTGGCAGCGCGAAGCCCGCCCGTTGCAAGAGCGCACCGAGATCGCGCGTGTCGGCGGTCGGGATCACGCGCGGGCTGGCGCCGCCGCGGATTTCGGTCTCCGCGACGAACAGCGCCTCGCGCAGCTCCGACAGCGTGCTGCCGCCGGCGACCGCAGCAAGGAAGAGCCCGTCCGGCCGGAGCGCGTTCCTGATCTGAACGAGCGCGCCTGGAAGATCGTTCGTCCATTGCAGCGCCAGCGACGAGACAAAGAGGTCAATCGAGCGCGCGCGGAACGGCAGCGCCTCCTCGTCGCCGACGATTCCGGCGAAGCGCCCGGTTCGGAATGCCGCATCGGTCGCCTCGAGCCGATAGACGGCGTCGACCTTGTCGGAAGCGGAGAGCGCTT
>JBOHKB010000286.1:0-29756 GCA_050728815.1 Propylenella sp.
CGGACGCCTTGTTCAAATATTCGAGGCGGAAGTAGCGGCCGGTCAGCGCCAGGAGAAGGCTCGTCGCAAAATGGACGGGTTTCATGCGGTGCGGCTGATAGCCGAGTATCGCGCCATGCACCCGACGCTCCGCCGCCGTATTCTCGCGCCGCTCGGTGCTGCTGAGCTGCGTCCTAGGCAAAGGTGCGAACCCCTTCGAACCGGCGTCCGTCCGCACTCAAGTTCACCTGGATCAGTTCTAGGTTTTCGAGGTGCACCGACCAGATCGTGTTGCTCGTGCCCACCGTGTCTGCGCCGAGCTTTTCGAGGAATGCGTCCAGGCGGTGAATGTCCCGCTCGGGGATCAACTTGCGCGGCAATCCGCGCCCCAAACGACGCAGTGTTCGCCAAAGGGCGAAATCGATCCGCAATCGTGGCGTTCCGGGAAGCGCATGTGCGGTCAAAGTGACATGGTCCGGCCGATAATCGAAGCAGGCGCCGAGCCGCGATGGCAAGCGCGGGATCTCGAGCGCAAAGCTCTCCGTGGCGACGCGCTCTGAGGCGACAAACGAACGCGATGGCTGCTCGTGAAAGCGATGACCGCTCCACAGGTACAGATGCTGATCGCGGGAATCGAAGCGGACCGGGCAGTAGACGGCGTTAATCGCATTGACGAGCTCGCCGATCAGCTTTCGGCCAGATCCCCGATGTCCCGCAAGGAGCTTCTCGAAGTCGTTCGCGTCCGGATCGGTCAAGTCGAACACCTCATGGCCTCTCTCGTGCTCAAAGTAGAAGCGCCGCTTGAGCGCTGCGAAATCCTTCCAGTCGAGCGTCGGATGCGGCGGCGGGACCGGCGCGCGCAGCGCCCATCCTTCCTGCAGCTCGGGTGCACGGACCTCAAGCGCAGCATCCCAAATTGGATGACTACAGTTAGCTGGGTCCACCGCCTGCAGCGCGGCGGTGACGTCGAAACGGTCGTCTCGCGTGAACAATGCCTCGGAATACCAATCCAGGCGTCCGAAATCGCCGCGGCTCCGGCTGCCGAACGCCATGCGCGCGATGAGAATCCATAATTCGCGCACCGTCGCGCGGTAGCCGAGCGCGACCAAACGATCGGCCAACGCTCTCAGCCGCGCACGCACCCGGGGTTGAGAGAGGAGTTCAATGTTGCGCCGCGCAACGGGCTCGCTCGATCCTGCTAACGCCGACTTCAGTCCCGTATCGGCGAGCAGAGTGTCGAGCAGCGAATCGACAAAGTGGGCGCTGAGAGGATTACGAAGGCTGAGATCCACAACGAGCACGTCTCCGGCGGATTCGTCGGATGTGATATCCCCATAAGCGAGGCGATGACGGCATTGCCGCGATACTTCAGCGAGATGCGGTGCCGTCCGGTCTGCCATCCTCAGCTGATAGAGTGGGTATTCATTGGCCGCGAGGCAGAACGGATGTCCGCTCTCGATCGCGTTGCGCCACTCCGCCAGGATCAAATCTGGATCATCTCCGCGCATTAGCGCGGTAGCATCCTCGATCACAATCGCGCCGGCGCGTTCGAGGTCAGGCTTCAGGTGACGCAGCAGGTGTGTTTTGCCATCGCCCGCGTTGCCGGTCAGAACGACGCTTTGACCCGCCTGCACCTGCTCCCTGAGAAACTGCTCAATTCTGCCGGCAATATGTAGCCGTCCGAAATCGTCATCAGTCAGGGCTTCCGCGGTCGCCTTCGGTCCAGCCGCAGCAAGCGTCCGCCACAGCTCACTGCTGTTGCGTTCGTTTGCGGTTTGGGGCGAATCATTTCCTCCCGCAGTCATTCCGTCGATACTCCAACCCTCTGCGCGACAGCATCAGCTAAGGGGACGAAGGCGTCCAGCGCCAAGGATATCATTGCGGGCTGATACTCGAGGCGGCTTGCCAGCCACCGGCGGCGCCAGAACTCGACGATTCGCTCGGTTGCATCCGCATACTGGTCCGGCGCGGCCAAGTAACTCGGCAAGTCCGTTGTACGTTCGACCAGCCAATCACGCGCCTTCGGAAAAAGCGGCGCTGCGTAGATCAACCGATGTTGGCGATGCTGAATCAGCTTGTCGGGATCGAACCCGAGCTTGCGCAGACCCATTTTCAGCTTGCGGAGCTTCGGGCTGGTGCCTTCGCCGAAAACGCTGTTGACCTCCTTGAAATCCTTCTCGGACGAGAGATACGCGTCAATTGCCCTGCTTGTATCGGGCGAAAACTGCACAGTGCCGAACCCCGACGTCTGACCGATCGCGTGATAGCTGATCTCCGCCTGGTCCGGAGCTATCGTTCCGGCAGGCAACCGCAGCCGGTTGTACTGGCTCGAACCATGGACATACAGACTGGTCGTGCCGAGATAGACTAGGGCATTATCACGGGTTACCGGGCGATTACGCATCTGGGATGAGATGATCGAGGGGCCGGCATAATTGCTTCGATAGTCGGCGCCGATCCGCGGGCTCAGCATGAGCAAAGCCACAAGCTTGCCACCAAGAATATGGTTGTAGGGAGCAATCGCGCCGCAGGTGGTGATTTCGAGCAAGTTGGCACCGGCGCGTCGTCCCTTTAGCGCTTCCAGGACGATGTGGATGGCGCTGCGCACCTGATCTTTCGCCAGGGTGGCAAGCGCGAGGGCAGGATCGATGAGCGCGGCACGATTGCGAGCAATGATGAGCCGCGCTGAGAGCAAACGCGAAAGCGCGGATGCGCGTTTTTTGGCCACGAGCTGCTTGCGCGCGGTGTGCATGCGCGCATCGACCGATGCTTTCGGCTCAAGACCGAGGATCTGATCATCGACCGGGGGGGCGGCTTCGTCGTGCCAGCGATCGGCGTCGAAGGCGTCGCGATCGGCGCCGGCGACCTCCCGTAGCAGTGCTTCGCGCAGCCTTGCAAAATCTTGGCCCCGCCGTGTGAGACGGCGGATCAGTGCATCGTCAGGAGCCGCGACCTGTTCTGGGGTGACGAGGTTGGTCCATTCGATTTCCGCGAGTGACGTCTCAAGCTGCTGCTCGAGCCAGTATACTTCGGCTTCGAGGGCGTCATGCCCGTCGATAGCAGCGACGGTGAATCTCTCGATGACGGCGTTGAGGTGCCATCCTATATAGGTCTCGCGTTTTTCGCCCATCTCGAGAGGGCAGTTGTTGAGCGCAGCGATGCCGATGATCGGATGGGCTGGATGCGAGGCGTCTCGCACCAGATATAGAAGCTGGCGTCCCGGAGTAGGCACTTGAGGTATCGACCAGCTATAGCGAAAATAGCGCCAGATTTCGCGCAGACGGCGGCCGGTTGTTGGATCCACGGTGTGATCCGCCTGCTGAAGATACGGCCTGATCGCTTCGCCTAGTGCCGCCGCTCGATCGTCTCCCGCTAACGCGCGTGCAGGCGCGAGCCGGGTCGCCAGTTCGGCTCCATCGGCCATGAGGAGGCGCACGCTGCGTCGACCCAGGCGATCCTCGCCCTCCATCTTTGTAATGAAGTCCCGAACGGCGGGATGGCGGTGTTGCTCGTCCACGACGGGCTGCAATTGACTGCGAAGCAATTTCTTGCTGGCAATAGCTTCCTCAGTGGGACGTCCGCCCACCATCTCCTTGGGGTTCTCCAAAGCGAACCCATAGCCCTGTTCGACGATGCGCCAACGCAGTCTTGCCAGATCGGTCAGGACCCTCACGCACGCTTCATAAGCCAATGCGCCTTTCCCAAGATAAGTAGCCGATCGGCACCAATCGACCTCAAGCCCCAGCGCGCCCTTCATGTCGCCCTTGCTGAAGGCGCGCTGGGCACATGCGAGTTTTATGGCAAACGCGTGAAATCGCTCGGCGGCTTCGCCGTCGAGAGGCGGGTACAGCGGTACAATCATTGGAGACGACAGCCTTGCCCGAGCAGCCGCGCGATGGGCAAGCGGCAGGGAGACGTCAGGAGGAAGCGCGTTTGGTCAGGCACGATAGTGCTTTACCACAGGCGGCTCAGCGAGGCCACCGGTCACTCACTCTGACCGTGGTGATTCAGCATCACTACGGCGCTGCCTGAGATGCAAACATCTGCTTCATCAGAGGTTCGCCGCAGCGCGTCAGTTTCAAATTTCCCTAGAGAAAAGGCGAGCCAGACCGATTGGCCGATCGCTGCATATCCGCATTCGGAGGCTGAGCATAAACGTATGTCTCAGAACTCCCAGCCTTTGTTCACCGGACGTAGAGCGGATTGATAGCTACGGTTGCGGGCGCGCGCCGTTCCCGCTGGGGTCGTGTGGGCCCTGTTTGTTCTTTGGCCTGCGCACATTGATCGCCGATGCATCGAGCGTCGTCGCGATGTGCGCGGCGTAGTATTTCTCGATCATCTCGACGCTCGTCCGGCAGTTTTTGGCGATCTGGTAGATATCCGCGCCTTCGAGCAGCCGGAAGCAGATATAGGTGTGCCGCAGGCTGTAGGCCGTCCGCCTGCTGCCTTCGCGGTCAAATTTCAGACCGTTCTCTTCGAGAATGGCGTTGAACTGTTTCTTGTGATTGGCCGGGAAAACGAGATCGGTCGGACCCGGAAGCCGCCAGCGGCGGTTCTCCGATGGGGCCGGCCCGTCGGCGTCATCATCGTCGGTCTGGTCATCTGACTCAGGCCGCAACCTTTCGCGCAGCCGTTCGAACGGCCGAACGGCATTGGCCATGCTCTTGCAATAGCCGACGCCGCGTTTCCCCCGCACTGAAATCAGAAGGATGGTTTCGCCGGTCGATTCGTCCTCCACGATCTCCACGTCGCGAAACTCAAGCGTGTTGGCCTCGTCGGGGCGCAAGCCCGTGTTGGCCATGAAGAGAATGTAGTCGTGCAACTGTTCGCAGGCCCACTGCCTGCCGTTGCCTTTGTTCTTACGGGCGCGAGCGCGCGAGGCCTCATACAGGGTTTTGTATTCCTCCGGCGAGAACCAAGCGCGGTGGGATATTTTCTCTGCCTTCCGGTAGGGAGGCGAGAAGTCTGGCAGGTGTTCCAGCCAGCTATGCCGGATGGCTGTCTTTATCACCTGCCGCAGGGTCACGATCTCATGGTGCATCGTGCTTTTTGACGGTGGCCTGCTGCGCTGCTTCATCCAGCGGAGCATTTCGCCGAGTGCGCCGAGCTCCCTGTCAACGATGGTCGCGGCGATGGCGGTTTCCTGATCCAGCTCCGCAATCCGGTGCTCCCGGTATTTGTCGATTGCCTCGGGCGTGACGGTGGATGCGACGGCGTCGCCGAAGAACGGGACCATATGCTTCTTTACGGTTTCCAGCCGAACTTCCGCTTCGCGGTCGGTGCGATGATTGCTGCGGAACCCATACTCCTTCTCAAACTGGCGGACGGCCTGTTTGAAGGGTTTCTCGATGGGTTTGTTTTTGGGGTCGAGTCTGAAGATGCGGTACTCCTGAACGCTACCGGGCGTGATCTCCGACAGCCCCTTGTCGCCAAAGAAGGGAATGAGATGGAGATTGAGGCGTCGCTCGTGTCCATCCACGTAGCGGGGATGGCGCTGGCCTTCGGTGATGACCTCGTATTCCCGTAGGAACTGCTCGGCGGCCTGCTTGAATGTCTTTTCGGCTTTCAGCTCTCCGCGGCTGTTTTTGCCGCGAAGCTCCAGATACCAGTCCTCGGCGAAGTCCTTCGCCTGCGCCAGGCTCTCTTGTTTGGTGCTGACACGGCGGTTCTTACCGGCGATGTAGGTCGAGCACTGCCAGTATCGGCTCCTTCCGCGCTTATAGACGTGGACCTTTCCGCCCAGGATCGTGTGGTTCGCCATTAATGCCTCGAATCGTCCGAAAGTGTGAAAATGTGTAACATATGTGTAATGATAAAATGCACGAGCGGAGACTGCAATGATAATTGATAAGTTATTGTTTTTGTTGATGATTTATGTGATTGTAGAGAGAGAAATATCAGAGGGCGGAAGATTAGGAATCTGATGCTCTATCCTACTGAGCTACGGGGTCGGCGACGCGACGGCGTGCGGGAAGACAAATAGGGCAGCCCGTTCCCGCCTTGCAAGAGCCTGTGCAGCGACAGCCGGCGTCGTGCTAACTCAGGCGCGAGGCGGCCCGGCGTTGAAAATGCGGCCGGCGGGAGGCAAAACTGCGCGATTCGTGGCGGTCCCGGCTGAGCGGCGCGGCAATGATGCTCTTCATCGCCGGCGCGCTCGGGGGCGCTGTTGCCGCTGAAGCCGGGTGCCTCGATGCGGTCACCGAAGTCCGCGCCGCAGCCGTGCCGGATGCCCGCTCGCTCACGATCGACGACGGCCGCGTCCTCCGCGTTGCCGGGATCGAGCCGTTCGACCTTCTCCGGCCTGACCTTGCGGCCGCGGAAAGCGCGCTCGAAGAGCGCCTCGCCGAACTCGTCGCCGACACGCCGCTCTCGGTCCAGCTCATCGCCGAAAAGGCCGATCGCTACGGCCGCATCCCCGCCATGATCGCGGCCGGCGGCACGCTCCTGCAGGAAGCGCTCGCCCGCGAGGGTCTCGCAATAGCCTTCGCAAGCGGCGACCCCCTCCCCTGCTTCGACCGCATCCTCGCGGCGGAGGAAACGGCGCGCGGCGAGGACCGAGGGTTTTGGGCGGGCGCGTCCGTTCCGAACGCCTTTCCGGCGGCGCTCGCTGCCCGAATCGGAAGCTTTGCCCTCTTCGAAGGCAGAATCCTTTCCGTGGGCAACCGTGGCGCGCGCACTTATCTGAACTTCGGCCGGCGCTGGGCGGACGATGTGACCGTCGAGATCGAAGCGCGCGACCGCGGGCGTTTTGGCGGCGAGGCGGGGCTTTCAGCCCACGCTGGCAAGCGGGTGCGAGTTCGGGGGTTTTTGGAGGCGAAAGCCGGACCGATGATGGCGATCCGCTCGCCGATGCAGCTCGAATTGCTCAGCGCCGACACGGACGAGCGAGAGGGCGCGCCTTGATTTTGCCGTGGAAGCTGCGCAATTGCCGTCGCATGCACCGCAGCGTCGTGGCCCTTCTTTCCGGCGCGATCCTCGCCGGATGCCAGCTCACGGGCTCATCCCCGCAGCGCGTGGAGCCGGTTGCCGTCTTCGGCCCGCGCGCCCCGAGCGCCGCCGAGGAGGCGATCGGCGCGCGCGAGGATCCGCGCGTCGTTGCCGAATATGGCGGCGTCTATTCGGACGCCGAGGTAGAGGGTGCCGTGGCGCGGGTGGTGTCGCGGCTCGTCGCCGCCTCAGACGATCCGTCGCGCCGCTACAAGATCACGATCCTGAACTCGCCCGTTGCCAACGCCTTCGCGCTTCCCGGCGGCTACCTCTACATCACGCGCGGGCTGATCGCGCTCACCAACGAATCCTCCGAGCTCGCGGCGGTCATCTCGCACGAGATCGCTCACGTGCTCCTGAACCACGCCATCAAGCGCGCCAAGATCGTGGAGCAGGCGGACATCGTGGAGCGTGTTGCGGCGGAAGTCCTCTCCGACCCGGCCGAAAGCCAGTCGGCGCGGCAAGGCTCGCGGCTCACGCTCGCCACCTTCTCGCGCAACCAGGAAATCGAAGCGGACAAGATCGGCATCACCATCGCCGGGCGGGCAGGCTTCGACCCCTTCGCCGCCTCGCGCTTCCTCGACAAGCTGGAAGCCTATGCAGCGTTCCGGTCCGCCGTCGGCAGCCGCGACGACGCGGCCGGCTTCCTGGCATCGCACCCGGCGGCTAAGGAGCGGCGCGACCTCGCGCTGGTGGTCGCGCGCCAGTTTGGCGCGCCGGGCATCGGCGAGGGCGCCGAGGACCGCTATCTGAACGCACTCGACGGAATCGTATTCGGCGACGATCCGTCGGAGGGTTTCGTTCGCGGGCGGGAATTCCTGCATCCGCGCCTCGCCATCCGCTTCGAGGTGCCGGAGCGTTTCCGCCTCGAAAACACAAGGGAGGCGGTTCTCGCCGCAGCCGGCGAGAACACCGCGATGCGCTTCGATGGCGTCCCGGTCGACGCCGCGACGCCGCCGGCCGAGTATCTGCGCTCGGGCTGGATCAACGGCCTCATCGAAGGCTCGATCCGCGAGGCGACGGTGAACGGGCTTCCCGCCGCTACGGCCGAGGCTGCCGCCGGCGATTGGATCTTCCGGATCGGCGTGGTCCAGATCGGCGGCAGCATCTACCGCATCATCTTCGCCGAGCGGAGCGACGGCGCCGCCATCGAGCAGGCGCTTCAGTCGACGCTCGCCTCGTTCCGCCGCATGACTCCGGGCGAGGTCGCGCGGCTGCGTCCGCTCAGGATAGACGTCATTGCCGCGCGCGAGGGAGAGACGGTCGGCGACCTCGCGGTCAGGATGCAGGGCACGGAGCGCAAACTGCAGCTGCTGAGGCTCCTGAATGGCCTCGAACCGGCCGATGCCCTCCGCCCGGGACAACTCGTGAAGATCGTCGTCGACTAGCAGAGCGCGGCGTGACTTGCGTCGCCGGCACCCTGCGGCGAGCGTGCGCGCACCTCGTCGGCCTGAACGACTGACTATTGCCGCGGGCGAGACGATTCGGCCACCGCGAGCGGGCGTGCAAACCGCGCGAACTCTTCCGCTACCTCTACGTAGACGGGGCGCTTGAACGGAACGATCAGCTCCGCGATCCGGTCGAGGCGCTCCCAGCGCCAATCCTCGAACTCCCGCTCGTGCTTCCCCTCGCCCGGCCGCTCTACGTCGATCTCGCTGTCTTCGCCCTCGAAACGGAACGCGAACCACTTCTGCCGCTGTCCGCGGTAGCGGCCCCCCCAGGCGATGCCGAGAAACTCTGACGGGATATCGTAGCTCAGCCACTTCTCGCTCTCGCCGAGAAGCGCGACGGAGCGGATATTGGTTTCCTCGAAAAGCTCGCGACGCGCAGCCTCCAGCGGCGTCTCGCCCGGATCGATGCCGCCCTGCGGCATCTGCCACCCGGTTCCCGGTTCCTCGATCGGCGGAACGAGCACTCGACGCCCGACCAAGACGAGGCCCTTGCGGTTGAAGACAGCGACGCCGACGCACGGGCGATAGCGGCCGTCGGTTGCGCCGGGGCCGTTGGCGGCTTCGGCCATCGCCTTATGGATGGAGAGCGGCGCTCGCCGGCACGATCACGATCCCGCGGCCCTCCGCCTCGCCGGCCCAGCGCGAGATCGTTTCCACCGAGACCGGGAACGCCGAGGCTATGCCAATGCCGACGCCCTTGGTCCGGGCCACGGCTTCGAGTGCCGCAAGCTCCTCCTCGATGGCCGCCTCGTTCCGGTTCCTGTCGAGGATGAGGTCGGCCGACAGCACCGGCACCTGCATCGCCGAGCCGACGTTCCCTGCGCGGCTTCGCGGCGACGATCCGTCGTCGAGGTAGAACAACCCGCGGTCCCCGATCTCGCCGAGGAACGGCATGAGCGCTGTGTCCTCGGCGGTGAAGCGCGCACCCATGTGGTTCATCACGCCGGTATAGCCGGTCATGCGGCTCAGCACCCAGTGCAGGTTTTCGCGGTTCTCGGCGCCGCCTGCGGCGAGCAGCGTGTGTTCGCCCGGGCTCTCCTCGGGATATCCGTTCGGCTCCATTGGCACCTGCAGCAGCACTTCGTGGTGCTGCTCGCGCGCCTCGCCGACCCATCGCTGCAGGCTCGACCCGTAGGGCGCAAACGCAAGCGTGATGGTTTCCGGCAGCGCGTCGATGGCGTTCTGTGTGCCGGTCTGGCTGAGCCCGAGGCCGCCGACCACGACGACGATCCGCGGGACGCCTTCCGCGACGGCGGCGGAGCGCCGGGCATAGACCTCGCGCGCACGGCGTCCATCGGGCGACACGCGCGGCAACGGACCGACGCTGGAATGTTCGACGAGACTCGGATCGGCGCCGATCGAAGACGGCATCGCCGGCAGCGCCGCAAGCTGCACGGCAGGACCCTCGTTGACCGTTTCCTCAACCGCCGGTGGCTCGGGGGCTGCGGCGGGCGCCTCGTCTTCTCTGACACTCCCAGTCGCGACCGGCGCCGGCGCTTCCTCGATGACCGCCACGGCCACCGAGCGCCCTCCGTCCGGGTCGTCGACCACCGCGACCCACAGCACGGCGATCACCGTGGTCAAGGAGGCGACGGCAATCAGCACCGGCGCGACGATCGCGCGGCGGCGGCGCGTTGCGCGCTCGCGCGCCTCGCGGTGCAGCGGCTGATTGAGATCGTTCGCGGCCATCGCCTCCCAACCCGGCAGCAGCGGGCTGATTCGCTACCAGATTAGCCTGCCGAGTTCATCCAGGGAATCGCTTTTGGGGCGCAGCTGCTACGCCTGTGTGAGCCAGCGAAGAATCCCTTCGAACTCGCCGCGCACGATCGCATCCATGACGGCGTTGTGCGAATTCACCTGATCGAGGGACCGAAGCGTCACCGTCGGCAGGCCGGCCATGTTCTCCGCGTGCAGCCGGTCCTCCCAATTTTCATTGCCATAGACGATGAGCGTGCGCGGCGGATTTGCCGCCGCCTCGAACGCGCGGCGCATGTCGATCGCGGCATCCGGCGCCGCTTCGCCGATCTTGCGCGCGAGTTTCTGGTAGCGAAGATACGCGTTGAATCCGGGTTCGAGATTGGTCGCCCCGGCCATCGCGAGCACGGCCTCAGCGCCGAGATCCAGGGCATAGAGAAGCGCCGGAAACACTCCGCCCGAGTTTCCGTAGCAGAGGATGCGTTTCGCGCCGAGCGAGCGGGCGATGTCACGGAAGGCGGCGACGGTGCCCAGACGGTCCGCATCGAGCGAGGCGAGCCCTGCCAGGAACAGCAGCCGCTTGAAGTCGCGGAGATAGACGAGATGCGCCGGCAGCTCCGCAAACCACGGGTGAAGCAGGGGGAGCGGCGCTCCGAGCCGCTGCGCGATGCCGCAGAACAGGAAGAGCACCGCGTCCGCGCCGGCGCGTCGCTCGATCTGGACTTCCCTGGTGAGATCGTCGGCGAACGCGGGCTGCTCCCTGCCGGCCACCGGCATGCGATCGAAGACTTTGCAAAGGTTGCTCGCGTAGACCATGTCCGGGTGCTCGGCATGGAGATGCCGCACGCCGAACTCTGCCGCCGCCAGCTCGCCCTCCAGGATCAACGCGTTGACGGCGCCCGCCCATCGCCAGCGGCGCTCCTTGGCAAACTCAGGGAACTTGCGCTCCCTGAGCGCTGTAACAATCTCGGCCTCGACCCGCTTCTCCCACTCCCGATCAGTAGCCTTCTCCGACGTGACCCGCTCGCCGACCGTCATGCGGAGGCCCTTCGGCGCCTGGGAACGCGCTCCGCCGCGATCCACGACGCAAGGTCTCGGATACTGCGTCGCGAGGCGAAAATGTCCCCCGGCACGGCGAGGCCGAATCGCGTTTCGATCTCCGCCATGATCTCGACTGCCTGCAGCGAATCTCCGCCAAGCGAGGCGAGACTATCTTCGGGCGTCGCGCCGCTCACCCCGAGCACCGTTTCGATGATGCCGGCCACCTCCTCGAGCAACGCGTCGCCGGTCCGACCGGCGGGCCGCAGAGCGCGCTCAGCATCGATTTCCGCCAGCCGTATGCGGTCGATCTTCATTTTGGGCAGCCGCGGCAAGGCCTCCAGGATGAAGAGATGCGCCGGCACCATGAACTCGGGCAGCGCCCGCGCCACCGCTCGCATCAGATGGCGCGGCATGATGCCATGCCCATCCCCGCCCAGCTCGCAATACGCGACGAGCGCGCGCGGAACGCCCGCGTCGCTCCTCCGCACGACGATCGCGGCGTCCCGGACGCCCGGGCTGCCGCGGAGCGCCCTTTCGATCTCGTTCGGCTCGATGCGGTGGCCGCGTAGCTTGATCTGGTGATCCTTGCGGCCGACAAACTCGAACAGCCCATCGGGCCGACGCCGTCCGAGATCGCCGGTCCGGAAAGTCCTGACCTCAGGATCCTTTAGATCGGCGCCGAAGCGCTCGGCCGTCAGTTCGGGATCATTCCAGTAGCCGAGCGCGACAAAGCGGCTCGACACGACAAACTCGCCGATCGCACCATCGGCGACCGGCTGGCCCGACTCGTCGAGCAGCGCTACGGCCCGCTCGGGAAGCGCGCGTCCGACCGGGACCGGCAGGCCCGGCTCAAGAAGACTGGGATCGATTTGCCACTGGCAGTAGCCGGTCGAAGCCTCCGTCGAGCCGAGCGTGACCCAGAGCTCGCTGCTCGCGGGGAAGCCTTGTCTGAACGTTTCGATACCTTCCCACTCGACTCTGTCCCCCGACAGATAGACGAGCCTGACAGCCTCCAGCTTGCGTCCGCTCCGCGCCGCGACGATCGCGCGGAAGAGATGCGGAACCCCACGAAAAATCGTGAGGCCATGCTTTTCGAACTCCTGCGCGATGCCTTTCGGCTGCAACAGCTTCGGCGACAGGATGCGCAGCGATGCTCCGTTCAGGATGCCGCTCATTGCTGCCCGAAAGCCGGAGATCAGCGCTAAGGGGCTGACGACTCCGAGGCGGTCCCGGCTGCCGATCCGCAAGGCATTCGTCACCTGCCGCATGTCGTGCAGGAAATTGCGGTGGTTCTGGAAGACGCCCTTCGGCGTGCCGGTCGAGCCCGACGTGTAAATGATCCAGGCGACATCGTCGCCGCGGGGGAGCGCCGGAGGCCTCCCGCGCGCGGTGAGCTTCAAAGCGTCGATATCGACAACGACGTTGTTCTGCGGCGCGATGCTGAGCGCCCCGCTCATTGCGCTGCCTGCCGCAACGACGGCCACAGCACCGGCATGGCGGACGATGGCCCGGTTCCGCTGGATAGGATTCTCAACATCGAGGGGAGTGCACGCGCGGCCGGCAGCAAGCACGCCGAGGATGGCCGCCGGGTAGCGTGCCTCGTTGGGCATGAGGATCGCGACCGGGCCCGGCCGCTGCTCGGCAGCCTCGATTGCAGCCGCAATCGAAGCGACCAGCGCTTCAAGCTCTGCATAGGTCAGGTCGCGGCTTTCGTCGCTGACCGCGAGCCGCGTCGGGAAGCGCCGGGCGATTTCACTGAAACGGTCCGAGATCGAGCCGTCAATGGCCGAAGCGGGGAACGGCTCGAACGCGGAGCCCGGTTCCGCAAGCTCAACCGCATCACCCCGCGGACACGCCTCACGCATACTGGCATTCCCGCCGCGACGGGCTGTCGCTACTCTCAAGCATCGCCGAGCGCAGCCGGCAGCGCAAGCGGCATCTCGGCGGCAGCGCGGCGCCACCAACGCGCTCGTCCTACGTAGCGGCGCGTTCTGCGATCCACGACGCAAGGTCACGGATGTTGCGGCGCGCCGCAAAGAGATCGGTCGGAACCGACACCCCGAAGCGGGCTTCGACCTCCGCCATGATCTCGACCGCCTGCAGGGAATCTCCGCCGAGGGAAGAGAGGTTGTCCTCGGGCGTTGCGCCGCTCACGCCAAGCACCGTCTCGATGATGCCGGTCACTTCAATGAGCACGGGGTGTCCGCGCGGATCACCGGCCGCCGTCTCGCGCACGGCGTCCAGTTCTGCGAGGCGATCGCGGTCGACCTTCATGTTGGGCAGGCGTGGAAGCGCCTCAACGACGAAAAGGTCGGCGGGCACCATGAACTCGGGGAGCGCCCGCGAGAGCTTCCAGAGCAGGTGGCGCGGAAACAGCCCGCGCCCGCCCGCGTCAAGCTCGCAATAGGCGACGAGCGACCTGGTCACGCCGGCATCGTCCCTGCGCACCACGACGGCCGCGTCGCGCATGCCGTGAATGCGGCAGAGCGCGCTCTCGATCTCACCCGGCTCGATGCGATGGCCGCGGAGCTTGATCTGGTGGTCCTTCCTACCGACGAATTCGAACAGCCCATCGGGCCGCCGCCGTCCGAGATCGCCGGTATGGAGTATGCGGACCGCCGGGTCGTCCGGGTCGGCGAAGAAGGTGCGCGCCGTCAGCTCCGGCTCGTTCCAATAGCCGTCGGCGAGATGTCGGCTCGCCACCACGATCTCGCCGACCGCCCCTTCCGCGACCGGTTCCCCGCGCTCGTCGAGGAGCGCCACCGTAAGGCCGGGCGTGACGCGCCCGACCGGGAGTTCGCGGCCGGCCGCGTGCACGCCGCCATCGACGAACCACTGGAAATAGTTCGAGAAGCATTCGCTCGACGCAAGCAAGATGCTGAGGAAGGCGGATGGCGGGCAGCCGCGCCTGAACGCGTCGAAGTCGCTCCACGTCACGCGGTCCCCGGCGAGACGGACATGCCGGACGCTTTCCAGTCGCTCGTTTTCGCCGAGCGCCTCCACCAGGCGGCGGAAGAGCACCGGGATCGCGGGAAGCACGGTGATGCCGCGTTCGCGGATTTCGCGCACGAGGCCCGCCGGCTTCAGCGCGCGCGGCGGCAGGATGTGCAGCGAGGCGCCGTTCAGGAGGGCGAGGAAGCTGTTGCGCAATCCCGCGGCGACGGCGGGAGAGGAATGGAGCGCGATCCGGTCTTCCAGCGTGAGGTGGAGCGTGTGTGTGCTGAGCATCGTGCCGCGCAGGCAGCTGCGAGGCGAGTGGATGGCGCCCTTTGGATTCCCGGTCGAGCCCGACGTGTAGAGCACAAAGGCAAGATCGTCCGGTGCGATCCGGCTGTAGGCGAGCGCTCGCGAAGGCTCCCGCGTTCGTTCGACATCGACGACCGGAATCGCGCTCGAAGACATTCGGCCGATCGCCTCAGCAGCGTCGCCGGCCGAAACGACGGCGGCGACCTTCGCGAGCTTTGCGATCCTGAGGTTGCGCTCCAGCGGGTGTTCGATATCCAGGCCCACAAAGCCTCGACCGGCCGCAAGAATGCCCAAGAACGCAGCCTGGTAGCGGACGTCGTTTGGGAGGATAATGGCGATCGGGCCGGGACGGCCTTCCGCAACCGACGCGGCAGCCGCTCCGATCCGTCCAGCGAGCTTGGCCAGTTCGGAGTAGGAGAGCGACGTGCTCTGGTCGCGCACCGCGAGGCGCTCAGGGAACCGCCGCACGATGTCACGGAAGCGATCGACGATCGACCCGCCGAGCGCGGTCTCAGGGAACGGCTCGAACCGCTCCCCGACCGGGCCGCCGTAGTCGAGCGGCAGCTCCGCCACAAACCCGCGCATAGGACGCCCCCAGCGTTTCGCGAACGGCGAGTAGCCCCCCGGTGCGCCGCGGGCAAGAAGCCAGGGCTGGTAAAGTGAAGAGCCGGCGCGCGTTTCGCGCCGGCGTCGCGTCAGTTCGGGATGCCCTGCTCCGGCGTCGCCGGGAAGCGCGCGTTCACCTGCACGCCGCGCAGGAGGTCGTAGGCGTATTTCAGCTGCGTATCCTCCGCCGGGTCTTCGGGCACGTAGGATGCGAGTGCGCCCGACGGTGGGGCCGCCTCGCCGCCCTCGGCAGGCTGCTCCTCGGCCTCGCCCACCGCCTCCTCATCGGGCGCGGCCGCGGGTTCGTCCTTCCCCTCCCCCTCACCCAGGAGATGACCGCGCAGCTCAGCCTCGCTCACAGTGGCGAAGTCGCCCAGATCCTCAGGAAGGTTCGGCAGCACCTCGATGTCCGGATCGATGCCACGCGCCTGGATGGAGCGGCCCGAAGGCGTGTAGTAGCGCGCCGTCGTCAGACGGATCGCCCCGCTCCTGCCGATCGGGATGATGGTCTGCACCGAGCCCTTGCCGAACGAGCGCGTGCCGACCAGCGTCGCGCGGCGGTGGTCCTGCAGAGCGCCGGCGACGATCTCCGACGCGGAGGCCGAGCCCCCGTTCAGGAGCACGATGACCGGCTCGGCGTCGGCGAGGTCGCCGCTCCGCGCGCTGAAACGCTGCACCTCGTTGGCATGACGGCCGCGCGTGGAGACGATCTCGCCGCGTTCCAGGAACGCATCGGAGACATCGACGGCCTGGTCGAGCAGCCCGCCGGGATTGCCGCGCAGGTCGAGCACGAAGCCCTTCAGCTTCTCCGCAGGCACCTTGGATTGGATGTCGTCGATCGCCTTCTTCAGGCCGTCCATCGTCTGCTCGCTGAAGGAGGAGATGCGGATATAGCCAACGTCGTCCTCCACCCGGTGCTTCACCGACTGCACGCGGATCACATCGCGGACGACTGTGATCTTCAGCGGCTCGTCCACCCCCTCGCGGAGGACGGTCAGCGTGATCGAGGAATTGGCCGGGCCGCGCATCTTCTCCACCGCGTCGCGCAGCGTCAGGCCACGCACCGGCTCGTTGTCGAGATGCGAAATCAGGTCGCCGGCCAGGATGCCGGCCTTATGCGCCGGCGTATCGTCGATGGGCGAGATCACCTTGATCAGTTCGTTCTCCATCGTGACCTCGATGCCGAGCCCGTAGAACTCGCCGCGGGTCTGCACCTGCATGTCCTGATAGTCTTTGGAGTTGAGATAGCTCGAATGCGGGTCGAGCCCGGACAGCATCCCGTTGATCGCCGACTCGATCAATTTCTCGTCATCGGGCTCCTCGACGTAGTCGGAGCGGATGCGCTCGAACACGTCGCCAAAGAGATTGAGCTGCCGATAGGTGTCGGTCGCGGCGGCGGTCGCCCCGCCGATTCCGCCGTACTGGGCGACGCTGACTGCGGTCAGGGCCCCAACAAGAGCCCCCGTGGCTAGTAGTGCAAACCTACGCATCATCCGTTGACCTCGCCGTCCGTCGGCGCCCACCAAGGCGCTGAATCGATTGCCGCCCCGTCCTTGCGGAACTCTACATATAGAATCGCCTGGGCAGAAGTGTGTTCGATTTCGCCCACGCTGGCGAGCCGCGTCGCGCCCATGGCGGCGATCGGCTCGCCGCTCAGTACAAACTGCCCAAGACCCGCGTCAAGCCGCTCCATCCCGGCGAGAACGATATGGAAGCCGTCCCCGGCGTTGAGGATGATCACCTGGCCGTAGGAACGGAACGGGCCGGCATAGACTACCCATCCGTCGGCCGGCGCAAGCACCGACGTTCCCGATCGGGTGGCGATCGACAGCCCCTGCGACTCGCCGCCGAGGCCGTCCGCTTCGCCGAATCCCAGAATTTGCTCGCCGCTCACCGGCCAGCGGAGCAGGCCCTTCGCGTCGGCGAAATGCACCGCCGGCGCGATGCGGCCGGCATCTGAGAGGCGTCGCGCGGCCTCGTCGCGCGTGGCGCGCTCCGTCGAGCGGGCGGCCTGTCGCGCTTCCTCTGCAGCCTGGGCGGCGGTGGCAACTTCGCTCTCCAGCCTATGGATCAGCGATTGCAGGCCTTCCGCCTGCTCGGCCAGATCGGTCGCCTTGTCGCGCTCCAGTTTCAGCGCCGCCTCGGTCTGCTCGCGCTGCGACTGCTTCGCCTCGACCAGGAGGTCGATGCGCGCCTGTTCCTCGTCGAGTTCGAGATAGCGGATGCGAAGCGAATCCCGCTCCGTCTCGATGCGGGCGGTAAGCTGCGTCAGTTCGGTCAGGTCGGCGGCAAGCGCCTCCGCCTCGACACGGATGTCGGGGAGGACCGCGCCGGCGAGGATCGAGCCGCGGATCGCGGCGAGCGCATCCTCGGGCCGCGACAGCATCGCCGGCGGCGGGGTCCGGCCGATGCGCTGCAGCGCCATCAGCACCTCGGCCATAACGTCGCGGCGCCGATAGAGCGAGTTGCGGACGCCTTCTTCGTTCGCATGCAACTGATCGAGCCGCGATTCGATCGCGACGATGTCATCCTCGGTCACTCTCAGCCGATCGGCGGTGGCGATCAGGTTGGCGTTCAACGTGGCGCGATCCTGCTCGAGCCCCGCGATCTCCTCACGAAGCGCCGCCTGCCGCCGCCCTGACAGGTCGATGGAGCGGCGAATAGCCTCGAGCTCTGCTTCCCGGGCCTGCTTGCGGGCGGCGACGCTCGCTTCGGTCTCGGGCTCCTCGGTTTCGGTCGCGTTTCCGGGCGACGGGCCGGCGACGAACGTCAAAGCCGCCACAGCAAGAAAAGCCGCGAGGTGCCGCCGAATCCTCATCCGATCCTTTTTGCCAAACAAAGCCTTAACATTTGTCATTATGCCCGATGGTAGGGGTGGCCGGAAAGGATCGTCATCGCACGGTAAAGCTGCTCCGCCAACAGCACGCGCACGAGCTGGTGTGGAAAGGTCACGCGGCCGAAGGAGAGCCGCCGGTCGGCGCGGGCGAGAAGCCTCGGCCCGAGGCCGTCGGGGCCGCCGATGAAGAAAGCGGTCCGCGGCAGGGAAGCCTCCACGTCGCGGGAAAGCGCCCGCGCCAGCTCCTCGCTCGTCACCAGCTCGCCGCCGGCGTCGAGGCAGACTATACGCGCGCCCTCGCCGGCGAGCCGGCTCAGCGCCCGTTCCTCCTCGGCGATGCGGTCGTCGGCGCGGGCGGCGCGCGATTCCGCCGCCTCCGTCACAGCGAAGCCGCGAAAGCCGAGCCGGACTCCGCTCTTCCGTGCCCGTTCAAGGTATCGGCTGCAAAGCTCGCGCTCGGGTCCGGCCTTTAGCCGGCCGACCGTGAGCAGGGCGATCTCCATCCGCCGTCAGGCGTGGGCGCGCCGCTCCGAATACGGCTCCGCCGCCCACATCTTCTCGAGATTGTAGAACTCGCGCACTTCCGGACGGAAGATGTGGACGATCACGTCGCCGGCGTCGATCAGCACCCAGTCGCAGTGGGGCAGCCCCTCCACGCGGACGGGGCCTACGCCGGCCTGCTTCATGTCGCCGACCAGGCGGTCGGCGATGGCGCCGACATGCCGGTTCGAGCGCCCCGAGGCGACGACCATGTAGTCGCCGAGCGCCGACTTGTTCTGGATGTCTATGGTGACTGTGTCCTCAGCCTTGGCGTCGTCGAGGCTGGACAGGACGGTTTTCAAAGCTTCCCCGGTCGTATCGCCCGCTGACAGGGAGGCCGCAGAAGGAGTACTGAACGAAGCCCCTTCTTCAATGCGGGTCATATCGGACAGTGTCTGATCCCCTTTCGCTACTCGAATCGCGGCTTGGCCGCGGCGATAAGATAGGGTGCGGCCGGTAAAGTTTTCAAGACGGATTGCACCTCGCCCGAAGCGCCGTGGAGGACAGCGCGGAACGCGGACCGGTCACGAAAATCCAGGCCGGCGGGCGGCAGGCGGCAAGCTTCGCGCCGTCCGCCTCGTCGACTCGGTAGCGCGAGAGCGCCTGAGCGGCGGGCGAGGCGAGCGCCGCGGCAAGGAAGCCGGGACGATTGATCACTGCAATCGGGACCGAGCGGGCGATCGAGCGCCAGTCCTCCCAGCGGTGGAAGCCGGCAAGGTTGTCGCTCCCCATCACCCACACGAAGCGGACGGCCGGCGCGCGCGCCTTCAGGATGGAGATTAGGTTGGCCGTGTAGCGCGTGCGGAACGTCTGCTCCGCGCCGGAAAAATCGATCAGCGGATGCGCGGCGGTGACGGCGGCGCGCCGCAGGCGTTCGGCAAGCGGCGGCAGCGCAGCCACGTCCTTCAGCGGATTGCCGGGCGTCACCATCCACCAGAGGCGGTCGAGCCCGAGGCGACGAAGCGCGATCTCGCTGATGCGGCGGTGGCCCTCATGCGGCGGGTTGAACGTACCGCCCAGGAGGCCGATCGCCTGCCCGCGCCCATGCGGGGGCAAACCAGCGAAGATACGGCTGCTCAAGGCCGGATCTGACCGCTGCCCAGCACGCGGTATTTGAAGCTCGTAAGCTGCTCGACGCCGACAGGCCCGCGCGCGTGCATCTTGCCTGTAGCGATGCCGATCTCGGCGCCCATGCCGAACTCGCCGCCATCGGCGAACTGGGTCGAGGCATTGTGGAGCGCGATGGCGGAGTCGAGTTGGTTCATGAAGCGCTCGGCCGCGGCCGAATCGGCGGTAACGATCGCGTCGGTGTGCTTGGAGCCGTATTTCGCGACGTGGCGGATCGCCTCGTCGAGCCCGTCAACGACACGGACGGCGATGATCGCGTCGAGATACTCCTTGTACCAGTCGTCCTCGGCGGCGGGCTTGACACCCGCAGCCGCTGCCTGCACGTCGCGGTCGCCGCGGATTTCGCACCCCGCCTGCTGCAGCGCCTCGACCAAGGGACGAAGATGCGTCGCCGCAAGCGCTCTGTCGACGAGGAGCGTCTCGGCCGCGCCGCAGACGGACGTGCGCCGCATCTTGGCGTTGACCGCGATCCGCTTCGCCATGTCAAGGTCGGCCGGCGCGTGCACATAGACGTGGCAGACGCCCTCGAGATGCGCGAAGACCGGCACGCGCGCCTCCTGCTGCACGCGCGCGACCAGGCTCTTGCCGCCGCGCGGCACGATCACGTCGACCGCACCGTCGAGGCCGGAGAGCATGGCGCCGACCGCCGCGCGGTCGGTCGTGGGCACGAGCTGGATTGCGTGCTTCGGCAGGCCTGCCGCGCTTAGCCCCGCGACGAGGCAGGCGTGGATCGCGGCAGATGTCCGGTGCGTGTCGGAGCCGCCGCGGAGGATCGCGGCGTTGCCGGCCTTCAGGCAAAGCGCGCCCGCGTCGGCGGTGACGTTCGGCCGGCTCTCGAAGATGACGCCGACGACGCCGAGCGGTGTCCGCACGCGCTGTATCCGCAGGCCGTTCGGCCGGTCCCATTCGGCAATGACCGAACCTACGGGGTCGGGAAGGTCGGCGATCGCCTCGAGCGAAAGTGCTACGCCCTCGACCCGCGCCGGATCGAGCGCGCCGCGGTCGATCAACGCCGTGGAGATTCCTGCGGCTTTCATCGCCGCAACGTCCTCGGCGTTAGCGGCGAGTATTTCTTTCACCGTCTGGCGCAACCCGGAGGCAGCCGCGCGGAGCGCCTGGTTCTTCGCCTCGGTCGAGGCGTTGGCGAGGATCGCGGCGGACGCGCGAGCGCGCTCGCCGATGCCGCGCATCAGCGCTTCGACGCCGCCGCTTCCTTCCGTGCTAGCAGCGTCGGCGGCTTCGCCGGCCGCAAGCTCGTTCCGCTTCGCGCTCATGGCGCCTCTTTGCTCCGTGGGAGTGATCTATCCCCGCCAACCGGCTCTTTCAACAAGGACTAGACCCGCGGCGGAATGAGGTAGAGTGCTCCGATCATCACGCCGATGGCGATCAGCCAGCTGCCGAAGATGCGAGCGGGGATCGAAAACCACGGCCGCTCGAACCGGCGCCAGAGAAGATAGGGCGTAGCAACGAGCCACGCGCCGCCAAGGATTGCACCGGCGGCGAAACTCTGCTCCTCGACCGTCGGATTGGAGAAGTTCATTACCATGCCGAGTACTACAGCCGAGGCAAGCGTCGCAGGCAGCAAGAGCCAGGAGCGGATGACGGCGGGCGAGAGGAGCACTAGTCCGGTGATCGCCAGGCATCCCGGGCCGACCAGCAGGAGGCTGTCGTAGATATCGGCGCCCGCCGCAAGCGCTGCTGCGATCCAGTTCGCGACGAAGCCACCGAGCGGAATCCCTCCCGCGAAGATCGCAGCGTTCAGGATCAGCTACCGCCCGCGCGTCTGCGCAAATGCCAGCCCGAGCCCGGCGAGCGGCAGCGCCTGTTCGTAGCGCCAGACCACGTAGAGCAGTCCGAATTCAAACGGGCTGCGGTCGGCGATCGATCGCGACGCGGCAAGGGTGAGCGCGGCGAGCCCGATGACGAGAGCAGCCGGCGCGATCCACGTCGCCAGCCGCCTCCACCGGTCGTCGGGCGTCATGTCCACAGGAAGTAGAGGCCTCCCGCGGCAATCGCGCCACCGAGCCCGCGCGACACACGGCCTTCGTAGAGCCGGCCGATGAGCAGACCGATGGCGATGCCGGTGACATGGATGCCGCCGGTCGCGGCGACAAAACCGATCGAATAGGCGATCGGGTCGGCCGCGGCCGGAAGCTCAGCTCCGTGAGCATAGCCGTGAAAGATCGCGAATGCGGCGACGATCAGGAGCGCAATCGGCTCGAACGGCCTCCAGGCAAAAGCGATTGAAAGTCCGAGAACGAGAACCGAGAGCGCGATCCCAAGCTCGACGCTCGGGAGCGGGACGCCCGCCATCCCCAGGATTCCGCCGACCGCCATGATGAGCGGGAACGTTACCGGCAGCGTCCAGACCGCGCGGCCGCCCATCTGCGCTCCCCAGATGCCGACGGCAAGCATGGCGAGGAGGTGGTCGTAGCCGAAGAGGGGATGGGCGACGCCGCTCAGGAAGCCACCGACCGCGCCGCCGGCCACATGCGCGTACGCTGGTGCGGACAAGAGAACCGCAAGCAGGGCCATCGCCGGTATCGCCCGCCGCCGTCTCACCCATTCCAATCCGTGCGCCATGATCCCTCCGGCTGTGTGAACGCCCGATCCGTCCAACAGTATATCAAACCGGCCGAGCCCCGCCGCCACGCGCCCGGCGTTCACGGCGAGAATTTCTTACGCATCACCGCGCAACTTGGGAGCGGCTGCGCGGAGCGAATTATTCGAGATCTCTTGAGTTGTGCTATTGCGACGACGCGTTGGTGCAACCGGGAGGCGGCCAGGAGGGCCGGCCGCTCGTCACGCCGCGCCGAGCGGCGTCTCAGGCGCGCATCTTGATGCAGTCGCGGCCCGCGTTCTTGGCCTCGTAGAGGGCCTCGTCGGCAAGCCGGATGGCCGTTTCCAGGTCGTACGCATGAGGATTGACCGTGGCCAGCCCGAAGCTGGCGGTCACACCGATATCGCCCTTGATCGTGGTGACACGGCTTCCGGCGATCTCTTCACGGAGACGGCCGATGATTCCGTGCGCGGTTTCCATCGGCGTGTCCGTCAGGAGAATAATGAACTCCTCGCCGCCAAAGCGAGCCAGGATGTCGGCCCGGCGGATGCCCTGCCGGCAGCGCTCGGCGACCATGGCCAACACCATGTCTCCGGCTGCGTGCCCGAAGGCGTCGTTCACTCCCTTGAAGTGATCGACATCGACCATGACGACGGTCAGCGGCCGCGCGTCGTCTCGCGCCATGTCGAACTCGCGCTCAGCGAGCTTCAGGAAGCCGCGCCGGTTGAGAGTATTCGTCAGAGCGTCGGTTTCCGACAGGCGTTCGAGCTCGGCCATCAACCGCTTGCGCTCCGAAACGTCGCGCAGGTTGACGACCAGGCCTCCGATTGCCGGGTCGTGCAGCAGGTTCTTGCCCACGACCTCGAAGTCGCGCCAGGTCCCGTCGGCGTGACGGGCCCGCAGCTCGACGGTGACCTGGGCGTTCCTTTCGACAAGTAGCATGGCGAGGTAGCTGCGGACGGTCGAGATCTGCTCGGGCGGGACGAAGTCCGACAATGACCGGCCGAGCATGTCCCGGGTGCGGTAGCCGAGGACATGCCGGGCGCTCGAAGCCTCGTAGATGATGGTGCCGTCGCTATCCATGATCGCGACCACATCGGAGGCGTTGCGGTGCAACGCGCGGAGTCGCTCTTCGCTCTGCTTGAGCGCCAGCGCTTCGCGGGCCGTGAGCGTGGCGAGCTTGCGATCGAAATAGGCGGTGATCAGCCCAAGCAGCAGCAGCAGGGAGAACGCGCTTGCAAGCGCGATGGCAAGGACGCCGGGCTGTATCTCCGGGCGGACGGAGTGCGAAATGCTGTGGCCGCCGGTGAACACGGCGGCGGCCATGGCGGTGTAGTGCATGCCGGAAATCGCGAGGCCCATCACCACAGCCGCGGCGATGCGCTCCCACAGCTGACTCGTGCGAAAAGCCAGCCAGAACGCGGCCGTGGCGGCGGTGATGGCGATGATTACCGAGGCGAAAACCAGCCACGGCTCGTAGTCCAGGCTGACGCCCGGCATGCGCATCGCGGCCATGCCGGTGTAGTGCATGACGACGACGCCGAGGCCGGCGAGCAGCCCGGCCGCCAGCAACGGCAGAAGACCGTTTCCGAAGCGGCTTATCGCGAGGAATCCGGCTCCCACGACAATGATCGGCAGCAGGAGCGACAGAAACGTAAGCTGGACGTCGTAGGTGATGGGCATCGGCATCACGAACGCCAGCATGCCGACGAAGTGCATCGACCAGATGCCGCCGCCCAAGGCCAAGGCCGCGGCAAGGAGCCACCAGCGGCGCGCCGCCTCATCCGCGGCGAGCAGCCGCCCGGCGAGATTGAGCGCCGTAAAAGAGGCGAAGATCGCGACTGCGACGGACAGCGTGACCAGGACCGGATCGAAGTGCCCCGCTACAATCATTCGGTTGTGGTGCCAGATCGGACTGAAGATCAGCTTAAAGAAAGCCGCCAAATTCGCGGGTTTTCGCTAGATTCCGCAGCCGAGGCGGCTTCCCCGCCCGCTTTCCTCGCCCCCGGGCGACCCCTCAGCCAGCGCCCCGGATGGCTAATGAAGTTCAGGCCGGGCCGCGCCAGCCTTCAGGGCTTCAGATGGCGGTCGAGGAAGCCGATGAGCCGCGCGATTGCCTCGCGCTGAGCGTCGTCCACTTCATACTCGCCGCCCGTGCCGCGTTCCGGAAAGACGTAGCCGTGCATCGGGTGGTCGTAGGAAACCCACTCCACATCCTTGCCCGCCTCCTTCATCAGCTCGTAGGTCGTGCGGAAGATACCCTGCA
Source organism: Propylenella sp. (assembly GCA_050728815.1). Lineage (GTDB taxonomy): Bacteria > Pseudomonadota > Alphaproteobacteria > Rhizobiales > Afifellaceae > DASWJZ01. Next base: position 24,336 of record JBOHKB010000286.1, read on the forward strand.
AGTGGTCCTCTTCGCGCCCCATGATGAGGAATGGCGTGTCGATCGAGGCAATGCGGGCGCGGGCCACGTCCATGTCGATGCGGCGGCGGACCTTTTCCGTCTCCGTCATCTGGATGCCTTCGATGTTGCGGAGCTTTGTAGCTTCGTTGACGAAGGCGGTGTTGTCCGGCGTCAGCGCCAGGAACTCGTGCGCCGCCGGCTCGTTCGCCACGGCGGCGGCGACGCCGTGATATTCGGAGGCGATCTTCAGCGCCATCTCGCCGCCATGGCTCCTGCCGATCAGCCCGACGCGATCGGGTTTCACGAAGGGAAGCGTCTTCAAATATTCGATGACGGCGATCTCGTCCTCGTATTCGAGCGGCGCGCGGTTGAACATCTCGCGCCCCTGCCGCCTGTCGCGCACGAATTTTCCGCCGTTGTTGTAGCCGAGCTCGATTTCGGTGCGGTACCGAAGCCAGGCCGCGGCGTAGCCGGCATCGACCAGCCGGTCGACGGTGTAGGCGCGGTCGCGGAATGCCTCGCGCACCCACCGCATCCCCTCCCCTCCGTTGCCGCTCGCGAGGAGCACGATCGGGAACAGGCCGTCACCTTCGGGCTTGCGGAGGCCAATCGGCGTGTAGAGCCCGTCCCATGTCTCGACGTACATGAGATCGACCGCCTTGCCGTCGATCGTCTCCGTGATGACGACGTGTTCCGGATCGATGCCGCGCGTCATGGCTTCCCCGCAAACCTGTGACCGCCTTGATTGCCGGGACCGACCGTCTAGAACAGACGGCCGATGCGGCAAGGCTTGAGCGCCTTACCACATCTTCATAGCGGGATGCCCAGTGCTAGAAGCCATCGGCCGCGCCATCGACAGCCGCCGCGACGAACTCGTTTCGCTCACGCGCGAGCTGATCCGTATCCCGACCGTCAACCCACCCGGCGAAAATTATCGCGAATGCTGCGAATTCGTCGCCGCCCGCCTCACGCCGCGCGGCTTCGCCGCGAGCTTCGTGCGCGCCGAGGCGACGCCGGGCGACACGGACGCGTATCCTCGCTGGAACGTTGTGCTGCGGCGCGACGGGCCTGCTCCCGGCTCATGCGTGCACTTCAACTCGCACATCGACGTGGTGGAGACGGGAGCGGGCTGGACGTTCGACCCATTCGCCGCGGAGGTCGCGGACGGACGAATCTATGGGCGCGGCGCCTGCGACATGAAGGGCGGCCTTGCCGCCTCGATCATCGCGGTGGAAGCGTTCCTCGAACTTTTCCCGGACCACCCCGGCGCAATCGAGATATCGGGCACGGCGGACGAGGAGTCCGGCGGCTATGGCGGCGTCGCCTACCTTGCCGAAAAAGGCATCATGGCGAAGCCGCGCATCGACCACGTCATCATTCCCGAGCCGCTCAACAAGGATCGCATCTGCCTCGGCCATCGCGGCGTGTGGTGGGCGGAGATCGAGACGAAGGGCCGCATCGCGCACGGCTCGATGCCCTTCCTCGGCGACAGCGCCATCCGCCACATGGGCGTGGTGCTCGAAGCCTTCGAGGCGGAGCTCTACCCCGCTCTCGCTTCCCGCCTGACCACCATGCCGGTGGTGCCGAGTGGCGCGCGGCGTTCCACCATGAACGTCAACTCGATCCATGGCGGCATCGAGGAAGGATATGCCGGCTTCCCCTCCGCCTGCGTCGCCGATTCCTGCCGGATCGTCATCGACCGCCGCTTCCTGATCGAAGAGGACCTAAACGCGGTGAAGGGCGAGGTCCGCAGGCTGCTCGACCGGCTCGCCGCGACGCGCGAGAAATTCAGCTACGATCTGCGCGACCTCTGGGAAGTGCGGCCGACCATGACCGAGCGCGGCGCGCCGGTGGTCCGCTCGGTCGCTTCGGCAATCGAGGCGGTTCTCGGCCGCGCGCCGGACTATGTCGTCTCGCCCGGCACCTACGACCAGAAGCACATCGACCGCATCGGCCGCGTCAAGGATTGCATCGCCTACGGGCCCGGCATCCTCGACCTCGCGCACCAGCCGGACGAATATGTCGTGATCGACGATATGCTGGATTCGGCTAAGATCATGTGTCTTGCAACGCATCATTTGCTCTACGGCGGCCTCTGACCGCACATGAAAGCGACAACGAAGGAAGGGAGAGGGTCATGAGAAAGGCGTTCCTGACGAAGGCATTCGGCCCGGCGGCGCTCGCCGTCGCGCTGATGGCGGGGGTAGCGCCCGGCGCCGCCCAGACGCCGCGCACCGACATCGTTGTCGGCATGGTGCTCGAGCCGCCCAACCTCGACCCGACCGCCGGCGCCGCCGCGGCGATCGACGAGGTGGTCTACGCCAACGTCTTCGAGGGCCTGACCCGCATCGTCCAGGACGGCAGCGTGCTGCCGGCGCTTGCCGCTTCGTGGGACATTTCCGATGACGGGCTCGCCTACACCTTTCATCTGCGTGAAGGCGTGACTTTCCACGACGGCAGCGCCTTCGACGCCGACGACGTGAAATTCTCGCTCGACCGCGCCCGCGCCGACGATTCGACCAACGCGCAAAAGGCGCTGTTCGCGGCGATCGCCTCCGTCGATGTCCTAGACCCGGCGACAGTGAAGGTGACGCTCAGTCACCCGGAGGGCAACTTCCTCTTCAACATGGGCTGGGGCGATGCCGTCATGGTCGCGCCGGAAACCGCCGCCGACAACGCCACCAAGCCGGTGGGGACCGGTCCGTTCAAATTCGTCGACTGGGTCAAGGGCGATCACGTGGAGCTGGCAGGAAACCCGAGCTATTGGGGCGAGCCGGTCGGGCTCGACAAAGCCACGTTCAAGTTCATCTCCGACCCGACCGCCGCCTTCGCCGCGATGATGGCCGAGGACGTCGACGCCTTCCCGAATTTCCCGGCACCGGAGACGCTGGCGCAGTTCGAGGCCGATCCGCGCTTTTCCGTGGTCATCGGTTCGACCGAGGGCGAAACGATTCTGGCAATGAACAACGGCCGTAAGCCGTTCGACGATATAAAGGTGCGCCAGGCTTTCTCCCACGCAATCGATCGGCAGGCGGTCATCGACGGCGCCATGTTCGGCTACGGCACGCCGATCGGTTCGCACTTCGCGCCGCACCATCCGGCCTATGTCGACCTGACCGGCGCCTACCCGTACGACCCGGATAAGGCAAAGGCGCTGCTCAAGGAGGCCGGCTACGGCGACGGCCTTACGGTTTCGCTGAAGCTGCCGCCGCCCGCCTACGCCAGGCGCGGCGGCGAGATCATCGCCGAGCAGTTGAAGGCCGTCGGCGTCACTGCTGATATCACCAATCTGGAATGGGCGCAGTGGCTTGCGGAGCCGTTCAAGGCAAAGGACTTCGATCTCACCATCGTCTCGCACACCGAGCCGATGGACATCGGCATTTACGCCCGCGACGACTACTACTTCGACTATCACTCCGACGGCTTCAAGGCGATCATGCAGGAGCTGAACGACACGACCGATCCGGACAAGCGGAACGCGCTGCTCGGCGACGCGCAGAAGAAGATCACCGAGGACGCGGTCAACGTATTCCTGTTCGAGCTGGCGAAGAGCGGCGTGTGGAACGCCAAACTGAAGGGCCTCTGGGCCAATTCGCCGGTGCAGGCGAACGACCTGACCGGCGTCTACTGGGAGGAATGACGGCTCCGCGCTAGGACAGCAGGAGGCCCGGTCGATACCCGGCCGGACCTCTCTTCCCGCTCGCGACCAGGCCTGATGGGATCGTTCGTCGCCCAACGCTTCGGCTCCCTCCTCGCCACCCTCATCGCCGCGAGCGTCGTGATCTTCGTCGTGATGGAGGTCCTGCCCGGCGATCCGGCCGCCTACATGCTCGGCCTGAACGCCGAGCCCGATACGGTGGCGGCGCTCCGCCGCCAGCTTGGCCTCGATGAGCCGGTGGTCCGGCGCTACTTCATCTGGCTCTTCGGCTTCTTCACCGGCGATTTCGGGCTGAGCTACACCTACCGCGTCCCCGTCCGCGAGCTGATCCTCGACCGGCTGTGGGTGAGCGTGCCGCTGGCGCTGATGGCGCTGGCGCTCTCTATCCTGATCGCGTTTCCCGTCGGGATCATCGCCGCTGCCAAACGCAACAGCGCGGCGGACGTGGCGATAATGGGAGCGACGCAGCTCGGCATCGCCGTGCCCAATTTTTGGTTCGCGATGCTGCTCGTGCTCGCCTTCTCGATCGGGCTCCGCTGGTTCTCCGCCGGCGGCTTTCCGGGATGGGAGGCGGGCCTCCTTCCCGGCCTGAAATCGCTGACTCTGCCGGCGATCGCGCTCGCGCTGCCGCAGGCGTCGATCCTTGCGCGCGTCATGCGCTCCTCGTTGCTCGACACGCTGCACGAGGATTTCATGCGAACCGCGCGCGCCAAGGGCCTGACCGCCGGCCAGGCGATCCGCCGCCATGCGGTTCGGAACGCGCTGATCCCGGTGATGACCATCATTGGCCTGCAATTCTCGTTCCTTCTCGCCGGCGCGATCATCATCGAGAACGTCTTTTTCCTGCCCGGACTCGGCCGGCTGATCTTCCAGGCCATCGCCCAGCGCGATCTGATCGTGGTGAAGAGCGTGGTGCTCCTGCTCGTCGCTGCCGTGGTCATCGTTACCTTCGCCGTCGATCTCGCTTATGCGGCGATCGATCCGCGCCTTCGCCGGCGTTCACCATGAGCCTCGATCCGCTTACCGCGCCGCGCGCACGCGACAGCGGAGCGCGCTGGAAGGTGCATTCGAGCTTTGCCGTCGGCGCGCTGATCACGCTCGCCGTGCTCGCCGTGGCGCTCATCTCCTTCATTTGGACGCCCGACGATCCCACGCACATGGAGATCGGCGACAAGCTGAAGCCGCCCTCCGCGGCGCATTGGTTCGGCACCGATCATTTTGGCCGCGACGTGCTCTCCATGATGATGGTCGGCGCGCGGAGCTCGATCGCTGTCGCATTGATCGCGGTCGGCATCGGCGTCGGAATCGGCGTGCCGCTCGGGCTCATCGCCGCCGCGCGCCGCGGCCTGCTCGACGATCTCATCATGCGGGTGAACGACCTCGTCTTCGCGTTCCCGGCGCTGCTTCTCGCCATCATGATCACCGCGCTGCTCGGTCCCGGCGCCGTCAACGCAATCATCGCTATCGGTATCTTCAACATCCCCGTCTTCGCGCGCGTGACACGCGGCTCGGCGCTGTCGCTGTGGACGCGCGACTACGTGCTCGCCGCGCGGGTTGCGGGCAAGGGCGCGGCTCTGATCTCGATCGAGCACATCCTGCCGAACGTGCTGAACACCCTGGTCGTGCAGGCGACGATCCAGTTTTCGCTCGGCATCCTGGCGGAGGCGGCGCTCTCCTATGTCGGCCTCGGCACGCAGCCGCCGATGTCGAGCTGGGGACGCATGCTCGCCGACGCGCAGACCATGATTGCGCTCGCCCCCCAC
>JBOHKB010000287.1:0-3844 GCA_050728815.1 Propylenella sp.
AGTCCGACCAGCGCTGCGGTTGGCGCGCCGATCATCCCGAGCCCACCCGCCTCCGCCCCGCCGAAGAGCCGGCTCTGCTCCAGCACGAAGGCAAGGCCGGCGAAGCCGAAGCCCGCCACCATGCCGCCGATCGCGCCGATGTCGAGCGCGCGTTTCCACACGAGGCCGATGACGATTGGGGCGATCCCGCCGGCGGCGGAAAGCGCCAGCGCCCAGCGGAGGAGCGCCGACGGCTCGACGTTGAGGACAGGCACCAGCGCCGCAGCCGCGGCCGCGACCAGGATCAGCGTCACGCGGGCGATCAGGATGCGGCGGCCCTCCGGCCCGCGCTTGTCCAGGATCTCGTCCCAGAGATCGTGGCTGATGGCGCTCGTGGCGGCGAAGAGCGCCGCCACGCCGACCGCGAATAACGCGGCCAGCACGCCGGCCAGCACGAGCCCGGCGAGTACCGCCGGGAGCGAGGCGAAGAGCGCCGCCACCTGCAGAAGACCGTTCGCCGCGTCCCAGTCGCCCGCTTCGTCGAGGAGGAGCGCCAGCAAAAGCCCGACCGCCACCAGCACCAATCCGTAGACCGCCGCCCATCCGATCGACAGAAGCGCCCCGCGGCTCGAGGCCGCCGTCAGCGAGCGCGCGGTCAGGATCGGCAGCGATGCCGCTCCGAACGCCGCGAGCAGGAAGGGGAGCACCGTTCCGCTCGCGGCGTTGCCGCTTTCCCAGTCGGGGAGGGCCTCCGACAGCAGCGTCGCAAATTCGCGCTCGACCGCGATGTCGCCGGCTGCCCCGTGCACGATCAGCGAACCGGCCGGCACCAGGCAGCCGAAGAGCACGACGAAATACTGGATCGCCTGCGTCCAGGTGAGTGAGCGCATGCCGCCGGGCAGCACGGCGAGCACCGTCACGCCGGCCGCCCCGTATAGCGCCTGCGCGGGCGTCAGCCCGATCACCGTTGCGAAGAGCGGCGCGGTGACCTTCAGATGCGCGACGAGCAGCAGGAAGCACACCACGAACGCCACCGTCGCAAAGGTGAAGCGCACCCACACGCCGCCATATCGCGCCGCTAGGTAGTCGCCGGCCGAATAGGCGCCGACGCGGCGGAGCCCGGGGGCGAGCATCACCGCCATCAGGAGAAAGCCGGCGGCGAGGCCCGCGGCAGCGACCAGGAAATCGGGGAAGGCGACATAGGCGCCGCCGGCGAGGCCGATGGTCAGAATGCCAGCCAACGCCGCAGCTCCGGCGAGCCCGCTGAACGCCGAAGAGGTCTTCCGGTCGGCGAGATAGAAATCGACGGCGCGGCGGCTGTGCGAGAGGAGGGCAGCCACGACAAAGAGCGAGACCGCCGCCCCGATGACCCCGACCGGCGCCAGCCCAAGATCGACGCCAAGGCGCTCCAAAAGCCCGAATGCGAGGATCACGAAGAGGAAGAGGCCGAGCAGGATGAGGGTCGAGCGGATGGGCGCCTTCAGCACCCCGATGTCCCGCTCCGGCGGCAGCAGCCACGCCATGTCATCTCTCGGTAGAAAGGAAGTCGCAGGATGACGCCGCTGCGGGCGAAACGCAAATTCCGCGGCGTGGCGCGAACGCTCTTGCCGCCGGCAGGCCGCGTATTACACATCGTGACGCTGTGGCGGGAGCCGCCTCTGAGGAGGAGACGCGACAATGCTCAAGGAATTCAAGGAATTTGCGCTGAAGGGAAACGCGCTCGACATGGCGGTCGGCATCATCATCGGCGCCGCCTTCGGCGCCATCGTCTCGTCGCTCGTGGACGACGTGATCATGCCGCCGATCGGTCTCATCACCGGCGGCGTCGACTTCTCCCAGCTCTTCGTCGTGCTGAAGGGCGAGGGCGACTACAATACGATCGCGCAGGCCAAAGAGGCGGGGGCGGTCACCTGGAATGTCGGCCTCTTCATCAACGCCATTATCAAGTTCGTGATCGTCGCGTTCGCGATCTTCCTGCTGGTGAAGGGCTTCAACCGCCTGATGCGGAAGGAGGAGGAGAAGCCGGCCGCGCCGCCTCCGTCGCCGCCGGAAGACGTGACGCTCCTCCGCGAGATCCGCGATCTCCTCGCAAGGCGCGCTGCGTAGAACTGCGCTAAACTCCTTCGGGCGCGGCGGGAAGGCGCAGGCGCGCCACCCATCGCGCCCTTCCTGCCTCCTCCAACTTACGCTAGGCCCCGCGCGATGAATCGTGACTTTCTGTCGGCGCTTCGGCGCGAGGCGCGCGAAACGCCGGAATCCGGCATCGTCGAGGTCTTCAACTACGGCCGCGGGCGAAAGGGCCTGATCCCGCTCTGGGCGGGTGAGGGCGACCTTCCGACGCCCGACTTCATCTACGAAGCGAGCGTGAAATCGCTCAAAGCAGGCGAGACGTTCTACACGTGGCAGCGCGGCATCCCGGAGCTCCGCGCCGCGCTCGCCCGCTACCACGAGCGTCATTTCGGCCGCGCCTTCACGCCTGAGCGCTTCTTCGTCACCGGCGGCGGCATGCAGGCGATCCAGATCGCCATCGCCGCCGTCGCCGGAAGCGACGACGAGGTGATCGTGCCGACGCCGGCCTGGCCGAATTTCGCCGCCGCGGTCGGCATACGCGGCGCGACGTCGGTCAGCGTGCCGCTCGACTTCGACGGTACGCGGTGGAGCCTCGACCTCGACCGCGTGAGCGCCGCGATCGGCGAGCGGACGCGCGCGATCTTCGTCAACTCGCCTTCCAACCCGACCGGCTGGACGGCGCGCGAGGAAGAGCTTCGCGCGCTGCTCGAGATCGCCCGGAGGCGCGGCCTCTGGATCATCGCCGACGAGGTCTATTCCCGCTTCGTCTTCGACGGCGCGGATCGCGCCCCCTCCTTCTACGACATCATGGACGCGGGCGACCTCGTCATCCTGGTCAACACTTTTTCCAAGAACTGGGCGATGACCGGCTGGCGGATCGGCTGGCTGTCGGCGCCGGAGGCGCTCGGCGGCGTAATGGAAAACCTGATCCAGTATTCCACCTCCGGCGTCGCCGCCTTCATGCAGCGCGGCGCGGTGGCGGCGCTGGACGACGGCGAGGAGTTCCTGAGGCAGCAGGTCGAGCGCGCGCGTAAGGGCCGCGACATCGTCTGCGGTGCGCTTGCCGGCTCGAACCGCGTGCGCTTCGCCTGGCCGGACGGCGCCTTCTATCTGTTCTTCACGATTGACGGCATCGCCGACACCCGCGAGCTCGCGCTCAGGTTAGTCGACGAGGCCAATCTAGGGATTGCGCCGGGGACCGCCTTCGGTGCTGGCGGCGAATCTTTCATGCGCGTCTGTTTCGCCCGCAAGGCGGAGGATTTGAGCGAGGCGGTGCGGCGGCTTGGCGTCTGGCTGGAGAGCTGAGGCAGGGTGCTCTCTCGGGCCGGCCTTGGCTACCTTTGGCGCATTGCGCTGACGCTCGGCCTCAGCGCTGCCGGCGGCCTCGTCGCGCAGGCACTTGACGTCCCGGCCGGCTGGGTAGCGGGCGGGCTCCTTGCCGTCGCGGTCGGTTCGCTCGCAGGATTGAACACAGAGTTCCCGCCGCGCCTGCAGGCGCCGGTCTTCCTGCTTTTGGGCATCTATGCCGGTACCGGCGTGACGCAGGAAACGCTCAACCAGATGCAGACCTGGCCGGCGAGCTTCGCGATACTCGGCGCCTCCATCGCCGGCGTGGTGGCGGGCTCAACCTGGTGGCTGCACAAGCGCCACGGCTGGGCGCGGAACGATGCGCTGCTTGCCTCGATGCCGGGGGCGCTGTCGCTCGTGATCGCCGCTGCCGAGAATCTGAAAGCCGACATGAAGCGGGTGGCGATCGCCCAGAGTCTCCGCGTGTTGATCCTGATCGAGGCGATCC
>JBOHKB010000288.1:0-20350 GCA_050728815.1 Propylenella sp.
ATCGTCGAGACGGGATCGCAGGCCGTGGCCACGCTGCTTGGGGACCGCAATTTCTCGCCGTTCCGCTACGATCCGCTGAACCGCACCCTGCGCCGGCTTCCGGGACTCGACGATCGCCGCGGCAATACGCTCTTCATTCGCGACCTGCCCTTCGTCGAGGATCGGCTCGCGAGCGCCCCGCCGATCCGGCTCCGCGGCCGAACCTATTGAGCTGCGGGAGCTTGACCGCCCTGTGCAGCGTGACTACCCCCGCGCCAATGGAAAGGCGCTCACTGGTGCGCGTGCTGAAGGCCCACGCGAAGGACCGGCGATGACTTCACCCCTTCCGCGCGCGCTCGACTACGCTCTCCTGATCGCGCTTGCCGCGATCTGGGGCGGGTCGTTCATGCTGATCAAGCTCGCGATCGTCTCGGTGCCGCCGGTCACCATGACTGCGGCGCGGGTCGCGATCGGCGGTCTGTTCTTCGTCGCGGTTCTTCTATTGACCGGCCGCCGGCTGCCGTCCGATCCGCGGGTGTGGGGGTGGGCGGCGCTCGCCGGCATATTCGGATTTGCGTTGCCGTTTTCGCTCATTGCCTGGGGCGAGGAGCGAATCGACTCCGGCCTCGCCGCGATCCTGATGGCCGGCATGCCGCTGATGACGCTGCTCCTCGCGCGCTTCGTCTCCGGCAAAGAGCCGCTGACCGCCGCGAAGCTCGTCGGCGTCGGCTTCGGGGTAGCTGGCCTCGTCATCCTGATCGGGCCTCAGAAGCTTGCCGCGCTCGGCGACGACGCGGTCCGCCAGATTGCGGTCGTGGCCGCCTCGTTCTGCTACGCGGTCAACGCCATCGTGACGAAGCGCATCGCCAGGCAGGACCCCTATGCGGTGTCGGCCGCGATCATGATCACGAGCGCGGCGCTGCTTCTTCCGGCGAGCATCGCGCACGACGCGCCGTGGACGCTTGCGCCGACCGGCACCGCCTGGTTTGCGCTATTGATGCTCGGCGTGTTTCCGACGGCGCTCGCGAGCCTCGCCATGCTCGCGCTGCTGAGGCGCCAAGGCGCCGGCTTCTTCGCGCAGATCAACTTCCTCGTCCCGCTGTTCGGTGTGTTTTGGGGATTCGCCGTCCTCTCGGAACGCCCGCCGGCGAGCGCGCTGACAGCGCTCGCGGTCATCCTGGCGGGCATCGCCATTTCGCGCGGCTCCTTCGGGCTGCCGCGCCCGCTTTCAACGGAGACGCTGAAATGAATGACGCCAATACCGGCCAGCCGGCGGCGACCCCGCCGGCCTCCGCCTATTTCATCGAGGATCGCCACGATCCGGAGGAAAAGCACACGCTCTCGGTTGTCGTCGACAACGAGCCGGGTGTGCTCGCGCGCGTCATCGGCCTCTTCTCCGGCCGCGGCTACAACATCGAGAGCCTTACCGTATCGGAGACGCAGCACGAGCAGCATCTCTCGCGCATCACTGTCGTCACCACTGGCACCCGCGCCGTGCTCGAGCAGATCAACCATCAGCTCGACCGGCTCGTCTGCGTGCACCGCGTGACCGACCTGACCGAGCTTGCCCGCAGCCGCAACGAGGACAAGCCGCTCGAGCGCGAGCTCGCGCTGGTGAAGGTGGCGGGGAAGGGCCAGGACCGCATCGAGGCGCTCCGCCTCGCAGACGCCTTCAAGGCCGAGGTGGTCGACGCCACCACCGAGCACTTCATCTTCCAGCTCACCGGCCGCACCTCGAAGATCGAGCAGTTCATCGCTATCATGCAGCCGATGGGGCTGGTGGAAGTCTGCCGCACCGGCAGCGCCGCCATGTGCCGCGGCCCGCAGGCGATGTAGGGCCGGCTACTTCGTCCCCGTCATCTTCGCGACAAATTCGACGCTTGTGGTGCGAGTGTCGTGTGCGGGAGGGAGGAGGGCGATGACTCGCAGAAGTGTTGCAGCTGCTATTGTTGCTGCCGCGGGCCTTGCCATCGGGGCGGCAAGCACTCAGGCGGCCGATCTCTGCTTCAGCCTGAAGTTCAGGTGCGACGGCTTCGAGCCGAACTGGCAGCTCTTCACCGACGCTGACGCCGAGGGCCGCACGATCGTCCGCTTCACCGATCCGGAAAACCCGAGCTGGGAAACGGAGCCGCTCGTCGTCGACGGCTGTCTTTTGCAGGGAAGCCCCAACGATTTCGAGCTGACGACGGACGCGCCGCTTTCGCTCGTCGCAAGCATCGTGGGCCAAAGCTGCACGCAGCCGAACGGCGACCTCACCGATTTTTCCGTGACGGTGACCTTCATTCAGGGGGCGCTGTCGGACCATCCGGCACAGGTCGAAGGCACCGGCTGCTGCCAGCTCCTGGAATAGCCGTCGGCCGCGGCTCAGGACGCCCGCCCAATCCAGAGTTCATGTTGTGTTCTTTCTGTCTAGATGCTATATGCGGTTTGTCTAGACGGAACATAGCCTCATGGCCTTCCATATTCGCGATCCCGAAACCGATCGCCTGGCGCGGGAGCTCGCCGCGCTGCAGGGCGAGGGCATAACTAACGCGGTGAAGTCCGCGCTGGAAACGAAGCTTGCCGAAGCGCGGAGCAAGCTGCCGCTGATGGAGCGTATCAAGGACCTTACCGACGAAATCGCTGCCGCGCCGAAGACAGGGCTGAAGGCCGACAAGGCATTCTACGACTGGCTGTCGGGCGAAGAGGATGTGTGATGTTCGTGGACGCGTCTGCGATCGTCGCCATTCTGTCGCTCGAACCGGAGCATGAGGAACTGGCGGAGCGCCTTAACGATGCCGATGCGGCGATCACGTCCAGCTTCGCAATTTTCGAGGCGGTGGCAGCCATTGTGCGAAAGGAGGGATTGAGCGTTGCGGACGCGCGGGCGGTTGTGCAGAAATTTCTTGACCGCGTAGATGCCGAGACTGTGCCGGTGACTGCCGAGACTGGGTTTGCTGCGCTTGACGCCTTCGCACGATACGGCAAGGGGCGCGGTCATCCGGCGCAGCTAAATCTTTGCGATTGCTTCGCCTACGCCATGGCCAAGCAGTATGGAATGCCGCTGCTCTACAAGGGCGATGATTTCTCGCTCACCGACCTCGCCTGACGGCTGGCGGGCGCTCGGCTCCGGCATGAACCTCTCCCCCCAGCAGGACGCCGCGCTCATCGCAGTATCGCGCTGGCTGAAAGTGGCCGGCACGGGCAAGGGCGGGCTTGTCTTCCGCCTCTTCGGCTACGCGGGCACCGGCAAGACCACGCTCGCGAAAAGGATCGCCGAGGATGTCGGCGGCCCCGTGCTCTTCGCCGCCTTCACCGGCAAGGCCGCGCAGGTGATGCGGAACCGCGGCTGCGCGAACGCCCGCACCATCCATTCGCTCATCTACCGCCCGCGCGGCGAGAAGGCGGAGAAGGAGACCGGCGAGCTGCAGCCGGCCTTCGCGCTGAACCGTTCGAGCGAAGTGCGCCGCGCTAAGCTCGTCATCATCGACGAGTGCTCGATGGTCGACGAAAAGCTCGGGAGCGACCTGCTCTCATTCGGCACGCCGGTGCTGGTCCTGGGAGATCCCGGCCAGCTTCCGCCGGTGAAGAACGGGGAGGGCGGGGCCGGCTACTTCACCGAGCGCGAGCCGGACGTGATGCTGACGGAAATCCACCGGCAGGCGCGCGAGAACCCGATAATCGATCTAGCCGAAACGGTGCGCGCGGGTGGCCGCCCGGCTTACGGCCGCTACGGCGAGAGCCGCGTCGTCGGCCGCGACGACATCGACGCCGGCGACGTGCTCGCCGCCGACCAGGTGCTCGTCGGCCGGAACCGCACGCGACACAACTTCAACCGACGCATCCGATCGCTGAAGGGCTTTGATGGCGTGCTCCCCGCCGCCGGCGACAAGCTCGTCTGCCTCAGGAATTCCTCCGAGAAGGGGCTCCTGAACGGCGGGCTCTGGCGCGTGACCTCGGTCGGCACCGATCGCGGCACGACGCTCAACATGCTGGTGAAGTCGGAGGACGAGGGGCCGTTCGGCGCGTCGGCGAAAATCCGCGTGCTGAAGTCGATGTTCGAGGAAGGGCCGGAGGCGGTGCCCTTCGACCGTCGCCGCAGGACCGACGAGTTCGACTACGGCTACGCGTTGACCGTCCACAAGGCGCAAGGCTCGCAATGGGACCGCGTGATCCTCTTCGACGAGAGCTTCGCCTTCCGCGACACGCGCGAACGCTGGCTCTACACCGCGATCACCCGGGCGGCCGAGGCGATCACGATCGTGCGGTGAGCGCGGGGCGGCGCGTTGAATTGACGAACGCACGGGCCCGCTTCACGCTTGCGCTCTATGCGCTCTACGCGCGCGACAGCCTCCGGATGGGGGTCGGGGAATGGGCCCGGCTGCTTCTGGGCTTCACGATCCTACCGCTTCTCCTCCACCACTTCGCGGCCGGGCGCTACGTCTATTCTGCATTCGATGTCACCCGGAACTATGACGTCGTCCTAACGGTCTATTTCAGCTTCTTCCCGCACTGGGGCTGGCGCCAAGTCACCGTTCTCCTGGTCGCGTGGACGCATGGATGTCTGGGGCTCTATTTCTGGCTCAAGCCACGGCCCTGGTTCAGGCGCTGGTCGCCGGTGCTTCTTGCCGCCGCGGTCCTGCTGCCGGTGGTGTCGCTACTCGGCATCTGGCAGGGAACGCGCGAAGTGCTGGCGTACGGCAAGGCGAATCCCGAGTGGTTTCAGGCCATGGTCCAGAACGGGCACCTGAGGGATCCGGCTGTCGGAGGACCGAGCTGGGCGCTCGAGGTCCAGCTCTATTGGGCCTATTCGATCCTCGTGGCGCTCGCCTTTGCGGGACGGTGGGTCCGGCAGGTTCTGGAAAGGCGCCGCGGCCGCGTGCTGATCGAGTATCCGGGTGGGAAGTCGGTTCGGGTGCCGTTGGGCTGGGCGGTGCTCGATGCAAGCCGAATGGCGCGCATCCCGCATGCTGCCGTTTGCGGTGGACGCGGGCGATGCACGACCTGCCGCGTGCGCGTGCTGCGTTCGGAGGAGGTGCTGCCGCCGCCCGAGGCGTCGGAGCAAGCCGCGTTGGCGAGGCTTCGCGCCGGAGCGAACGTCCGGCTCGCCTGCCAGCTCCGGCCCACCGGCGACACTGTGGTCTTGCCGCTGCTGCCCCCCGGCGAACCGGATAGCGAGCGGCGCCGGGATGGTACGGCCGCCGGCGATACCGAGCGCACGGTGGTAATCCTGTTTGTCGACATCCGCCGTTCCACGGCGCTGGTGGAGAGCCGGCTTCCGTACGATGTCGTGTTTCTCCTCAACCGCTTCTTCGAGGCTGTCGCTGGGTCCGTCGTGGAGGCGGGAGGTATGCCGAACCAATTCCTTGGCGATGGCATGATGGCCATCTTCGGCGCTGGGACAGATCCGCGCGAGGCGTGCCGGCAGGCGCTCGACGCCGCGGGTAGGATCGAGTTCCGCTTGGCGGAGATGAATCGCGACCTCGCCCATGAGCTCGCTGAGCCGATCACCATCGGCATCGGCATCCACGTTGGAAGCGTGATCCTCGGCGAGCTTGGCTACCGCGACCATTTCCTGCTCACCGCGATCGGAGATTCGGTGCACGTTGCCGCCCGCCTTCAGGACCTGACGAAGGAGTACGGCTGCGTAATGATCGTATCTGACGCCGTCTTCGAGACGGCAGGGATCGCAACCGCCGCATTTCCGAGGCACGAGGTGCAGGTTCGCGGACGCGACGCTCCGATCGAGATACGGGCCGTCGCCGATCTGCGCGACCTCGCGGTGGCCCCATAGGCGCAGGCGACCAGGGTGGCCCTCGCAGGCGAGGGTCGGGAGAGGGGGTGCTCAGTCGCCGCCGCGGGCCCTTCCGTCAGTTCCCGACGTTCCGCTGCCAGATCAGGAAGTCACGCCCGTCCGTGTCGCCATCGGACGGCTCTGCGCCCGTCTGCTGCTGGAACTGCCCGGACTGGGGTAGTGGCCCTGCGGCTGACGGCCCCGTGAATGCTGGCTGCTGTTTGCGCCAACAGCCTCGCTATGCATGAGGATGAGTTGCAGGATGCCGGCGGCGTTGGCCGCGCTGCCGGCCGCTACGAAGCCGACCGGATGGTCGCGGTCAGGAGCGTCGCAATGAGTGTCGTTCTCATTTCGGTCCTCCGGGGCTCACGGTCGGAATCAACCGCATCGCGTTCAGGCTAGGCCGACTCCACGACCATCGGATTTCGCCCGCGGCGGAAAAGGGTTCATCGCGACGGCTTTTGTTGCGCCCGGGTGTGATGTTGGATGATGCTGGCGCTTTCTGAGCGGTGATTGAGGGAGAATGGATCAATGAAGATCGACGGCGCCTGCCACTGCGGCTACATCACGTTCGAGGCCGAGATCGACCCCGAGCGCGTCACGGTCTGCCACTGCGCAGATTGCCAGACGCTCTCCGGCGGGCCGTATCGGGCGTCGGTCCCGGCGCCTCCGGACAAGTTCAAAATCCTTTCCGGCAAGCCGGCGGAGTACGTGAAGGTCGCCGAGAGCGGCAGGAAGCGTGTGCAGGCGTTTTGCCCGCGCTGCGGCTCGCCGATCTACGCGACCGGGGTCGACGATCCGAAAGCTGCCTACAACATCCGCGTCGGCGTCGTCCGTCAGCGCGATGAGCTCGTGCCGAAGCGGCAGATCTGGACGGCCTCGCAGCAGAGCTGGGTGGGCGGCCTTGCCTCGCTTCCGGGCATTCCGGGGCAGTGACGAGCTCGGCCGGGCAGACTTATCCCCGCGCCAAGAATCTCGCTTATCCTTCATTCGTTCCCGCCCATGAGGGCGTCCGGCCGGCGTTACCGAACGGGGCGGGGATGCGGAGCCGTAGCGGTGAAGGAGTGACGCCCGATGCACCGTCGTGGACGCCCAAGCTGCGTCGTCGAGGCTAAAAGACCTGGCATGAATACAGGACCGTGGAAGAGGCCTGCTAATCGGGAGTGGTAGAAGTCCCGGAGGCGACACGGAGCAAGCGGCAGACTCCGCGCGGGGCGCCGAAAGCGCCTTAAGAGCAGTTCGATCGCGATCTCGGATCGCACCACCAAGGCGTCAACGGCGCCCCGCACCCCTCGATACCCCCGCGCCGTGAAGGCTGCGGGAAAC
Source organism: Propylenella sp. (assembly GCA_050728815.1). GTDB lineage: Bacteria > Pseudomonadota > Alphaproteobacteria > Rhizobiales > Afifellaceae > DASWJZ01. Next base: position 7,079 of record JBOHKB010000288.1, read on the forward strand.
AAGGTGCTGTACTTACATTCGTCATGCCTGGGCTGACACGCGCACCCATTCCGCAACGGCCCTGATCAGTGCGGCGGTTGGAGCATGGACGACAGCATCCGCCGCGTTAACGGTTATGGGCGGCGCTCCCGGAGCGGCCCCGCACCCGGTGCGCGCCGCAACCTTCGCAATCTTGCCACGGTTGTGCTTGAATCATAGACAAGCGACGCTGTCGGCAGAGCGATTCGCCGGAGACCCTAGAGATCTCGGACGCTGGTGAACGAGCCCTTGAGCGTGGCGCGCCGCGGCGTCGCGATAGGTGTGCCGCGTGATCGACCTGCACTGCCATCTGCTTCCCGAGATCGATGACGGATCGACGAGCCTGGCCGAATCGCTGGAGATGGCCCGGCTCGCGGTCGCGGACCGGATTTCGGTCGTCGCCTGCACGCCGCATATTCTCCCGGGCGTCTACAATAACAAAGGTCCCGGCATCCGCGCAGCGGTCGCGCGCCTCCAGGGCGAACTGGACCGGGAAGGCATTCCACTCGTCCTCTCCGCCGGCGCCGACGTGCATCTTGCCCCAGACCTGCTCGAAGGGCTGAAGAGCGGAGAAATCCTCTCGCTCGCCGATTCCCGGTACTTTCTGCTCGAGCCGCCGGCGGCGATCGTGCCGCCGCGCTTCGAGGACCATCTGTTCAACCTCGCGGCCGCCGGCCGCGTGCCGGTCGTGACCCACCCTGAGCGTCTTTCCTGGCCGGAGGGCGACTACGGCATCTTCGAGCGCCTCGTCCGTCACGGCGCCTGGATGCAGGTCACTGGCGGGTCTCTGCTGGGCCAGTTCGGGCGGCGGGCTCGCGCGCTCGCGGAGCGGATGCTCGACGATGGGCTGGTGCACATCCTTGCGTCGGACGCGCACGATACGAAGAATCGTCCACCGATTCTCTCCGACGCATTCGCGGCCGCTGCCTCACGTATAGGGGAAGACGAGGCTTTGCACTTGGTTAGCACCCGCCCAGCGGGTATCTTGAAGAACGTGGACCCGAGCGAATTGCCGCCGCCGGTCCGCATCGAGCCGGTGCGCGGCGGGCGCGGTCGCGCCTGGGCTCAGAGGAACTAGATTGCGGATGCTGCTGCTGCTTCGAATGGCGGGGTTCGGGAGCGCTCTCGTTCTGACCGGGCTCTTGCTCGCTTGCTCGGCCTCGAACAGCGGCTCGGTGGGTTCTGCGTCCGTGACACGCGCCGCCAAGCTGCCCGAGCCGGAAATCATAGCGTCTATCCCGAACGCGGCGGCGGTCGAATACCGTGTCGGACCTTCCGACGTGCTGGAGGTGTCGGTCTTCCAGGTTCCTGACTTGAGCAAGACCGTGCAGGTCAGCGCCAACGGCCTGATCGCCCTCCCGCTGATCGGCGACGTCGCAGCGGGCGGCAAGACGGTGGCCGAGCTGGAGGGCGAGATCGCCGGCAAGCTTGGGGAGAAGTACCTGCAGTCGCCGCAGGTGAGCGTCTTCGTGAAGGAGGCGATGAGCCAGCGGGTGACGGTCGAGGGCGCCGTAGGGAGCCCCGGCATGATCACGTTGACCGGTCCGACCAGCCTTTTGCAGACGATCGCCCTGTCGGGCGGTTTGACGGACGCCGCGGATCCGCGCGGTATTCTGGTATTCAGGACGGCGCAGCAGAAACGGATGGCGGCGAAATTCGACTTGGTGGCGATCCGTGCGGGAAAGGCGGAGGATCCCGTCCTTCACGGCGGCGATATCGTGGTCGTCGACCAGTCGGGGTTCCGTAGCGCCATGGGGAGCGTCCGCAGCAACATCCCGGTGTTCGGGCTGTTCACCGCGCTGCTCCTCTGATGGTGCATGAATTCGCGGCGGGAAGCGGCGGGAAGGTGTAGGATGGCGGCATGAATGATCAGCCCGACCGTGACGGCTGGCGGGGGACGTTGCAGGAGCGCGTGCCGGCGCTCGCGCGCAGGACTGAGGTCGCGCAGTGGCAGCCGACGCCGCCGCCCGGCTATCCGGCGCAGGCGGCCGACGACATCCTCCGGGACGAAGGCAATCTCGTTCACGACCTCTGGCGGTACTTCTGGATACTCTTCCGTCACCGCTGGGTCGTGCTCGGGGTTACGCTGTTCTTCCTCTGCAGCGGGCTCCTCATCACCTTCCTATCCACTCCGGTCTACCGCGCGAACGCGACGATCCAGATCGACCGTGAGCCGGCGAAGATCATCAACGTGCAGGAAATCCAGGGCAACATCGGGAGCGAGATGGCGTTCTTCGCCACCCAGTACGAGATCCTCAAGAGCCGGTCGCTTGCCGAGCAGGTCGTCTCCAACCTGAGCGTGGCGGAGCTCGAGCAGTTCACGCAGCACAATGTCCTTTCGCCGTTGTCTCGGGTTCGGCGCGCGGCCGCGAGCATTTTCCGTTCGCGCCGCGACGCGGGAGGTAGCGCGGCCGACGTTGCGGCGCTGCAGCAGGTGGCGACCGGCAAGGTGATGAAAGGCCTTTCCGTCCAGCCGGTCGGCACGTCGCGAGTCGTGCGCCTGAGCTTCGACTACCCCGACGCCGGATGGGCGCAGCGCATCGTGAATTCCGTATCCAACACCTTCGTGGCGCTGACCCTCGACCGTCGGTTCGATGCGTCGGCCTACGCCCGGCAGTTCCTGGAAGAGCGGCTGAAGGAGCTGAAGCTCAAGCTGGAGGATTCGGAGGCGCAGCTCGTCGCCTATGCTCAACAGCAGCGGATCGTCAACGTCGACGAGACGAAGAGCCTCGTCTCGGCCAATCTGGAGGAGTTCAACAAGCAGCTTGCCACAACGAGCCGCGAACGGCTCACCGCCGAGCAGCTGCTTCAGCAGGCCGAGACCACCAGTGGCCTCGCGCTCCCGCAGATACTTTCGGACGAGTCGATCGCCGAAATGCGCGAACGCCGCGCCGAGCTGTCGGCCGAGTACCAGGACAAGCTCAGTTTCTTCAAACCGGACTATCCGGAGATGTTGAAGCTGAAGGCGCGCATCGACGAGATCGACCGCCAGATCGAAGGTTCGGTCACCGTCGTGCGTCAGTCGCTCCGCGCGAACTACGAAGCGCTGATGTCGCAGGAGCAGAGCCTCGCGCAGCGGCTGGAAGGACTAAAGGAGGAAGCACTCGATCTCGAAAGCCGCGGCATTCAGTACCGGATATTGCGGCGCGAGGTCGATACGAACCGCGAGCTCTACGACGGACTTCTGCAGCGCTTCAAGGAGGTCGGCCTTGCGGGCGCCGTTGGCACAAACAACGTCTCCGTCGTCGACGCCGCCGTTCGCCCGGGAGGGCCCTTCAAGCCGAGGCTGTCGAAGAATCTCGCTTTGGCGCTAGCCCTCGGCCTTTTCTGCGGCGGCCTCGCGGCCTTTGGAATCGAGTTCCTCGACGACACCTACAAGGTCCCCGAGGAGATCGAGACCGGCCTCGGCCTTCCGGTGCTCGGCATCATCCCGGTCTCGCACACGGCCGACGCGCTCAAGAAGGCGCTCTCGGACCCGCGCTCGCCGCTCTCCGAGGCGTACCGCTCGCTGCGAACGGCGCTGCAATTCTCCACCGCCGACGGCGCGCCGAAAACTCTGCTGGTGACCAGCTCGCGGCCGGGTGAGGGCAAGTCGACGACGGCGTTGGCGATCGCGAGGAACTTCGCTCAGCTCGGGCAGAAGGTGCTTCTGATCGACGCGGATTTGCGCAACCCGTCCCTTCACAGGACCCTCGGTCGATCATCGTCTGCCGGGCTTTCAAACTACCTGACCGGGAACGCGCTCCCTTCCGGCGTTTTCCAGTCGGCAGGGGACGACGGCCTCACCCTGATGGCGAGCGGTCCGCTGCCGCCGAACCCGGCGGAGCTGCTCGCCGGTCCGAAGATGGGCTCGCTCCTGTCGGTCGCCACCGAAAAGTTCGACATCGTCGTGATCGACGGCCCGCCGGTCATGGGCATCGCCGACGCGCCGCTCCTTGCCAGCGTCGCCGACGGCACCCTCCTCGTCGTCGAGGCGGGCCAGACGCGCCGCGGGGTGACGAAGGCCGCGCTGAAGCGGCTTCATTTCGCGCGCGCTCAGATGGTCGGCGCGCTGCTCAGCAAGTTCAGCGCCCGCAATGTCGGCCACACCTATGGCTATGGCTATGGTTACGGCTACGGCTACGGGGACACCGACTATTACGGATACGGCAGCCGCTCCACTCCCAAGCTGGAGGAGGAGTCCCTGCCCAAGCTCGAAAAGGCGTAGGCCCGGTCGTGATCGAAGGCCGTCGCGCGCTCGACTTGGCGCTCGATCTTGCGCGGATGCCGACGCTCGGCGAGGCGATGCGTACGCATCCGCTCCCGCCGGACACGCTGGTCGTGATACGGATCGCCGCCGGGTGCTCGGAGACGAGCCGTGAGGCGGTGAGGGCAACCGGCTTGAGCGCGACCGCCATCCGGGACGCCTGCGTCTTCTATCTTGAGCACGTTCTCCTGGCTTCGGATGCCGACAGCCACCGCATCCTCGGTGTTCGGCCGGGCGCGCCGCGAAGCGAGATGCGCGAGCACATGCGTTGGCTGCTCAAGTGGCTGCACCCGGACGGAAACCGGAACGAATGGGAGAGCGTATTTGCCGGGCGCGTCTTGAAGGCGTGGCGGGAAGCCGGGGCGAAGAAGCAGGCCAACAGTCCCGGTCGCAACGGAGCGGGCGCCTCTCGGAACTCGGCAGCCGCGCCGTCGCGGTCGCAGCCGCCCAACCGCTGGATCGCGGTGCCGCTGAACTCCGCGACCGGGCGCGGGAGGTTGCGTCTTGCGCGGTGGTTCCGCTCGCTGTCGCCGTTTTCGCGGACGCGCTGAAGAAGGCGTCCGAATCGCAGAGCCGCGCCCTTGCGGAAATACTCGAAGGCGAACGGCAAGTCGCGCCGCGACACAATTGGATTTTCACGCAAATGTGTGAAGGCCGGGCCGCGCTGCTTCCCGGCGTTTCGGCATCGTCCGCGTGCGCCTGCCGACGTTTTGATTTGATTGACAATCTCGGGTTGCCGTGCATGCTGCCAACGCGGCAGCGAACCGAGATTCGTGCCAGGACATTGGGCGGGGTGGCGAAATGAGTATCGGTCGTTTCTCAACCAATCTGCGGCTGCGGCGCATGGCCTGCGCGGCGGCATCGCTGGCTCTGATCGCATCGCCTGGAGCCTGGGCGGCGCAGCAGGCGGAGTACGCCAAGCTCACCAAGGTGCAGGGAACAGTGCTCGTCGATTCGGGCGCGGGCTTCGTTCGCGTGCTCGATGACGTCGCGCTGAAGCTCGGCGACCGCGTGATGGTCGCCGACGGAGGCGGCGCATTCCTGCAGTTCAGCGACGATTGCGGTCTGCCTCTCGCGGCGCCCTCGATGACGACCGTGACGGAGACAACGTGCACCGTCGCGACTCAGGGCGACGGCGAGGACGGGACCGGCACCGGCGGGGGTGGCGTCGCCGTCGTCGTCGGCCTCGGTGTTCTCGGCGCTGGTGGCTTCATCGTGTTCAACGCTCTGAGCGAAGAGGGACCGGTCAGCCCCTGACGGTGTGCCGCTCGTTCGCTGTAGGTTGAGCGGTGCTTATTTCGCCGCATTTTGGTTGTTAGCTCCCTGCGTGCGGGTTCTCGGAGGTCGTTCGGCCGCCGGCCGGAGTCGTTAACCGCCGGTTAAGCCCTCAGGGCTTTCTATGGCGTATGGCTGAAGAGTTCCGATAGCAGCCGACTGAGGGGGGCCGCTTTCACGCTTTGCGGCCGCGTTCCTTCTGCCGGCGGACGGATCGAGGGGAATCATGCGCCTTCTCATCAGTGCTGTTGTCCTTACGGCGGTCGCTACTCCCGTCTCCGCTTTTGCGGAGTCGGCGCCGGCGGCGCTGCTCACACAGATTCGCGGCGCCGTTCTGGTCGATGCCGGCGAAGGCTTCGCTCCCGCCTCCGAGAATTTGCGCCTGAAGGTCGGCGATCGGGTGATGGTGACGAAGGACGGGCAGGCGGTCCTGAGCTACGGCGGCGACTGCAGCGTCCCGCTCCAGGCGCCCTCGCTGACGACCGTCGAAGAGACGGCGTGTGCGACGGCGACCCAGGGCGCGCCAGCGAACAACGGCGCCTTTCTCGCCATGTCCGGTGGTACGGTCCTCGGCGGTCTCGCCCTCACCGGCGCGGCGCTTGCCGGGGATGACGGAACGCCCGTAAGCCCGTAGAGCCTCCGCGCCGTTGGAGGCCCCTGATCGTCCGCGCACGCCTCGGCGTGCCCAATTGGCCTGATTCCCGCGCCTCCCGGTTGGCTTAGCGCGCTCGTCCCTCGCTCGTAATCCCTGCGATCTGATTGACCGGATGTCGCCCGGTGCGCGAAGTTAGGCCGCGCGGCCGGACGGATGCGCATTTGGGGGGCAACGGCGATCCATGAGTCGCGCGAGCCGGGGAGATGAGAGGCCCGCGAGCCGGTCGCCCGAGCCGCGCTCGGGCGGCTTCGATTTCCGCCGATCTGCGCCGGCGCTGCTGGTCGCCGCGGCGCTGCTGTGGCTCGGCTGGGACATCGTCTCGAACACCGCCGCCGATATTTATGCCGCCGGCCGGGCGGAGACGGCGCTCGCCTGGTCGGGCGGCCACCCGCGCGCGCTGGTCGGGCTCGCCGAGCAGCAGCTCGCCCTCGAAACGGGCGAGCCGGACTTGGACGGCGTCACGGGCTTGGCGAAGCGGGCTCTGAAGGGCGATCCGCTTGAGACAGGCTCGCTGCGAGTGATGGCCCGCGCCGCCCAGCTCGCGGGCGACACGCCTCGCGCCGAGTCCTTGATGACGTTGGCGGGGTCGCGCTCCAGGCGTGACCTCGGCGTCGAGGGCTGGCTGTTCGAACGGAAGCTCGTGGCGAAGGATTACCCCGGGGCCGTCGCGCACGCCGATGCGGCCCTCCGCGTGTGGCCCGAAGCCTACACGCTGTTTCTGCCCGTCTTGGTCGCCCTCGCAAATGACCAGGACGGTCGTGCTCCGCTCGCCGCGATTCTGGCGAAGGACCCGCCGTGGCGAAAGTGGCTCCTCTCGCTCCTGCCGAAGGAGTCGGAGAACCCTGCCACGCTCTACAGCTTCTACGCGACGCTGCGGTCGGGTCAGGCGCCGCTTACGGAAGACGAGTTCCGTCCGTATATGCAGCGGCTTGTCGAAACGGGCGACTATTCGCTGGCCTATGCGATGCAGGTGGAGTTCCTGCCGGCAGAGCGGATCGCCATGCTCGGCCACCTCAACAACGGCGGGTTCGATCATCCGATCAGCGGGCTGCCGTTCGACTGGAGGATCGAAAGCGTCAGGGGCGCCCGCACCGAGATCGTGGTGGACGCGAACGCGAACCGCGCGCTCCGCGTGGAGTTCCACAACACCCGCGTCCCGTTCCAGCACGTGTCGCAGATGCTCCTGCTTCAGCCGGGGCAGTACAGGCTGCATGGCCAGGTGAGAGCGGTCGCGCTCACGAACGACCGCGGTATGCGGTGGGTGATCTCTTGCGTCGATGACAGGCGCAAGGTGCTGCTTGAGACCGACCGAGTGACGGGCTCGACGCCGTGGAACGAATTCGACGCGCCGTTCGATGTTCCCGATGACGATCAATGCCGGGCTCAGGAGATCAGGCTCGTGCTCGCGGCGCGCATCGCCGCGGAGCAGGAAGTGGCCGGCGAAATCTGGTACGATGGGTTGCAGATCGAACGCAGGGAGGAGGAATCCGGCGCGGTCGAAGGAGGCGGAGCGCAGTAGGGCAGGGCGCTGGATCGTCTTCACAAGAAAACGAACATCGTAGAACTGGGGTCCATGGGGGCGCAGGAACGAATCTCGAAGGATCGGGTGCTGAACGGCCTGTCGTTCCTGCCGGCATGGTGGGCGTCGGGCGTCGTGCTGCTTCTTGCGCTCATGCTTGGCGGCGGCACTCGGCAGGGCCTCTTGTCAGACGCGGTCGTGCAACTCGCCAGCCTGCCGCTCCTTGGGACCGCGCTTTTCCAGGTCGCGAAGTCGGAGATGAATGGACAACGCCGCGCCGCGCTCTGGCTCCTGGCAGCGGTGGCGCTTTTGCCCATCCTGCAGCTCCTCCCGATGCCGCCGGCGATCTGGCCGCTGCTGCCGGGGCGGTCCGCCTTCGCCTCCGCCTACGCCGAGGCGGCGATGCCGGTCCCCTGGCTCGGCATAAGCCTGAGCCCTCCGGCCACGTGGCGGAGTGCGCTCGCGCTCGTCCCGCCGGTCGCAATATTCCTCTCGGTGCTTATGCTTGGGCGCCGCGCGCGCCGGGCGCTGACGATCGGACTGATCGCCTTCGGCTTCGTCAGCGTACTGCTCGGGCTGGCGCAGGTTGCGCAGGGCCCGGAGAGCGGGCTTAGATTCTACGCGGTGACCAACCTCACCGAATCGGTCGGCTTCTTCGCCAACCGCAACCATTTCGCTGCGCTCCTTTACTTCGTTCTGCCCTTCACCGCTGCCTGGGCCGTGGGGCTCGCCGCCGACCGCCGCCCTGAGATGCTGGTCGGCGTGTCGCTCTGCCTTTTGGTGTTCGCCTCGCTGCTCCTCGGCCTCGGAGTGTCGCGCTCGCGCGGCGGTCTCGCCCTCGCGATGCTCGGCGGTGCAGGAAGTCTGGCGCTCGCCTGGACCGGTCAAGGCGCGCTCGCGACCAAGCGTGCCTCCCGCTTCGTCTTTGTCGGCGGCCTCGTCGGCGCCTTCCTCATCCTGCAGTTCGCCTCGCTCGGCATCCTGCAGAGGCTCGAAACGGACATCGCCGACGACCTCCGCTGGGAATTGACGAGCGTGACGGCGGGCATCGCAATAAAGTTCCAGCCTTTCGGCTCAGGGATCGGAACCTTCGACCCGATCTACCGGATGTTTGAGGAGGCGGAGCGGCTCCGCGCCGTCTACGCAAATCACGCGCACAACGACTATGTCGAGCTGCTGCTCGAAGGCGGCTTGCCCGCAATTATCCTGATCCTTGCCTTCTTCGGCTGGCTCGCCCACGCATCCGTTCAGGTTTGGCGCCGGCCGAGCAGCGGACATGACAGCGCCATCGACGTATCGCTGCCGCGGGCGGCGACGATCGCGGCGCTGCTCATCTGCATCCATTCCGCCGTGGACTATCCGCTGAGGACCACGACTCTTTCGACGCTCTTTGCGTTCGCCTGCGCGCTCGCTATCCCGCCGATCCGCGGGCGGTCGGGCAATGGGTCTGGCGAGACGCGGGACAGCGGCCGCTCGTCGTCGCATCGGCGTCGGCGCTCGACGAGCCGCCCTGTTGCCGCCGGTGCCGAACCCCGTGCTAGCTTGCGCGGCGCGCCTGACTGACGAAGCCGGGTCGTAGGTTCCCAATTCCGCCCAAGTTCGCGCCGAAAAGCGCCACGGAGTCGGCATCCTGGGGATGGCGCGCCGCGAAGCCCTCGTTCGGAGGTCGAGCGGGTTGTAAGGGACCGGTTCTGCTAGTATTTTTTCGATCAAGCGTTGCGAATCGAGGGGCGTGCCGCGTTGAGGATACTTCCGGAGCAGACTGGCGGCGGCCATGGCCCGGCATCCGATGCGGCCCGGTGGTACGCAGTTCATACGCTGCCGCACCGCGAGTTCGGCGCGGTCAGGCAGCTTGAGTTTCAGGGCTACCGGCCCTTTCTCCCGACGCATCTGAAAACCGTCCGTCATGCCCGGCGTTTCAGGACGGTGAAGGCGCCCTTCTTCCCCCGGTACTTGTTCGTGCGCATGAACCTCGCGCGCGATCGCTGGCGTGCGGTGAACGGCACGTTCGGCGTCGCGAGCCTCGTCATGGCCGGCGACCTGCCGATGCCTGTTCCCCACGGCGTGGTCGAGGCGCTCGGCGCACTGACCGACGACTGGGGCAACCTTTCCTTCTCGTCGCTGATGCGGCCCGGCGGCAAGGTGAGGATTCTGACCGGCCCCTTCGCCGACCGCATTGGCGAGCTGGTCCGGGCCGACGAGCGGAACAGAGTGCATATCTTGCTGGACGTGATGGGCGTCCGGGTCATGGTGCGGGCGACCACGCAGGCACTCGCACCGGTTGCGTGAGCGTCAGCTGGACTGGCGCCGTGCCGGCTCCGGTGATTAAGCGATTCACCCGGAGTGCGGTAGCGCGCCTGCTTCCGTGACGGTCGGAGCAGAGAAAGGGGGAGGAGTGAGCGCACGGTCGGATGGCGCGACCGGCACGGCAGGCGGGGGCTTGCTGCGGCGAGGAGCCTAGCGATGTACGCATTGCCGAACATGCCTCGGGCCGCAGGCGCGGTGCAGTACGGGCCCGCGGCGCCAGCTCGGAGAAGCTTTCTCCGGCCGCTTGCGCGCATCCGCTTTCAGCTCCTCGGTGGACTGTTCTTCGCGGTTGCAATGCCGGCTCTGCTCCGGAGCCAGTTCGATCTGCGTCCCGTAATCGGCAGCCTGGAAAATGCCGTCCTGGGCACGGCGATCGCCATGCTCCTTGGCGCTTACGTCCTGCGCCGCATGCTGCCGCTTCCGGGCGTTCAGGCCACGTCGTTCATCCTTCCGACCTTTGTCGCGACCTACGCGGCGGTCGCCGTCGGCTTCCTGCTCCTCCGGATCGACTATTCGCGCTTTCAGTTGCTGGCGAGCTTCCTGCTCGCGGTTCCGTGGTTCTGGTTCGTCACCGTCGTCGAACGGCGCTTCAAACGGCCGCTACTCGCGATCGTACCCGCGGGGAACGCCCAATCCCTCACCGAACTCGGGCAGGCCGACTGGCAGATGCTCGACGATTCGACGTCGCTGCCGCTCTTCGCGAGCGGCATCGTCGCCGATCTGCGCGCCGACATCGCCCCGGAATGGGAGCGACTGCTTGCCGCCTGCGCCGTGAAGGGGCTCCCGGTCTATCACTCCAAGCATGTGCTTGAGTCGCTGACCGGGCGCGTGGAGATCGAGCACCTGTCGGAGAACAGCCTTGGCTCCCTCATCCCGTCGTCGATCTACCTCAAGACGAAGCGCGCCTGCGATACGCTCGGCGTAATCGTCGTCATGCCTGGCATCCTGATCGTCGGAGGGATCGTCGCGCTCCTGATCAAGCTGGAGGATGGCGGGCCGATCTTCTTCAAACAGCCGCGCATGGGGCACCGGGGCGAAGTTTTCACGATCTTCAAGTTTCGCACGATGCATGTCGGGGCCGGCCAGCGCGGTGACTTCACCGAGGGCGACGACCCGCGGATCACCCGCATCGGCCACCTCCTGCGGCGCTACCGCATCGACGAGCTGCCGCAAGCCTTGAACATCCTGCGCGGTGACATGAGCTGGATCGGACCGCGGCCGGAATCGCTGCCGCTGTCGGAATGGTACGAGCAGAAAATCCCCTTCTACAGCTACCGGCATATCGTCCGGCCGGGAATCACCGGCTGGGCGCAGGTGCAGCAGGGCTGGGCCGCCGAAGTGAAGGACGTGACGGGGAAACTTCACTACGACTTCTTCTACATCAAGCACTTCTCGCCCTGGCTCGACGTTCTCATCACCGCGCGCACGTTGCGCACCATCGTCACCGGCTTCGGCGCGCGATGAGGTCGTCCGATCGCGCATAAGGCAAGCGCGCGCGCCCGACGAAAGTCCTGCGGCGGTCGGATGACCGCCGCTGTCGATTCAGAATGAAGATTTCCGTCGTCACGGTGTGCCTCAATTCGGCAGACACGATCGCATACGCGCTTCAGTCCTTCCTCGACCAGGACTACCCGCACAAGGAGCTTGTCGTCATCGACGGCGTGTCGGCCGACGAGACGCTCTCAGTCGTCAGCCGCTTCGCTAGCGAGGCGGTCACGGTCATCTCCGAGCCTGATTCAGGCATCTACGATGCCATGAACAAGGGGCTCGCTGCTTTCGCAGGGGACGCCGTCGGCTTCCTGAACGCCGACGACCGCTTCGCCGACCCCGGGTGCCTATCAGCGATCGCCGCAGGGCTCGCCGGCGCGGATATCGTCTACGGCGACGTCGACTTCGTGGTGGACCACCGGAGCAGGCGACTCGTCCGGCGCTGGCGCTCGACCGACTATTGCTCAGGCGCGTTCGTGAGGGGATGGATGCCGCCGCACCCGACCTTCTACGTGCGGCGGGCCGTGGTGGATGCCGTCGGCCGTTTCGATACGAGCTTCCGGATTGCTGCCGATTACGACTACATGCTGAGGGCGTTCGAGCTCCACGGCTTCCGCTCGAAGCGGCTCGATCGGATGCTCGTGGATATGCGCCATGGGGGGACGAGCACGGGCCGGCTCGGCGCCTATTTGAGAAGCAACATCGAGTCGCACAGGTCGCGGCGGTTGCGGCTCGGCGTCGCCCCCTGGGAGGTCCGCGCTCTGATCGCCAAGCCGCTCAGGAAGCTGCCGCAGTTCCTGGCGCGGTCGCGCGCTGCGGTGAAATAGCAGACGCGGAAATGCGCGCGCGAGACCTCCGGGCCGGGCTGTCATGATCAGGGACCTGATATCGATCTTCCCGAAGCGGGATCGGGCCCTGATCGGGATTCTCGTTCTCGCCGGGACCGGAACGAGCCTCCTCGATGTCGTCGGGATCGGGCTTCTCTATCCCTACGTCACCATCCTCCAGGAGCCGGACAGGATATTCAGCCTGAAGTATCTCGGCGAGTTCTACCGCGCGCTCGGCTTCCAATCGACGCAAACGTTCATCTATTTCGCGAGCGGCGGCCTGATCGCGCTCTTCTGCTTGAAATCGGCCCTCGCAATATTGATGGCGAGGTGGCAGTACTCGTTCGTTTTCTCTCGACAGGCCGCACTCAGCGCAAGGCTGCTCGACCATTATCTCGCAAGGCCCTACGGCTTCTTCCAGACGGCCAACTCGGCGAACCTGATCGGCAACGTGACGACCTCGGTCAACAACGTCTGCAACGGCGTGGTCCGGTCGGGAATCGCGCTGCTGTCGGAACTCGTCGTCGTCGTAGGCCTGCTCGGCTTTCTCGTCGTCCTGAGCCCGGGCGTCTTTCTCGCCGTGGTCGCGCTGGTGGGCGGTATCTCGGCGTTCGTTTCCGTCATGATCCGGTCGCGCGTCGTCCGCTACGGCGAAGAAAGCGACAGATACTGGAAGGGCATGATCAGGACCGCCAACGAGGCGATTGGTTCGGCCAAGGAAATCCAGGTGCTCGGCCGCGCGGCGTTCTTCGTCGATCTTTTCGGCCAGAACGCGCGGGGTTTTGCCGCGGCCGGGACAAAGAACGCGGTCGCCAGCGTTCTGCCGCGGATCACGCTGGAGACGGGAGCGGTCGTCGGCCTCGTTCTAATTTCCATCGCAGCCGTGGCGATGCGGGCGGCCGAAGGAAGCCTCTTCGCGCTCCTCGCGGTCTTTGCG
>JBOHKB010000289.1:0-9024 GCA_050728815.1 Propylenella sp.
GCCGTTCCCGTCCGTGCCGAGCCCCGCCGCGACGATGCCGCACGCGTCGGAGCGTGCGCCCGACGCCGCCGGCGGATCGACCGCGACGACGACGCGCCGCATCTCAGGGGCGCTCGCCACCCGGCACGCCTCGATCGCCGCGCGCTGCCACAGCGCGTCCACGCGCTCCTCGATCAGCTCCGCGTCAAGCTCCTGGCGTCCGAGCCGCGTGCCGCCGTAGCGCGAAACGACCTGCGTCAGAAACGGCTGCGCAAGGTGCGGGTTGTCAGTCGTGCGCGCATGCGTCGTCGCCGTCATCGGATCGGCGAGGATGCGCTTCAGCAATGCGATCGGCCGCGGCGTCGTCGTCACCACCTGGCGCGGCCGCTCGCCGAGCCGCAGCCCAAATTGCAGCATGTCCCACGTCGCGTCCGGATATTTCCACTTCGCCAGCTCGTCGCACCAGGCGGCGGAGAATTGCGGACCGCGCAGGCTCTCCGGATCTTCCGACGAGAACCCCATCGCGATCGCGCCGTTCGGCAGCTCGATCGTCCGCCGTGCGCCGACCCAGCGCGGATGGACGCCCTTGCCCCAATCCAGCCGCGCGAGCCCCGATTCGCCGTTCACCATCACGTCGCGCACGTCAGCCATCGTCTCGCCGACCAGCGCGATCCGCTCCGCCGGCTCGCCAGCTTTGACCGCGCGGCCGAGCACCAGCGCCCGCACCCATTCGGCGCCGGCGCGCGTCTTCCCCGCGCCGCGTCCGCCCAGGAAGAGCCAGGTCGTCCAGTTCCCATCCGGCGGAAGCTGATGCTCTTGCGCCCAGCCAGGACAGTACCAGTCTGTGACGAACAGTCTGCGCTCTGCGGGCGGCAGGCTATCGAGCGTCGCCTTCGCGCGAGCGTCCCGCTCCTCCTTGTCGAGCGTGCGCGCTGATTCGATCAAGTCGGCGAGTGAGTTCCGCCAGGAGCCATTCGGGATCGTCGCGGAAGTCGTATCCGGCATCGTTGTTCTTCTTCTCGCGGGCCTTTGCGGCCTTCTCGTTACGCGTCGATCGCATTCTGATCTCCTGCGCGCGGCACAGCTCGCGGAGCGTGCGCGCATTCGCCTCCGTCATGCCCTCCTTGGCCAGGCGCAGCTCGAGCATCGCCGCGCCGATCGCGACGATCCGGTTGAGCTTCAGGTCCAGCGCTTCCTCGCCGACCGCTCTATGTCCCTGCAGCGGACCCGGCTGAGCTACCGCCGGCCGCGTCATCCATTCTTCGTCCTCGCGGCGCTTGCGAAGCTGCGACGGCGTCAACACGAAGCGCCGCTGGATCGACGCGACGCTCTCGCCCGTCAGCTCGTAGACTCGCCGCACCTCTTCCCAGTCGACCTCATCGCCGGAGCCGTCAGGCGCGGGCCGAGAGACGGGTCCGCCGGAGACCGCCCCATCATCCATCCAAATTGTCCTGGGAGATTTTCTTGGCCGCCAGACGCAATCGTCCGACCGTGCCCAGACGCTACGAAACCAGCGTACGCCACGTCAAGGATTTTTTTCCTATGGCTTGCATTTTTTCCACGCCGCCCCCGCCAGCTTCCGCCTAACACGTTGTCCTTTCTTCACTATTCGCTGATCGCCATGCCGGTGTCGCCGTCTGCCGGCCGCTTCCGAAACGCCCCTTCGCCCATCGCGAAGCCTCAAACCGGGGATAAGTGTTGGCGCCGATAAGCGCCGCACCGGCCCCGGCAGCGCCGCAACCGTCAGAACGACAGCTTGAACGATCCCTCGTATTTCACCGAATCGTAGAGGTCGCCCACGATCGGCGCGGATGTCGTGCCGAATTCGACCGCGAGGCCGCCGGTGAAGCGCTTGTGGAACGCATAATCGAGCCCGGCGCGGAACGTCGTTTCGGTCGTCTGCGAGCCGTTGAGCACCGTCCGGTTCTCCGGAAGAAACAGGAAGTCGAGGCTGAGCGCGGCGGTCGGGCTGATCGTCGCGCCGATCGACCAGCCCTCGGTGTAGCTCGCCTGCGAGAGGGCCGTCTGCGGCGCCGACGACGCGTCGAAGAGTTCGCCGAACGTGTAGCCGACGGTCAGCACGACGCCGGTCGATGAACCAACGATCAGCGAAGGATTGAGCGACAGGCTGTAGCCGTACTCGAAACCCTCGGCCTGCGAGGAAAGCGAGACGGAGACAAAGCTCTCGGTCGCCGTGTCGTAGTGGACGAGATAGCTTCCGCCGAGGCGCACGCTGTAGTCGGGTTGAAACACCCGGTCCACGCTCACGTCGGTCTCGAAGCTGACGTTGAGGCGGGAACTGAGCGGCGCGGCCAAGCTCACTCCCAGCGTCGTGTCGAGCCGCCCGGATTCCTCCTCCGTCAAGTAGTGTAAGCCGAGCTGCGTTCCGCCTTTGGCGGCGAAGAGGTCGGCGAAGGTGTTGAGCTGATCCTCGGGCGCGAACGGGCCGCTGAAGCTCTCGTGGCTCGCGCCGGCGTGGAAATCGAGGCTCCAGAGGTCGGCGGCCGCGGCGGGCGTTTTCGTCTTCACGCGCCTGAGCGGCCGTCCGGAATGCTGGTGCACCACCGGCGCCAGTGCGGCGCCGCCATTGCCGCTGCCGGGCTCTTTCGTCTGCGCGAGGGCCGGCGACGCAAACGCCGCGTGCGCGAAGCAGACGCCCGACAGCGCTGCGGCGATCCTCACCCTTGGCCCGGCCTCATCCGTGTCGCGCGTCAGTGCGCGAGGCTCTCACGCATGCGCTCCGTCAGTTCGGCGGAGAATCGTTCGCTCGGCTGCGACACCACCAACGGGCGCACGAGACAGGTGGTCGACGCATTGATTCGCAGCTCTTCGAGCTTAGCGATCTCTCCGGTCGCCACAACCGGCCTCATGCCAGGCAGAGTCGGCGCGTGGTAGGCGACGATGGGATGGTCGGGCGGATAATCCTGCAGCAGCCGCTCCTTCAGGAGATCGAGATTGCCGCTCTTGCCGCTGACGTTGAAGGTGAGGTCGGCGACGACCCCGGCCTGCCACACGATCAGCGGCATGGTTGTGTCCAATGTCCGGTCGCTGAGGACGTAGTCCGTCGCCTCGACCATCGAGCAGCCGTAGGCCGCCGGATCGAATTCGAGATCGGCGAACATGCAGTCGACCGCGCTGACGCCGGGCAGCATCCGCGCCTCGTAGCCGAGCTCGCGGCACTCTTGGATCGCTTCGAAGCCCGGTCCCACGAACACCCCCGGATGCCCGTAGAAAGCGGCGACGACCGACTTTCCCTCCTCCACCGCGCCGACGATGGCATCGACCATCTCGCGGTAGGTTTCCGACCGGTCCTTGCCCGGCGCGTACATGTCGTAGAGGTTCGTCGAGGACTTGGCGTTCTCCTTGATCCACTCGACGGCGAGCGGGTGCGCGCCGACATTGTAGAAAACGACATCGGCGAGGCGGATCGCCTCGGCGCTTTCCATCGTCATCTGGCTCGGGAACATGATCCCCGTGCCGACCACTGTGAGAGAGGTCATCGTTTCGCCCGTTCTGGTGAGGGACTGTGATTCGCGACAGCGAGGGCGCCGTTGCCGGCGCCCTCGCCCGAAGCCGTGGCCCGCCCGTTACTGCAGATGCTGCAACGCGAGCGCCGCGGCGGGATGGCCGAGTTCGGCGGCCTTCTTGATCATCGCGCTCGCCATCTCCTTGTCGACCTCGAGGTCGTACATGCCGTGATGGTGGTGCAGGCCCAGATAGTAGAGCCCGTCGGGGTCCTCCTTGTCGGCGGCGATCTTGAGGAACTTCAGGCCGGCCTCCGTGTCGGCGGGCAGGAAGATGCCGTTGAGGTGGAGCGAAGCGACGATGAAGGCGGCCTTCGCATCGCCTTGCTCGGCCTTGTCGTAGAGGGAGTAGATCCCCTGGTAGATCATCGTCAGGTCTTTTTCGATCGAATCCTGCGCCCTCGCCGGCTGCGCGGCGAGAAGCAGGGCGGCGATCCCCGCGATGACGAGGTTGCGTACGGTCGACATTCCCGCCTCCCTCACGCCAACGCGTGCGCCCGGTCTTCGACTCGCGACCAGAACGTGTCGAAGTGGGCCTGCGCGGCGACTGCAGGTTCCTCGTGCGGAACGCGCATGACGACGATGACTACGGCTGCGACGTTGACCACCGTCGGCGCGGCGAACGAGACGTTGTCCGGGTCGGCCACTGGGTTGCGCAGGTAGCCCTCGATCGCCGCGGCGTCGCGCTCGAGTAGCAGGTACTTCTCGTACTCGCTGAGCGTTTCGCAGCGCTGGACGAACGCTTCCGGATCGCGCTGGAAGGCCGCCCTCCGGGCGGGGTTTTCGGCCAGTTCTTTCAGGACAGTCAGCATGGTGTGATCCTCCAGACTCCGCTCTCCCTTTGGCGGGAATTTTTTCGGGAAACGGCAGCGCAGGTTTTACGCGCGCGCCACGCGGGTCAAACTGACTTGCTCGCAGCAGTAAAGGCGTCCTGAACGTGAGGTTGTAGCAATCGCAGACAATTTGATCGGAACGCGGACGCGCCCCCTCCCCCTCCTTGCCGTTTCATCGCTATTCGCCACTCGCCATTCCGCCGGCCCCCCAAATTGATCCCAGGGCTCCCGCCGCCCCTCGCGAAGGCCTGACCCGGGGATAAGTCGTCCGGCTACTGCCGCACCAGCGCGATCGGGAAGTCCGGTACCGTGTCGGGCCGCCGCACCACCGCGTGCTGTTCGAGTTCGGTCAGCGCCTTCACGCGTTCGGAGAGCCATAGGTCCAGCTCCGCCACGGTCAGGTTGCCGTCCTTGGTGAAGTCGGCGCCACCCGAAAGCCCTTCGAGCAGCGCCTCGGTGAATGCGCCGTTCGCCCATTCCGGCCGCTCGATCGAGACTTCGCGCCCGGTGGATGAAGCGAACATCACGATGCCGTTCTCCGGCGCGGAGAGGACGTTGATCACCGACGTGATATCGGCCGCGCCGTCTTCTCGGGCGAGGCCGCGGCTCTCGCGGAACGAGGCGCCGGAATGGCACGCATCGATGAAGAACAGCGCCTTCCCCGCGAGGCTCCCGATCGTCTCCTGAATGTCGTCCCCGGACACCGCCGTCGACCTGAGCTTCTCCGGGTCGCCGTCAGCCGGCAGATAGAAGAAGCGCTGGCGCTCGTCCGTCACTCCGTGGCCGGCGAGGAACAGGAGCCCGACGTCGCTGTCCTTCACCTCGGCTTCCAGCCATTCGAGCCCTTCGAGGATCGCGTCGCTCGTCGCATCCCGGTCCGCGAGCAGCCTCACCTCCACCTCGCGGTAGAGCCCTCCAGTCTGCGCGCCGAGCGCCGTCGCCATGTCGCGCGCGTCCTGCGCCGCAAAGCTAAGCCGCAGGCGGTCGATCTCGTAGTCGCTGACCCCGACTACCAGCGCGTAGAGTTTTGGCTTGACGGGTTCCGCCTCGCTCGGTGCTTCCGCGCCCCCATAGACGAGCAAGAGCGTTGACGCCTCACTGACAAGCTCGCCGGCGCGCGCCACCAGCGATATCTCAACGTCGCGCGGCGGCAGCGTCAGCGTCACGCTGCAGCTGAGCCCAGCCACGAGGTCGGGTTCGCTCGCCTCGACCCGCATCAGGCCCCGCGCGCCCTCGAACACCGGGCAGGCGGCGGCGTCATCCGCACCCGCCGCCGCTGTTTCGATCCGGGCAAGACCGCGCCCCGTCGCGATCGGCCGCCCGTCGAGCAGCACGTCGACGCCGGTGATCGCCTGCCCCGATGGCGAGCGCAGCTGATAGGCGAGCGTCAGCGTCGCTTTGGAGAAGGCGTCTCCCGGCGGAGCCGAAAGCGCCACGACCGGCGGCAGCGCCGAGGCGACATCGATCGTCTGTTCACCAATCCCACCCGCCGCATTCGCCGCCTCGACCGCAAGCTCCTCGTCGAGGTTCGAAAGCACCGCCTGCACGATGTCGGGGCGGTAGAAGCGGTCGCGCAAGCGGCTTGCAGGAAAGAAGTCCGGCGCCTGCTCCCAGCCGCGGTTGAGATGCCAGCCGATCAGGTCCTCGCCGCCCGGCGAGGCGGCATAGTAGCCCGACGGCGTCCACGCCACCCAGCGCCGGTCCAACGCGTGCACGAACAGCGCGAGCAACTCGGCGCCGTCCCACGTGCGCTGCCAGCGGATCGTCCCATCCCCGTAGGCGACCACCGCGATATCGCCGTTCTGCGACAGGTTCAGGCCCCAGGCGGCGGCCGGCACGTCGATCCGCCAGTTGTTCTTTCCTCCGGCTTCGAAGCGGTAGAGCGACCAATCGGCGCCGAGCAGGAACCCAGGTGGCGGGTCGCCCGGCAGCACCGCGAGCGAGCGGGCGAATTCGTATTGCAGGATCGCCAGCGCATTGCCGTCGAGAGTGGGAGTTTCCATACCTTGCCAGTCTTCGACGCTGAGAGACGTCGTGTCGGTCTGCCGCAAGCCGGGCTCAGGCGTCGGAGAATCATCGAGGGCAAGGGATGAGACATCGAACACGACGGGGTCGCTCCGATATCCGAGATCGAACCGGACCCGCGCCGCGTCCGCCGAAACCGTGAAGTGCTCGAAGCGCTTGCCTCGCATGTCGGCAGCGACCGGAAGGAGCTCGAGCACGCGCTCGCCGGAATCGTCGAGCAGACCGATCGCCGGTTCGCCGCTGCTAAAGATCACGCCTCGTTCGCCGAATGGAACAAGGTCGAAGATCGTGTCCGGGCGTCCCGTGAGCTCGCGCCGCGCCCCGCTCCCTCCGTCTGCAAAGGCAAAGACCGGTTCTTCATCGAGGCCGTGGCTCCCTCCCGCGTAGAGCATTGTTCCGTCGGCGGAAAAAGCGACCGCAGCGAAATAGCCGTCGTCGATGCCGCTGGTGTCGGGCGAGAACAGCGGCGCGAGCGTGCTGCCGTCGAGCACGTCGAGCCGGGTCGTGTCCTGGTAGCCGATGGCAAGGCGCGATCCGTCGGGAGAGAATGCGACGCAGAATGGCCGCTGGCCACCCGGCGCCTTGACCACAGCAATGCGTTTGCCCGCCGCATCATAAAGTCTGACCTCGCCGTCGAAGGAGATCACTGCCAGGCGGCCCATGTGATCGAAGGCAACGCCGTAGACATTGGCGCCATAGTCCACGTCCCCGAAGGTCAGGTGCCCTGTTACGGGATCGAAGACGAGGACGCCGCCCCCGCCGCCCATCCCCACCGCCAGCCGCCGCCCATCGCCGGAGAAGGCAAGTTTGTCGACGACCGCGGGCGGCAGGGGCCCCAACCGGCGTACGACTTCACCGGTCGCCGCGTCGAAGAGATAGACGTGCTCATCGCCGGCGTCGGGCGTTATCCACCCGGCAGCGGCAACAATTGTACCGTCCGGCGAGAGTGCCACTGCATTGACTTTGCCCTCTTCACCGCCCCCGACCGGAACCCGCAGCACCCGCTCGAGCTTTCCGTCCGGCAAATGCCAAAGGCGCACCGTCTTGTCATCGCTTCCCGTCACCAGACGGCTTTCGTCGGCGGAAACGTCGAGGCTTCTGACTAACGCCGTATGCCGCCCGGCCTCGATCCGGAGCATCGGGTCCATCAGCGGGCATTCGTCGAGCGCCCCCTGGGTTCCGCGCCCGGCGACCCCGTCCACCGCGCCTTGATAGCAGCCCGCATCGGCGAGCCGCCGCTGCAGCCCCGCGATCTCGACCTCCGACATGGCCGAAAGATCGAGCGCCGCCGCTGGCCAGACCGCGGCGACGCCGAGTAGGACGAGGAGTAGGAATCGTGTCACCGTGATCGGAGTCCCGCCGAATAAGAATCAGGATAACGGCCCGCCCGATCGAACGCCACCGCAGGCTCTCCCCCTCTCGTCCGCCGTAGCCCGCAGAGCGAAGGCGGATGCGGGGGAGGGCTGGGAGGGGACAGGCGCAGTCCCGTCCCCCGCGTCAAATCCGCATGGGAACGGCATCGTTGGTTGAATCGTTATCTCGCGCGGTTAGGGTGCGCGGGTTCGCACTTGTCCAAGCGGCGGGGGCATTTCTTGCGCGCCAGTACGTTCACACTCCTCACGGCTCTTTTCCTCGCCGCCTGCCAGTCGGCGGGGCCAGGCCCCTCCTCTTCCGCGCCCTCGCTCGCCTACGCCGAGGCGCGCGCCGTCAGCGACCCGCGCTATGCCGGCATCGTCATGGATGTGGAGACCGGCGAGGTGCTCTATTCCGAGAACGCGGACTCGCGCCGCCATCCCGCTTCGCTCGCCAAGCTGATGACGCTCTACCTCCTCTTCGAGGAGCTGGAGGCCGGTCGCTTGTCGCGGCGCGAGGCAATACCGGTCTCCCGCAATGCCGCGCGCCAGCCGCCGTCGAAACTTGGCCTGAAGGCCGGAACGACGATCAGCGTCGACGACGCGGTGAAGGCGATCGCCATCCGCTCGGCGAACGATGTCGCCGTGGCCGTCGCCGAGGCGATCGCGGGATCGGAGGAATCCTTCGCCCGCCGAATGACGGCGAAGGCGCGCGAGCTCGGCCTCCGCGCGACGGTCTTCACCAATGCGAGCGGCCTCCCCGACCCGGGGATGGTGACGACGGCGCGCGAGATCGCGGTCCTCGCCCGCGCCGTCAAGGCGCGCTTCCCGTCCGAAGCCCGCGTGTTTGCTTCGAAGACGTTCTCGTTCGACGGCAAGCGTCACGAAAGCACGAACAGGCTGTTGGGCAAGGTCGCGGGCATGGACGGGATGAAGACCGGCTACACGCGCGCTTCCGGCTACAACCTCGCCGCCTCGGTCAATCGCCGCGGCCGCCGCTTGATCATCGTCGTGATGGGCGAGAAGTCGGGCGCGGCGCGCGACGGCCATGTCGCCGCGCTCGCCGCCGAATATCTTCCCGGCGGCCTCTTCGCCTCGCGCTAGCCTCTGCGTTTGAAGGGAGACGCGAGCAACCTCCCCTTGCGGGGAGGTCGAAATTTCCGAGGCCGATTTGTCCGCCGTAGCCTTGGCGAAGGCGGAAGGCGAAGGAAATTTCGGGAGGAGTGTCGCGGCCCGTACCCTACGCCGCAATCCGCGCCCGCGGCCGTTCCTCGTCCGGCGGGCGGTCGCAGGCGCGCCAGGTGTACGTGC
>JBOHKB010000290.1:0-6664 GCA_050728815.1 Propylenella sp.
CGACGTGCCTTTCAGCAGGGAGACCAGGAAGCCGACCGTTGGCGGGGTAGCGATGCGGAGCGCCTGGGGCAGGATCACGTGGCGCAGTTGCTGCGGGTAGCTGAGCGCAAGCGAGCGAGCGCCTTCCCATTGCCCGCGCGGGATGGCCTGGATGCAACCCCTCCAGATTTCGCCGAGGAACGCGCTGGCGTAAAGAGTGAATGCCAGAGCCACGGCAAACCACGGGTCGCTGCCGAAGCCGAGCATGCTCGAGCCGAAATAGACGAGGTAGAGCTGCATCAGCAGAGGTGTACCCTGGAAGAGCTTGATGTAGCCGATCGCGACGCCCCGCAGCACGCGCGACTTCGAGACCCGCAGCAGCGCAATCGCCAGCCCGACAACGCCGCCTCCAGCAAAAGCGACAAGCGTCAGAAGCACCGTCCACCGTGTCGCAGCGATCAGGAACCACACCTCGGTGACGGTGAATTCGCGGATCACGCCCGCTTCCTCCAATAGGCGAAGAACCATTGGTCGATCAGCGCGAAGATCGCCTGGAATCCGAACGCCATGACGAGGTACATGCCCGTGGCGACTAGGTAGAACTCAAAGGACCTGAAGTTGCGGGCGACGATCATATCGGTGACGGCGGTCAGCTCTTCCGCCCCGATCACCGACACGACCGACGATGCGAGCATTATCAGAATGAATTGGCTGCCGAGCGCCGGGAAGACCGCAGCGAGCGCGGGGATGAGCACGATGTGCCGGAAGATCTGAAGCGGCTTCAGGCCGAGCGAGCGGCCGGCTTCGATCTGCTCCTTCGGGACCGACTCGATGCCGGCGCGGACGATTTCGGTTGCATAGGCTCCGACGTTGACCACCATCGCAAGCAGCGCGGCCTGGCTTGCGAGCAATCGGATGCCGAGCGACGGCAGGCCCAGGTAGATGAACAGCAGCTGCACCAGGAACGGCGTGTTGCGGATGGCCTCGATGTAGATCTGCACGACAACGCGGAGAAAGCGGGAGTTCGAGGTCTTGGCGCGCGCGCAGACGACGGCGACAATCAAACCGAGAAACATCGCCGAGGCAGAAAGGCGGATGGTCAGCCAGGCGCCCTCGAGCAGCTGGTCGAACTCGCGCCAGACGAACCCGAACTGAAATACATAGTTCACGTCCTTCCGTCCTTCCTGACGACCGTCCTCGCACGAAGCATTCGTGGAAGGTCTATCGTGGCCGGCCTGTCACCGGGTAGAGCGGATCAGTGTAACCCGGGGTCGACGGATGACCCGCGGGCACCAGGCGATCAAGCAAGGCCTCTTCGTCCGCATCGAAGCTCTCGGCGAGTGCGTCGAGATAAGTCCGCCATTGTTCTGACGTCCGTGGGCCGGCGATCACCGAGCTGACGATAGGATTGGCGAGCACCCAGTTGAGCGCAAATCCGATCGCCGTGCGGCCCCGCGATTCGGCATGCTCCTTGATGATCCGTGCGATCTCCATGGATTCAGGGCGGAATTCGGTTTCCATGATGCGCTTGTCGTCCCTGCCGGCGCGCGTCGTCGCGTCGGGGGCGGCCGTCGCGGCGTATTTTGCCGTGAGCACACCGCGGGCGAGGGGGCTGTAGGGCACGACGCCGATGCCGTAATAGGCGCAGGCCGGCAGGTACTCCACTTCCGGCATGCGGTTGACCGCGTTGTAGTAGGGCTGCCCGGCGACCATGCGCGCGCATCCGACCTCGTCACACAGCCGGATCATTTCAACGATGCGCCAGGCGCGGAAGTTGCTCACGCCCCAGTATCGTATCTTGCCCTCCCGCATCAGGTCGTCGAGAGCCCTGACGGTTTCTTCGAGGGGCGTCGCCGGATCGTCTAGGTGAAGGTAGTAGAGGTCGATGTGACCGGTCTTCAGGCGGGCCAGGCTGGCGTCAGCCGACTGCAATACCCAGCGCCGTCCGAGGCCGCCGCGGTTGGGACCATGCGGCGGCAAGCGCGTGCCGACCTTCGTCGCGACGATCCAGTGGTCGCGGTCGCGCCCTATCGCGCGACCGACGATTTCTTCGGACCGTCCGCCGGCATAGGCGTCGGCCGTGTCGACGAAGTTGACGCCGGCGTCGCGCGCCATACCGAAAATACGCCCGGCCTCGGCTTCGTCGGTCTGGTCGCCGAACATCATTGCGCCGAGGCAAAGCTGCGACACTTCAAGGCCGCTGCGGCCGAGTCGGCGAAGCCTTATCAGTTTCATGCGGATGTCCGGCGGCCGGATCGTCAGAACACGGGCAAGTCCTCCAGCGGAAGCCCGCGCCACTTGCGGCTGATCTCGTCGAGCTGGCCGTTCTTCTTGATCTCGTAGAGGAATGTGTTGACCCAGCGCAGCTTGTCGATCTCGCCACGGCGCATGCCGACGCCGAAATGCAGCGGACGCAGAACGATCTTGACCTCGTAGTCCTTGCCGGGGTCGTTTTGATTGAGCCTCTGATTGACGAGGAGGCCCGTTCCGCCGAGCTCCACCTGACCGGATATGAGAGCCTGGAGCTCGGTCGCCTCGTCGTCGAAGCGCTGGAGATCGAACCCGATCTCCTCAGCGATTGGCGTCAGCACCAGATCCTGCATCGCGCCGCGCGGCACGCCCACACGACGGCCCTTGAGGTCTTCTACTTTCGACACCTCGACCGCTTTCGGAGCCACGAGCGTGGCCGCCTCGTAGGCGTAGGGCATCGAGTACCAGACTTGCAGCGCTCGTTCAGGGGTAATCCCGAACAGGCAGATGAGGACGTCCACCTGTCCGCTGAGCAGATACGGAATACGATTGGCGCCGGTCACCGGAACAAACTCGACCTCGACGCCAAGCGCCTTCGCCATCAGCCGGGCGACGTCCGGGTCGTAGCCTTCCGGCTGGCCGTCGGCGCCCATCAGGCCGAATATCGGAGTCGTCGTGCTGACGCCGACCACGAGCTTGCCTGCCTTGATGATGTCGTCGATGGTTTGCTGCGCCGACGCCGGCGCCGGTGACAGCGCCGTCGCGAACGCAAGTACGGCCCCCAAGACCGTCAGACCGCGTAACAGTTTCCTCAGCATCGTCTCTCTCCTGCTTCGGCCGCCTGCGGCGGCTCTCCTTCCGCGAAGGCCGGCCGTCAGATTTCGCGAATCCAGACGGCCATCTCTCCCGGATCTCGGTGATCCCAAACGTGATAGGGAACCGCGCGAAGAGTCGCCGGCTCCATGGTTGGCGGCTCGGCTCTGTAGAGGTCGGCCGGAGCCGCGACTGCGGCGGCTTCGGCCGCGAGCGTCACGACCCCGCCGAGGAGACCAGACTCGAAGCGAGCCTCGATCGCGCGGTCGCGCGGGAGAACGAGGTTGTGTATCGGCCGCGACTGGTCAGGTGCTTCAACGCAATAGACCAGAGGTCCGCGCTTGAGAGCGACCCGGCCGGCATCGGCGCGAACCTCCGGGTTCGCGTAGACCCGCTCTGCCGGCATGTGAAGGTCGAGGCTGACCCGATCGCCAGGCTGCCACACCCTGTCGACGCGGACGTAGCCCCGGTCGGTCGCCGAGCCGAGATCGATAGAAGCGCCATTGATCGCAAGGCGCGCCTTCCTGCACCAAGCGGGAATCCGCAAGGCGAGCGTGAAGCGAGCGGGGCCGTCCGGATCGACCGTGACTTCGATGCCGCCGTCCCAGGGATATCGCGTCTTCTGCTGGAGCCGGGTCCGCGTACCGCCGACCGACATTTCGGCGCGGCTCTCCACATAAAGGTGCACGGCCAACTCATCGCCCCCGACGGAGTAGACGTATTGGCCGAGGGAGGCGATCAGGCGCGCAACGTTGGCCGGGCAGCAGGGGCAGCGATGCCAGGTCCATCGATGGTGGCCACCGCGGCTCGCCAGGGGATTGTCGTAGAAGAACCGCTCGCCATCGAGGGAGATGCCGCTCAAGGCGCCGTTGTAGAGCGCCAGCTCCATCATGTCGGCGTAGCGCCCGTCCCGCTCGACGAGCAGCATCCGGTGCGCCCAGAAGACAAGGCCGACCGCGGCGCAAGTCTCCGCGTAGGCGGTCTCGTTGGGCAGGTCGAAGTCGGTCGTGAAGCCTTCGTTGCTCGCCGATGGCCCCAGTCCGCCGGTGACGTAGAGCCGCTTTCCGGTGAGGTCCGCCCACAAGCGTCGGCAGGCCTCCAGCAGACCGGCGTCATTCCGCTCGCCGGCGAGATCAGCTGCCGCACAATAAAGATACATGGCGCGGACCGCGTGGCCGACGACCTGAGTCTGCTCGCGCAACGGAACGTGCGACTGATTGTACTCGTATGTCCGGTGGTACTGGTCCGCGGGGTTCTCTCGGCGCGCCAATGCTTCCTGGTCGAAGTAGTGCGGCTGCCTCCCCCGCTCGTCGACGAAGAAGGCCGCCAGGTCGAGATACTGCTGTTCGCCGGTCAGCCGGTAGAGCTTGACGAGCGCCAGCTCTATTTCCGGATGGCCGCAATAGCCGCGCAGCTGCCCGGAGTTCGGTCCGAAGACGGTTGCGATGTAGTCGGCGTAACGTCGCATTGCATCGAGGAGTTCGGTCTTGCCGGTCGCCAGGAAATGGGCGACCGCTGCCTCGATGAGATGCCCCGCGCAATAGAGCTCGTGCCAGTCGCGGAGGTTGGTCCACCGCTTCTTGGGCTCTCTCCTGATGAAGTAGCTGTTGAAGTAGCCGTCGGGACGCTGCGCCCGAATGATGCGAGCCACGATATCGTCGATTCGCGCCTCGGTCTCCGGGTTCTTGCTGTTGCTCGCGAGGACATAGCTCGCCGCCTCGATCCACTTTGCGAGATCGGAGTCCCAGTACATCACAGCCGTGCTTGGGCGGCCGTTGAACGGGATCCGGAGCGGGCCCGGCGGCAGGTCTACGTCAAGCGCCTCGATCAGCCCGTTCTCGACCATCTTGGCGTAGAGGAACGGGATCGTCCGGCGCCGCACGCTCTCCTGCCGCTTCGACCAGAGGCCGTCCTGCAACGCGACCTGAGTGAACGGGACGGCACTGTGCACAAATTTTGGGGCAGGGGGCGCGACCGCGGCCCGGAGGGACAGCGGCTCAGTCATGCAACGACCCCGGCCCGGCCGGGTGGAAAGCCACCAGCGCTCGCACCATTCCTCCCAGACGTTCTTCTGCCGACAGCGGCAGCACCCTTTTCGTTGAATGGTGCCAGATATCGCGGGTTAGGAAAAGCTTTTCCTAGCGGGATTCTGCCTGTTTCAGCGGGCTGCCGACGCCACCGACGTTCCCCGGAATCGGCCAGGCGCGAACGTCACCAGAGGCTGTCTTCGCGCGGTTTTGGCGGGACTGATGCCTTAGTCGTCGCCCATTGGACCGATTATTGGGCTCTTGGCGCGCCCGGGTGAACTCTGGGCAGCTTTGCCGCCCGCACGGGCGGAGACGTGACGCACGGCAAAGACCAAGGATTCGCAATGTGTTAACCTTAATCGAGTTAGCCTAGGAAGAGCCGTCAAGAGTCCCTGAAATGACCTCTGTCATACGGATCGTCCGACGCTCCGCCGGGTGGCTGATCGAATTGGACGGCGACTACTTCGGGCCGTGCAGTTCTGCCGACGATGCCTTCGGCAAAGCAAGCGTTGCTGCTCTAAAGCTGCGCATGGATTGTCCGCGCGCTGACATTCGCATTGTGCGACCGCGCTCCCGAGCGCGAACCAGCGATGCTGCATTGCAGGGGTTGAATGAATCGGCCAGGGCTCTCGGCTTTCAGCTTTCAGGGCAGCCGCCGACATTGCCATCGCCCGGATAGTTGCTGCGGTCGAGCCGCGTGATTGGAGACTACGACGACGCGTCACCACTTAGTTTGGGATCGGCGTCGCTGACGCCGAACTCGTCCAGGATTTCTACGGTGTGCTCGCCGAGCAGCGGAGCGGGCCAGCGGACCCGTCCGGGCGTCGCGGAGAACTTTATCGGCAAGCCGATCGCCTTTGTCAGGCCGGCGACAGGGTGCGCGAGCTCCACCACCATATCGCGCGCCACAGTCTGCGGGTCGGCGTGCATCTGGCCGATCGAGAGCACAGGGCCTGCCGGGATGCCGGCGGCCTCCAGAATATTCATCCATTCGGTCGTGGGGCGGCTGCGAAAGGTCGACGTGAGCTCGTCTATCAGCGCCGCCCGGTTCTCCATGCGGTCCTGGTTGGTTGTAAAACGCGGGTCATCGATGAGTTGCGGGGCGCCGATGGCGTTCGCCATGCGCTCCCAGTTCCGCTGGTTGGCTGCCCCGAGATTGATCCAGCCGTCGGCCGTCTCGACCGCCTGGTAGGGCGCGTTGAGGGGGTGCGCGGAGCCCATCGGCCCAGGCGATACGCCGGTGGCGAGCGCGATGGCCGACTGCCAGTAGGTGTGGATGATGCCGGCTTCGAAGAGCGAGGTGTCGACGCGCTGGCCCTCTCCGGTCTGCAGCCGACGCGCGTAGGCGGCGCAGATGCCGAGGGCGCCCAGGATGCCGGCGGTGATGTCGGTGACCGGCGCGCCGACTTTCACCGGCGGGCGGCCCGTCCCCTCGCCGGTGATCGCCATCAAGCCGCTCATGCCCTGCGCGATCAGGTCGAAGCCGCCGCGCGTGGCATACGGGCCGGTGCGGCCGAAACCGGAGATCTCGCAATAGATCAGGCCGGGATTGATCGCCTTCAGCGTGTCGTAGCCCAGGCCGAGCTTCTCCATCG
>JBOHKB010000291.1:0-8613 GCA_050728815.1 Propylenella sp.
ATCGTCGAGCGCACATGCTCCGAGAGGCGCGCGACCGCTTCTTCGATGGCGCCCGAATCGACCAGCGCGGCGATTGCCTGGTGGTCGCGATAGGAGGACCGGTTCAGGGCCGGATCGACCGACAGCCGCGTGCGAAGCGCCTTCACCCGGAACGCGAAGCTTTCGTAGGTGCTGAGAAAATAGCCGTTGCCGCAATGCGTGAAGAACGCCTGGTGGAAGTCGGCGTCGAGGTTGCGGTAGTGCACCGAGTCGTCCTCGGCGAGCGCGACGCCCATCGCCCCCACGATCCCGTCGAGGGTCCTGACGAGCGGCGCGCGGTTACGGCCGGCGGCGAGACGCAGGGCCGCAAGCTCGAGGGTCTCACGCAGCTCCCCAAGCTCGCGGATCTCGTCTGTCGTCATGTCGAACACGAACGTGCCCCGCTGCGGCAGAATCGACACCAGCCCCTCCATCCGGAGGCGAAGCAGGGCTTCGCGGACCGGCGTCTTGGAGACGCCGAGCTCGGACGCGAGCGCGTTTTCCGATAGCGGCGCGCCAAGCGCGAACTCGCCGCCGACGATGCGGGAGCGGATCTGCTCCATCGCCTGATCGGTGAGGGACTTGGCGCGCTGCAGCGTCCGAACGGCTTCACTCATCTTGTCGCCTGCCTCCGAAGCCGATCCCCAGTAGCGGTTCGCACTCATATATCACACACAAGCTCCTAGGCCGCCAGCCCCGGCGCTTCGGGAAGGCCAAGGCCCGTTGACGGGGTCGCGCCGATCCGGCATGGTGTCTGATATATAAGATATCGACAAAGTTAGGTTCGTAAGGGAGGACTTGACCAATGAACAGCATCTTGAAAACGATGGCGCCGCTTTGCGCGACCGTCGCCTTGGCGCTCGCGGGAACCGCTGAGGCGCAGGAACACACCCTTCGCTTCAACCACGTGCTCGGACCGGGCGAGCCCTACCATCAGGGCTTCCTGAGCTGGGCCGAGAGGGTGAACCAGCGCACCAATGGCGGGCTTAAGATCGAGGTCTTCCACAGCGCGCAGCTCGGCGTCGAGGAAGACATCATCGAGCAGATACGCCAGGGCGCGAACATCGGCCAGAACACCGATTCCGCGCGGCTTGGCAACTACGTGCCGGGGATCGCCATCGTGAACGGGCCTTATTTCGTGGACACGAAGGAGGAAGCCTTCGCGCTTACCGAAAAGTCACCCACGATGCGCGGATGGCTGGACGAGCTCGCGGCCGAGCACGGCATCAAGGTCGTGTGCTTCGACTGGGTGCAGGGTCAGCGACACTTCTTCACGAGGAAGCCGATCCGGACGCCGGCGGACTTGAGCGGCTTGCGCATTCGCACGCCGCCCGCCCCCATCTGGCAGGAATCGATCCGCGCGCTTGGCGCCGAGCCGGTCGCGATGAATTTTGGCGACATCTATCCGGGCTTGCAGCAGCAAGCCGTCGACGGCGCGGAGCTGGTCTATCCCAACATCACCGCGGCCAAGCTCTACGAGGTCCTCGACCACGCCAACGAGACCGCTCACATCCTGCTCGTCAATTTCCAGGTCGTCAGCTCCCAATGGTTCAACGGGCTTCCGGCCGACTACCAGACGGCGCTCGTGGAAGAGTGCCGCGCCGCTGGCCAGGAGACGTCGGGCATCATTCAGGCCGCCGTCGACAAGGCAAAGGCGGAGGTTGAGGCAAACGGCATGACGATCGTCACCGACATCGACCTCGACGCCTTCCGCAAGGCCGGCGAAAAGGCCTATGAAGTGCTCAATCTCGTCGAGTACAAGAACAAGGTTCACGCAGAAATCGGGAAGTAGCCGTTCCCACGACTGCGCCGGCGGAGGATCGTGAATGCGTAAGCTTTACGCGTTGCTCCTCAGGCTCGAGGCGATCCTCGCCGGCACATTTCTGCTCCTGATGGTGGCGCTGATCTTCACGGGCGGCGTTGCCCGGCTCCTGCATCACCCGCTGAACTGGACGATCGACCTCGCCACCTGCTTCTTCGCGTGGGCGTGCTTCCTGTGCGCCGATATCGCGTGGCGGAAGGACGCGCTGATGTCGATCGGCCTCATAGGCGAGGCGGCTCCGCGCAATTTTCGGCGTCTTCTCACTTACGCCAACTATCTGATCCTCACCGCCGCGCTGTCCTACGCGATCTATTCAGGCGTCTGGCTCGCCTATGTAAGCCGCGCGCGCAGTTTTCAGGGCATACCGGGCGTGAGCTACTCCTGGGTGACAGCGAGCCTTCCCGTCGGAGCCGCGCTCCTCCTGATCACGACCCTGCTGAAGGTGCGGGACGCCATGCGAAGCGACGGCCTGGTCAGGCAGCAGGCCTCCTGATCAAGGCGACGGACGATGCTGCTCGTCGCGATCGCCTTTCTCGTCCTGCTTCTGATGGGCATGCCCGTCGCCTTCGCGATCGGCATCTCGGGCGGGCTGTTCTTCCTTCAGCATCCGGAACTGCCGTTCACGATCCCGGTCCAGGTGACGATTTCGCAGACGCAGAACTTTGCGCTGCTTGCCGTGCCGCTCTTCATCGTCGCCGGGAACTTCATGAACAAGTCCGGCATCACCGACGAACTGCTGAAGCTCGCAAGCGTGATGACGGGACGACTGAAGGGCGGGCTGGCGCAGGTCTCGATCACGCTCTCCGCGCTGATGGGCGGCGTGTCCGGCTCTGCCATCGCGGATGCGGCGATGCAGTCGCGCATGCTTGGCGAGGGAATGATCAAGCGCGGGCTTCCGCGCGGCTTTGCCGCCGGCGCGATCTCCTTCGGCTCGGTGTTGACGCCGATTATCCCGCCCGGAATCGGCATGATCCTCTACGGCACGATCGGGCAGGTCTCGATAGGACGGCTGTTCGCGGCGGGGTTCGTGCCGGCCTTCCTGCTCTGGGCGGCGCTCGCAGCGACCATTTCGATCACCGCGCATCGGCGCGGCTATGCGCCGGAACGCAAGACGCGGCCAAGCGTGCGCGAGGTGGGAACCGCGCTACGAGGCGGGGTCTGGGCGGTGCTCTTCCCGGTCTTCCTGCTTCTCGGCCTCAGGATGGGCGTGTTCACGCCTTCAGAAATTGGCGCCTTCGCAGTTGTGTACGCGATGCTGATTGGCCTCCTCGTCTACCGGAAGCTTGGGCGCGCGACTTTCGTGGAGGCATTGGAGGGCAGCCTTGCCGACGTCGGCTCGGTGATGTTCCTGATCGCGCTCTCGGCGATCTTCAGCTACGGCATCGTGCTCGAGCGCATTCCCGAAGTCGTGTCGGGCGCGATACTGAACGTCTCGGGCAATCTCCACGTGGTGATGATTTTGATCGTCGTGTTCATACTGACGACCGGCCTTTTCATCGACGCGACCGTGCTCATCGTCATGCTGACGCCGATCTTCCTGCCGCTCGTCCGCGATCTCGGTGGCGATCCCGTGCATTTCGGCATCGTGTTCCTCGTCGCCGCGACCGTCGGCAACTTCACGCCGCCGGTCGGCGCGGCGATGTACGCCGTCTGCTCGATTCTCAAGTGCCCGATCGGCGAGTATACGCGGGAGTCGCTCCCTTTCTTCGTCGCTGTCTCTCTCGTCGCCCTGGTTCTGATATTTCTCCCCGGCGCAATCCTTCTCGTGCCGAACCTGATCTTCGGTTGAACGGCTCCGAGCAAAATTGCGCCGGGTCTAGCGCGTGAAGCTGACGGCGTTGCCGGCGTCCACGTTCACGATGTTGCCGGTCGACTTCGACGACATGTCCGAGACGAGGAAGTAGATCGCCTCCGCCACGTCCTCCGGATAGACGGAGCGCTTCAGGAGCGAGCGCTGGCGGTAGTGCTCCTCCAGCTCCTCCGGCTTCATCTTGTAGGCGGCGGCGCGCTGCTCGCGCCATTCGCTGCTCCAGATCTTCGAGCCGCGCAGCACCGCGTCCGGGTTGACGACGTTGACGCGGATGCCTTCCGAAGCGCCCTCCAACGCCAGGCAGCGGGCGAGATGAATCTCCGCCGCCTTGGCGGTGCAATAGGCGGCAGCGTTCGGCGACGCGGCAAGGCCGTTCTTGGAGGCGACGAAGACGATTGAGCCGCCGAGTTTCTGGCGCTTCATCAGGCGGAACGCCTCGCGCGATACGAGGAAATAGCCGGTCGCCAGGATTTCCATGTTGCGCTGCCAGAGCGAGAGGGAGGTGTCCTCCACCGGAGCGGCCGAAGATATGCCGGCGTTCGACACGACGATATCGATGCCGCCGTAGTCGACCGCCGCCTCGGCGAACGCATGGACCACCGCCGCCTCATCCGTCACGTCGAGCAATTTGCAGCGAACGAAGTCCTTGCCGTGGCTTTTGCGAAAATCCTCAAGCCCCGTGTCGAGCGCCTCGGCGTCGATGTCGGCGAGCACGACACAGGCGCCCTCGGCGAGTAGGCGGGCGACGGTGGCGCGGCCGATGCCGCCGGCGGCGCCGGTGACGAAGGCGACCTTGCCGGCGAGGCTTTTCGGCTTCGGGAGGCGCTTGAGCTTGGCCTCCTCGAGCAGCCAGTACTCGATGTCGAAGGCCTCCTGCTCCGGCAATCCGAAGTACTCCGAAACGGTGGAAGCGCCGCGCATCACATTGATGGCGTTCACATAAAACTCGCTGGCGATGCGGGCCGTCGGCTTGTCGCGGGCGAAGGTGATCTGGCCGACGCCCGGGACCAGAAAGACCACCGGATTGGGGTCGCGCATGGGGGGTGAATAGGGGCTTTTGCAGCGTTCGTAGTAGGCCGCGTAGGAATCCCGATAGTGGCTCACCTGGGACTCCATCCTGCCGATCGCCTGGTCCAGGTGAGCATCCACTTGGGCGGCGTCTGCGGGCGGCGAGAAATCGACTACCAGCGGCCGAATCTTGGTGCGGAGAAAATGGTCGGGACACGACGTGCCGAGCGCCGCGAGTTCGCCGAGCCGCTTCGAGCAGACGAACTCCAGCACCGCAGGCGAATCGTCGAAGTGCCCGACCTTCGGTTCGGCAGCGCCGATGAGCGAACGTATCTCGGGCATAAGCCGCGACGCGACCGCGCGCCGAGTCTCCGCCGAGAGCGGCTCGACAGCGACGCCGCCGAACGCCGCCTTGCCGGCGCTTGCCCGTTCGAACCACGCGATCGCACGGTTGATGGTGTCGAGCGTCAGTTCGTAGCAAGCCTTCGAAGAATCCGCCCAGGTGAAGAGGCCGTGGCTTTCGAGCACGCAGCCCTTCGCCTCCGGATGCTCGCGCGCGAATTTCTCGAGCCACAGGCCGAGTTCGAAGCCTGGCCGCTTCCACGGCAGCCAGCCGATCTCGTCGCCGTAGATTTCTTTCGTTAGTTCGCGAGAATTCTTCGACGCGGCGATCGCGATGACGGCGTCGGGATGGACGTGATCGACGTGGCGGCAAGGGAGGTAGGCGTGGAGCGGCGTGTCGATCGAGGCGGCGCGCGGATTGAGGTTGAAGGTCGCGTGCGGCAGGTAGCCGACCATCTCGTCTTCGTGCGCCGGCCCCCGATAGAGACGCTTCAGCGCGACGAGCTTGTCCATGTAGAGGGTGGCGAAGCCGTCGCGCCGCATGGAGCCGAGGTCGCCGCCCGACCCCTTCACCCACAGCACTTCGACCTCTTCTTTAGTAAGCGGGTCGGTCTCCAGCACCTTGGCCGAAGTGTTGCCGCCGCCGAAATTCGTCACCCGCTTGTCGGCGCCGAGAAGGTTCGAGCGGTAGAGGAGCAGGTCCGACTCGCTCATCCCGGCGGCCAGGGCATCATCCCAGCGGTTCTCGATCCGGCCGGTCGGACTTGCGTGCAGCATGACCCTCCTCCCGCTGCGCCCGCGCGCTTTGGCGAGCGTTCAGCCTCGCCTTTTTCCGCCGATCCTATTCCCCAGCGGTCAAGGCCTGTCAATCACGAACTATCATGTCCGCTCATGACGCGCTGCAATATGAAGGATTTTGACCGAAGTTGATTGACAACGCCGTCCGAAACCGCAATTGATGCGGCAAAGACCAAGAACGCTACGAGGGGAGGATGCACGAGCGCGAGCGCCAGAAGCTCATCCTGAGCGCGGTGCTGGAGCGGCCGGTCGCCACGATCGCCGAGCTGGTCGAGATGACCGGAACGTCGGAGGCGACGATCCGGCGCGACATCTCCGCATTGCATCTCCAGGGAAGGCTCCGCCGCGTGCGCGGCGGCGCGGAGGCGCTGCATCCGCCGGAATTCGTCGGCATCGCCGGCCGCCCGTTCAAGGTCGCCGAGGCGGTCAACGTCGAGGCGAAGCGCGCCATCGCCGAGAAGGCGGCGGAACTCTGCGACGACGGCGATTCCATCATCATCAACGGCGGATCGACGACGTTCCAGATGGTGCACTTCCTCGCGCAGAAGCGCCTGCAGGTGCTCACCAACTCGTTTCCGATCGCCGAGCACCTGGTCAAGCATACGCGCAGTACCGTCATGGTGCCGGGCGGCGCGATCTATCGCGAGCAGGGCGTGATCCTCAGTCCCTTCGACAACGACGTCACGCGGAACTTCTTCGCGCGCCGCATGTTCATCGGCGCCCAGGGCGTCGGCAGGCTCGGCATCATGGAGCGCGACCCTCTGCTCATCCAGGCGGAGCAGAAGCTGATCGACCAGGCGGAGGAGCTGGTCGTGCTCGTCGATTCCTCGAAGTTTGCGCAGCGCTCGAGCCTGATCCTCTGCCGGCTCGACCGCATCGACACGCTCATCACCGACGACGGCATCGGCGAGGACGCCGCCGCCATGCTCGGCGATGCGGGCGTCAAGGTCATCGTCGCGGAACCCGCGGCGGCCGATGAGAGCATGAGATTCCCGGAAACGGCATGAGGCCGCGTCCGGGTGGATTGGAGCAACGTTCAGGGAGGAAGGAATGTCAGTTCTGAAGAAGGCTCTTGCCACCGGCGCGATCCTGGCCGGGATGCTGGCGGCAAGCCAACCGGCGACGGCGCAGGATTTCCGCCTCGCCCTCGTCGTGAAGAATCTCGGCAACGGATTCTTCGAGGCGGCCAACAAGGGCGCCAACGAAGCGGCGCAGGAAATCGGCGGCGTCGAGGTCATCTACACCGCGCCGACGGCACCGACCGCCGAAGGGCAGATCGAGATCCTGAACTCGCTGATCGCGCAGGGCGTCGACGCCATCGCGATCTCGGCGAACGATCCCGACGCGCTGGTGCCGACTCTGAAGAAGGCCATGGAGCGCGGGATCACCGTGATCTCCTGGGATTCCGGCGTCGCTTCGGAAGGCCGGCAGATGCACTTGAACCCGTCGTCGAACGAGCTGATCGGGCGGACCTGCCTAAAACTCGCCGCCGACGCACTGCCCGACGGCAAGGGCAAGGTCGCAATCCTTTCGGCGACGGCCCAGGCGACGAACCAGAACATCTGGATCGAGGAGATGAACAAGGCGCTCGGCGATTTCCCCGGCCTCGAGCTGGTGGCGACCGTGTACGGCGACGACCAGACCGACAAGAGCTATCGGGAGGCGCTCGGCCTCTTTCAGAGCCATCCCGATCTCGGCGCGATCATCGCTCCGACGACCGTCGGCATCGCCGCCTCCGCGCAGGCCGTCGAGGACCAGAAGCTGGTCGGCAAGGTCTACGTGACCGGCCTCGGCCTTCCCTCCGAGATGGCCGGTCACGTGAAAAGCGGCGCGACCAAGAGCTTCGCTATCTGGAACCCGATCGATCTCGGCTACTCGGCGACGCACATCGCCTACAACCTCGCCAAGGGCACGGCGAAGGCGGAACCGGGGGCGGAAATCCCGATGGGCCGCATGGGCTCGGTGAAGCTCGACGATGATAACCAGGGCGCCATGGCCGAGCCGTTCACCTACGACGCCTCGAACGTCGAGGAGTTCGCCGGCTACTTCTAGAAGCCGGTTGCCGCACGGAAAAAGCGAACGGGGCCGGCATCCGGCCCCGTTTTCTTCGAGCGCCGATATGCCGTTATCATGGCCGCCATGACCGCAGCGACCCCAAGCGCCGACACCTCAGGCGCCGCCGCGCCGCTCCTCGTCATGGAGGGCATCTCCAAGGACTTTCCCGGCGTGCAGGCTTTGGCCGGCGTGGACCTCCGGCTCTACCCGGGGACGGTGACTGCGCTCGTCGGCGAGAACGGCGCGGGCAAGTCGACGCTGGTCAAAATCCTGACCGGCATCTACCGCCCGGACGCCGGCCGCATCGCGTTGAACGGCGAGGAAATCGTCGTGCCGTCCGCGCACGCGGCAATGCAGGCCGGCATCACCGCGATCCACCAGGAGACTGTGCTCTTCGACGAATTGTCGGTGACAGAGAACATCTTCCTCGGGCAGCAGCTTACCGGCCGCTTCGGCCTGCTCGACTGGCCGGCAATGCGCGCGCGGGCGCGTGACATCCTCGCCTCGCTCGAAGCCGACGTCGATCCGGACAGCAGGCTCAAGGACCTCGGCATCGCGCAGAAGCACATGGTGGCGATCGCGCGCGCCCTCTCCGTCGACGCGCAGATCGTGATCATGGACGAGCCGACGGCCGCGCTCTCCTACCGCGAGGTGGAGGACCTTTACGCGATCGTCGAGAAGCTGAAGCGCGACGGCAAGGCGATTCTCTTCATCAGCCACAAGTTCGAAGAAATCTTCCGCATCGCCGACCGCTACACGG
>JBOHKB010000292.1:0-8939 GCA_050728815.1 Propylenella sp.
ATCCAGGTCGTCCGATAGCGGTGCCGTAGACGGTCGCCTTCGTGCCTTCCTTGTTGAAGACGATATTGAGCTTGAGCTGATCCGATTCCGCGGTTCGCTTTGACAGCCATGACAGCAACGAGCCGACATCGACATCGGCGATCTTCAACTCGACATCGAAGGGAGCGGTAAGCAAGCTCGGCGCTTCGACGTCCTGAAAGCGTGTGTCGGCTGGCAGCCGGGATGCGCTACTGATCGAGACCTTCGCCTGGCGCATTGCTGCGATCGCACTGTTCGCCTTGGCCTGGAGAGCATTCATTTCCGAAAGGATGAGGCTTGGGAATTCCCGCTTGAGAGCGGTTTGATCCCCTTGGATCCCATGGATTTCCACCGCGCCAAGCGAAGGCGCCCGTTCGCCGCGGAGATAGTTTTCGTACACTGACGTTGCCCACCACCAACCGGTAGCGATGATCGCAGTGCCGGTGATGACGAAGAAGAAGAACTGCAGCATTTGTCGCTCCCGGCGCCCGAGCAAGCTGCTGGCACCGATGAGAACCCCCCCAAGCCCGGATGCGACGACCAGGAAGCCGTTACGAAGCCATGCCCAAGGCAAGAACACCGCCCCACGTCCTGTGATCGTCCAGTGCCGAGATCAACTTTAGGATGAATAGCCTACTACTTCAACATCAAGCTAAGAACAGCTCACGCCGGGATCATCAGCACGGCGCGGAGGCCGCCGAGCGGGCTGTCTGCGAGGATCACGTCGCCGCCGTGGCTCATCGCGATGTCGCGCGAGATCGAGAGGCCAAGCCCGCTGCCGCCGCCGTCAACGTTGCGGCCGCTGTCGAGCCGATAGAAGGGCCGGAACACCGCTTCCCGCTCGTCGGACGGAATGCCCGGCCCGTCGTCGTCGACTGTCACGGTGAGCCAGCCCTCCGCGTGGCGTCCTTTGAGGACGATGCGGTCGCCGTGCTTCCCGGCATTGCCGACGAGGTTGGCGAGGCAGCGGCGGAAGCCGAGCGCCCGCAACAGCGCCTGCGGCTCGCCCTCGAACGCCGTCTCGACGGAATCGCCGCCGCGCCGCGCCGTCTCGGCGATCTCTTCAAGCAGTGAGGGAACGTTCACGAGTTCGGTCGTCTCGCCGGCGTCGCCCTGGGCGAAGGCGAGGTAGTCCTCGAGCATGCGGCTCATCTCGTCGACATCGGCGCGGAGCGCCTCCGTCTCCGGCGTCTCGCCGAGCATCGCGAGTTCGAGCTTGAAACGCGTGAGCACTGTGCGGAGGTCGTGGCTTACGCCCGACAGCATGGTCGTACGCTGCTCGACTTGGCGCTCGATGCGCTCGCGCATCTCCATAAAAGCCTGCGCCGCTTGCCGCACCTCGCGCGCGCCGCGCG
Organism: Propylenella sp.; assembly: GCA_050728815.1. Taxonomy (GTDB): domain Bacteria; phylum Pseudomonadota; class Alphaproteobacteria; order Rhizobiales; family Afifellaceae; genus DASWJZ01. The sequence continues at coordinate 1,374 of JBOHKB010000292.1, forward strand.
GCTTGAACTCGGCCACGGGCCGACCTTTGCCGAACTGCTCGGCAGCGTGCGCGAGCGTCAGGATCGGCTTGATCTGGTTCCTCAGGAAGAGCAGGGCGATGGTGAGGAGCACCAGGGATGTGCCCGCCATCCACAGCAGGAAAATGTGCGAGTTGGAGGCGTAGGCTCGGCTTCGCGGCGCAAATACACGCAAGACGTGATTGTCGAGCGCGATGCGGATTTCGACGATGTCGGAATCGCCGAGGGTGTCGATCCAATAGGGTCGGCTGATGCGGCGCCTGATCTCGCGGGAGAGAGCCGAGTCGAGAAGCGAGAAGAACGGGCGCGGCCCTGCCTCCGGCAGTGGCGTCGGCGGCAGCACCGAAATGGTGAGCCCGTAGGTTTCCGCCGCGATCCGCGTAATTTCGGAAAAGCGCGCGTCCTGTGGATAGGTGTCGATCACCTCGATGATGGCGGCGATGTCGCCGACGACGGCGCCGGACAGCCGGCGGGTAACCATCTGCCAGTGGCGCTCCATGAAGACGTAGGCGACCACCGCCTGGAGGATCAGGATCGGCATCACCACGATCAGGATGGAGCGGGCGTAAAGGCCCTTCGGCAGCCAGGCGAGCACATCGGGGAGGACAGCGGCGGGATTGAGCCGCCGCAGCGGCGCCCAGGCGCGCCGGAGTGCCCGGCTGGCCGGCTCGTAGCCGCGGCGCAGCCACTCTCGTGGGCGAAGCCGTGTGCCGATATCGCCGATCAGAGCCATGGGCGGTGGAGCTCCGGGCCGAGCCGACCGACCCTAGTCCACCAGCAGGCGATAGCCAATTCCGCGCGCCGTCTGCAGGTGGACCGGGTTGGAGGGGTCGTCCTCGATCTTGCGGCGGAGGCGGTTGATCTGCACGTCCACTGCGCGCTCGCCGCCGCCGTTGGAGACCTTCAGGAATTCGTGGCGCTTCACGGTCTCGCCGGGGCGGGCGGCAAATATTCGCAGGAGATCGCGCTCGCGGTCCGTGATGCGCACGACCTCGTCGTTGCGCTTCAGCTCACCGCGCTCGACATTGAAGGTGAAGGGACCGAAGCGGATGGAGCGGATCGCTGGCCGCTCGGGTTCGGCGCTGCGTTTCAAGATGTTGGTGATTCGGAGGAGCAGCTCGCGCGGGTCGAACGGCTTCGCCAGATAGTCGTCGGCGCCGACTTCGAGGCCGCGGATGCGATGCGGCGCCTCCGCCCGCGCCGTGAGCATGAGAATCGGCACTGACGAAGCCTGGCGGAGCGCTTCTGCGAACTCCAGGCCGCTCTCCCCCGGCATCATCACGTCGACGACGAGGAGGTCGAAGGTCATGCCGACCATGCGGCGGCGTGCCTCTGGGGCGGAGGCTGCAGCAGTAACGCGGAAGCCGTTCGTTCCCAGAAAGCGGCCGAGCAGCGTACGGATGCGCATGTCGTCGTCGATGACGAGAATATGCGGAGCATCGTCGCGGAGCGCTCCGCTTGGGGTTCGAGTGAGCACATGCTCGTTCACGGCTTCGCCTCCTGTCGCACGAGGCGCATCGCCTTCTCGCGCTCAGCCTGGTTGACCATGCGCTGAAGAAACGCCGTCACCGTCGCGCGGCCGTTCGGCCCCAGCGAGGCGATCGCCGCCTTGATCCGCATCTCTTGCGGAGCGGAGAGGCCGGCTGAAAGGGCCTGCCCGGCGTGTGTAGCAAATAGGAGGCGCTGTCGGCGATCCTCGCGCCCGGTGCGCTGCTCGATCAGGCCCGAATCGATCAGCTCTTTCAGGACGCGCGCCAAGCTCTGCTTGGTGATTTTCAGGATGTCGAGCAGGTCGGCGACCGTCAGGCCGGGATTGCGATCGACGAAGTGCAGCACGCGATGATGCGCGCGGCCGAAATTGGACTTCGCCAGGATCGCGTCCGGATCGGAGATGAAGTCGCGATAGGCGAAAAACAGCAGCTCGATCAGGTCCACGACCGAGTCTACATCGCTCTCGACCGAAATCGGCCTGGCTGCGAGGGATCGATTTATGTCAGCCATATTGACATATTTTGCGGTCTTGCTACCCTGACTCAAGCGGGCGGAAAAGGTGAACCGTCCTGCCATACTTTGTGCAAGAATTGCACCATTGGCGCAATCGTGCCGCGCCTCAAAGATTAGCGGAGCAGCGCCGGCGCGCAAGCGCCGCAGGCTGGAGGAAACAAGCCATGGCCGGTGTCCCCTTCGATCAAATGACCGGAAAGATCTGGTTCAACGGCGCGTTCGTCGATTGGGCCGAGGCAAAGATCCACGTGCTGACGCACGGACTTCACTATGGGAGCTGTGTATTCGAGGGGGAACGGGCCTATGGCGGCGAGGTCTTCAAGCTCCGGGAGCATACGGAGCGTCTGTTCGACAGCGCGCGTCAGCTCGATTTCGCCATACCCTATTCCAGGGACGAGATCGACGCTGTCTGCCGCGAACTGCTCGTGCTCAACAACCTGTCCGACGCCTATGTGCGCCCGGTCGCCTGGCGCGGCAGCGAGATGATGGGCGTCTCGGCGCAGAACAACCGCATCAACGTTGCGGTCGCCGTGTGGGAGTGGCCGTCATACTTCAACCCCGAGCAGCGGCTGAAGGGCATCCGCCTCGACATTTCCGAGTGGCGGCGGCCCGATCCGCGCACGGCGCCAGCCAAGGCCAAGGCCGCGGGCCTCTACATGATCTGCACGCTCTCCAAGCACGCGGCGGAGCGCAAGGGCTATGCCGATTCGTTGATGTTCGACTGGCGCGGCCGGGTGGCCGAGGCTACCGGTGCCAACATCTTCTTCGTGAAGGACGGCAGGCTGCACACGCCGACCCCGGATTGTTTCCTGGATGGCATCACGCGGCGCACGGTCATCGGGCTCGCCAAGGCGCGCGGCATCGAGGTGATCGAGCGCGTCATCATGCCCGAGGAGATGGAGGGTTTCGAGCAGGCCTTCCTCACCGGCACTGCGGCGGAGGTGACGCCGATCTCGGAGATCGGTCCTTACCGCTTTGCTGTAGGCGAGATCGCACGGACGTTGATGGACGACTACTCGGCGGCGGTGCGGCCGGCGGCGCCGGCGCGCGGAAAGCGCGCCGCGGCGGGTTGATCTCCCGCCGCGACTCGCAGTGACGGCCAAGCTGATCGCTCCCGCCGCGTGAGCGACCGACCGCAGACGATAGAGATCGGCAGCTCGCCGCTGAGGATGGTTGCGCTCGTCTTCGGGGGCGTCGTCATGACGGCGGGCTCGGCTCTTCTCGCCTTTCGTATCCTTCCGATCGCGGCGGGGAGCTTCGAGGAATTCATCGGCTATGTTGGGCTGATCTTCTTTGGGTTCTGCACGGTCATTCTGATCTGGCGGGCGTTCACCATGCGCGGCCCTGTGGTGACGATCGATGCGCACGGCATCCGCGACATCCGCGTCACAAGGAGACGATCCCTTGGAGCGCCATCAGGAATATCTCCACGTGGCAGTTCCAGCGGCAAAAGGTCATGGTCCTGGCAGTCGATCCCGAGACCGAGCGCAATCTTCATCTCTCGCGGATCGCGCGCTGGTCGCGCGGGGCGAACCGGCGGCTCGGCGCCGACGGCCTCTGCGTCACCGCGCAGGACCTGAAGGTCAGCTACGACGAGTTGTTGTCGACCGCTATGGAGTTCTGGAAAGGGGCGTCCTGATCGGTGGCAGCTCTACCACCTTCCCGCCGCGTCCACGTCTTCCACCTTCGCCGCTACCCAGCCGCCTTCGGCGCCGGCGACGCGGCGCTCCTTCTTCCAGAACGGGGCGCGGGTCTTCAGGAAATCCATGAGGAACGAGGCGGACTCGAAAGCGGCCTGCCGGTGTTCCGAGGCCGTCAGCACAAGCACTATCGGCTCGCCCGGCTCGATGAACCCGTGGCGGTGGATAACCGTCAGGCCTTGCAGCGGCCAGCGTTCTGCCGCCTCGGCAGCTATGCGCGCGATCTCCGCCTCCGCCATGCCGGGATAGTGTTCCAATTCGAGGGCGGCGAGCCGCTCGCCCTCGTCGCGGCACCAGCCGGTGAAGGCGACTGTCGCGCCGATATCGGTGCGGCCGGCGGTCAAGCGGCGTGTTTCCTCGGCTAGGTCGAAGGCCTCGCGCTGAATGCGGATGTTCGGGTTCCAGGGTTTCATGCAGCTCTACGCACCAAAAACGAGAAGATCGCGCTTCCCTCCCTAGTCCCTCCCTGCAAGAGGGAAGGGAGCTACCCTCCCGTCATCGGCGGGAAGAAGGCGACCTCGCGTACATTCGCGAGCGCCGCGTCGTGTTCCACGTGCTCCTGGTCGAGGGCGGCGCGTATGACGCTCGGCTCGGAAAAAGCGGCGGCGTATCCTTCATCGCGCTGGGAGAGCCAGCCGATCAGGTCGGCAACGTTCGCCACGCCCGCGGGAAGCTCGATCTCCTCCTCCGCGTGGCCAACACGCTCCCGCACCCAGGCGAAATAACGCACTCTCATTTCGGCTCCCCCGAAAGGTGCCTGAGGCCGGCGCGGAAATAGTCGTAGCCCGTATAGAGCGTCACGATCGCGGTCGCCCAGAAGAAGGTGAGTCCGAGATTGATGATGAAGCCCTGGCGCGCCCCCTGAAGCGCGGGTGCGATCAGGAGCGCAGCGACGGCGATCAGCTGCATCGTCGTCTTCCACTTGGCGAGCCGCGTGACCGGCACGCTGACGCGCAGCTCTGCGAGGAATTCGCGCAGCCCTGAAACGAAGACTTCGCGCATCAGGATGATAACCGCCGCCCAGAACGACTTTCCATCGAACATGCCGTCGACGGCGAGCACCAAGATGGCGACTGAAACGAGGAGCTTGTCGGCGATCGGATCGAGCATGCGCCCGAGCGCCGATTGCTGCTGCCAGGCGCGCGCGAGATATCCGTCGAAATAGTCGGTGACGCTTGCGATCACGAAGATCGTGAAGGCGATCCAGGGGCCCCAATTGCCGGGGATATAGTAGGTCGCCCCGACCAGCGGGGCCGCGGCAATCCGGCCGTAGGTCAGGACGTTCGGGATATTCAGCGCGCCAAGGTCAATCCGGCGCGGCAACGGCTGTTCGGCATGGACCGTCATGGCGATACCTTGGGATTCTGCGGCTGTTCCGTCAATCGGCGGACGCGGCGGCAAATAGGCCAGATTTGGGACGAAAACACGACGGAATCGCCTGGGCGCCGGATCATACCACCTTTTCGTGGAAGTGATCGTAGATCGCCTCGGCCAAGGCTTCGGAAATACCCTCGACCGTCATGAGGTCCTGCAACCCTGCCCGGCTGACCGCCTTGGCGGTGCCGAAGTGGCGGAGGAGCGCGCGCTTCCGCGCCGGGCCGACGCCTTCGATCTCATCGAGAGGATTCTGGTGCATCTCCTTGATTCGCCTCGCTCTATGTGAGCCGATGGCGAAGCGGTGGGCCTCGTCGCGGAGGCGCTCGACGAAGTAGAGCACCGGGTCGCGGTGCGGCAGCATGAAGGGCTCGCGACCGGGCATGAAGAAAGTCTCGCGGCCGGCTTCGCGGTCGCGCCCCTTGGCGACGGAAACCACTGGCAGGCCTTCGATTTTTAGCTCGGCCAAAACATCGAGCGCTGCGGCGAGCTGGCCCTTTCCGCCGTCGACCAGGATCAGGTCCGGCCACGGACCAAAGTTATCCCCACGTTCGCCGCCTGGCGCTACGTCATGGTCTCCACCTGGACCATGTTGCGGTCGCGCGCCGGCCTCCTTCAACAGACGTGCGAAGCGGCGGCGCATCACCTCGCGCATCATGCCAAAATCGTCGCCAGGCGTGATGTCCTCCGAGCGGATGTTGAACTTGCGGTAGTGGTTCTTGGAAAAGCCTTCCGGGCCGGCGACGATCATCGCGCCGACGGCGTTCGTGCCCATGACGTGGCTGTTGTCGTAAACTTCGATGCGGCGCGGCGGCGCGGGGAGGCCAAAAGTTTCCGCCAGCCCGGCGAGCAGCCGCGCCTGACTCGCGGTGTCGGCAAGCTTGCGGGCCAGCGCCTCGCGCGCATTGGTGAGCGCGTGCTCCACAAGCTCGCGCTTTTCGCCGCGCTGCGGGACGGCGATCTCCACGCGGCAGCCGGCGCGCTCGCAGAGCGCCACCGCCAGAAGCTCGCGCTCGGGAAAATCATCGGAGACGAGCATCAGCCGCGGCACCGGCTTGTCGTCGTAGAACTGCGCGAGAAACGCCTCCAGCACGCTCGCCGCGTCGAGACTCTTGTCGGCGCGCGGAAAATAGGCGCGGTTTCCCCAGTTCTGTCCGGTGCGGAAGAAGAAGACCTGGATAGAGGTGAGCCCGCCCTCCTGCGCTACGGCGAACACGTCGGCCTCCTCGACGCTGTGCGGATTGATGCCCTGGTGCGCCTGGATGTGGGAGAGCGCGGCGAGCCGGTCGCGGTAGAGCGCGGCGCGCTCGAAGTCGAGCGCGGCGGAGGCCTCCTCCATCGCCTCCGCAAGGTCTGCCTTCACCTGGCGGCTCGAACCGGAGAGGAACGATTCCGCTTCCTCGACCAGCCCGCGATAGGCGTCGAGCGATATTTCCTTGGTGCACGGCGCCGAGCACCGCCTGATCTGATAGAGCAGGCAGGGCCGCGTGCGGCTCGCATAGACGGAGTCCGAACAGCTGCGGACCAGAAACGCCTTCTGCAGCGCATTGATGGTGCGGCCGACCGCCCCGGCCGAGGCGAACGGGCCGAAATAGGTGCCCTTCCGCCGCCGCGCGCCGCGATGCTTCATGATCGCCGGCGCCTCGTGGTCCTCGGCGATCAGGATGTAGGGGAACGACTTGTCGTCGCGCAGCAGCACGTTGAAGCGCGGCCGGAGCCGCTTGATGAGGTTCGCTTCGAGGAGGAGCGCCTCCGTCTCCGTGCGCGTGCGCACGAAATCCATCGAGGCCGTGGCGCGGATCATGCGCGAGAGGCGGGCGCTCTGCGCGGTCGGGCGCACGTAGTTGATGACGCGCTTCTTCAGGCTGCGCGCCTTGCCGACGTAGAGAACGTCCCCCTTGCCGTCGATCATGCGGTAGACGCCGGGCGCATTCGGAAGCGTCTTCACCGCCGCAGCGATCACGCCGGGTCCGGGCTCCGCCGGCGCCGTCGCCTCCCAGGCGATGTCGAGCTTCCGCGCCACCTCCGGCTCGACCTCTTCGACCACGGGCGGCACGTCGGACGCGGCCTTTTGGGCCCGCACCGCTTCCGGCTCGGCGGGGACCGCGGTCAGCACGCTGTTCCGCTCTGGAATGGTCACGGCGCTCCGCCTGTCTCCGCCGCATTCCGCCACGCGAGGTGCTGGCCGCAATCGAGCGCGAGCATCTGACCGGTGATCGACGGGGTTTCGACGAGGAAGCGGATCGCCCGCCCGAAATCGGCGAGGTCCACCGCGTGGCCGAGCGGCAGCTTCGCGACCTCCTTCCGGAAGCCGGCTTCGCCGTCATAGACGTTCGCAAGCGTCGGGCCCGGACCGATGCCGTTCACGCGAATCTTGGGCGCGAGCGCCTGCGCGAGCGTCTGCGTCGCCATCCACAGCGCCGCCTTGCTGAGCGCGTAGGATGGCATCGCCGGCGTCGGATTCCAGACC
>JBOHKB010000293.1:0-12100 GCA_050728815.1 Propylenella sp.
GGTCGTAATAGCGGGTGATGACGGCGCCCGAATAGGCGGTGCCGCCGTCGAGACGGATGCCGAACCCGGTGGCGCCGCGATAGGCGGTGATGCGGCCGTAATCGGGGATGAAATTCTGCTCCGGGTCCTCGGTGGTGATTCGGCACTGGAGCGCGTGGCCGTTCAGCCTGATCTCCTCCTGGCGCGGCACGCCCGAGTCGGAATCGCCGATCCGCTTCCCCGCGATCATGTGAATCTGCGCCTTCACGATGTCGATGCCGGTCACCTCCTCGGTGACGGTGTGCTCGACCTGGATGCGCGGATTGACCTCGATGAAGTAGAATTTTCCGCTGTCGGCATCCTGCAGGAATTCTATGGTGCCGGCGCAGAGATAGTTGGCGGCTGCGGCGATCTTCAGAGCGTACTCGCAGAGCTCTTCACGTTCGGCTCGCGCGAGGTAAGGCGCGGGCGCGCGCTCGACCACCTTCTGGTGACGGCGCTGGATCGTGCAGTCGCGCTCGAAGAGGTGCACGCAATTGCCGTATGCGTCTCCGAGAATCTGCACCTCGACGTGGCGGGCGCGCTCGACGAGCTTTTCCAGATAGACCTCGTCCTTGCCGAAGGCGGCCTTCGCCTCGCGCTTCGCTTCGGTCACGTCGCGGACGAGCGCCGCCTTGTCGCGGATGACGCGCATGCCGCGCCCGCCGCCGCCCCACGAGGCCTTCAGCATCAACGGATAGCCGATCTCGTCGGCCGCGCTCTGCCATTCGTCGGGTTTGTCGGGAAGGGGACCGCTCGCCGGCATGACCGGCACGCTCGCCGCGATGGCGAGCGCTCGCGCCGCCACCTTGTTGCCAAGCCGGCGCATCGTCTCCGGCGACGGGCCGATGAAGGTGATGCCGGCGGCGGCGCAGGCGTCGGCGAATTCCGGGCTCTCGGAGAGGAGGCCGTAGCCGGGATGGATCGCGTCCGCGCCGGAGAGTTTCGCGACGCGCAGAATCTCGGGAATGGAGAGATATGCTTCGATCGGCCCGAGCGGCTTTGCAAACTGCGGTCCGTGTCCGATCAGGTAGGCTTCGTCGGACTTGAAGCGGTGGAGGGCGAGCTTGTCCTCTTCCGAGAAGACGCCGACCGTTTCCAGCCCAAGCTCGTTTGCGGCGCGAAACACCCGGATGGCGATCTCCGACCGATTGGCGACGAGAATTTTGCGGATTTCAGGCAACGAGAGCCCCAAGCGGCGCGTCACCAGCTTAGCCGCGCCATGTTGCAATGCAATAAAAGAGTGGGGTCGCGGAGGGGACTCGCCCTTAACGCCGGCGGGTCGCGAGCGGCAGGTCGTCGAACAGTGCCGGCGTGTTGTTCGTGCGGGCGCGCTCGATCGTCAGCATGCGCATCTTAGTCGCGACGCCGCCTCTGGCGGAGAAGCCCCCCGCCTTGCCGCGTGCCGCGAGAATGCGGTGGCATGGCACGACGATCGGGAACGGGTTCTTACCAAGCGCCTGACCGACATCGCGCGCCGCGGCCGGATCGCCGAGCCGCGCGGCAACCTCGCCGTAGGTGAGCGTCTCGCCGGGCGGCACCGCACGCGCGATGTCGTAGACGCGGTGTTCGAATTCGGCGACGCCGTCCATATCGAGCGCGATCGCCGAGAGGTCGCTCGGCCCGCCATTGAGCAGGGCAACGATGGCGTCGATGGCGCGCCGCACGTCGGGTGGCGGCGCGCCCTCTTGCGCCTCGGGAAAGCGGCGCGCCATCCGCTGCCGCGCCTTTCCCTCGGTCGCCTCGGGCAACTGCAGGCCGACGATGCCGCGCTCGCCCCATGCGATGCCGCAAGAGCCGATCGGCGTTTCGAAGAGCGTGAAGCCTTGTGTCGCCATCGGCGAATCACAGCATGAGGCGGCTGTGCGCACGCCGCCGCACGCGCCGACAGATTGTCATGAGACGGTTTCCTCGCCGGCAGGTGCGGCGTCCAGCTCTGCTTCCTCGCGCATGAGCTGGATCGCGTCGGCCTTGAGCGAAACCCCGATCGCGACGCCGGTCTCGATCGCGTTCCGGCGTGCGACATGCGTCGGGATGGAGCAGTGGAGGGGATAGGCGTCCTCCGGCTCGACCGCGACGACCAATTCCGTCGTCTCGCCGAGGCGCACCAGCTCGCGCACGGTTCCTTGCACAGGGTTCTCGTGCTCGCCGCGCGAAGGGCGCTCGCGCCGATGAACGACGATGCTGTCGGCCGGAATGCACCAGCTCACGCGCGCACCCGGTTCAAAGCCGGCGGCGATTTCCGTTTCCAGGTGATAGCCGCGCCAGGAGATGGTCAGCCGTCCGTCGGCCGTCCGCTCCGCAAGAACGGTGCCCTCGAAAATGTTGCGGATGCCGACCAGCCTTGCGACCGCTGGGGAATTCGGGCGGGTCGTCACCTCGGCGATACCGCCCGTCTGCAGGAGTCTTCCCCGGTGGATGACGGCGATGCGGTCGGCAAGACGCGCCGCCTCTTCAAGGTCGTGGGTGACGAGGATGACCGGCATGGAGAGATGGCGGCGAAGCTCCGCCAGCTCGCGCTGCAGGCGATAGCGCGTCATGCGGTCGACGGCGGAGAACGGTTCGTCGAGCAGGAGCACGTGCGGGCGCCGCGCAAGCGCCCGCGCGACCGCCACGCGCTGCTGCTGGCCGCCGGAAAGTTCTGCCGGGCGGCGGCCTTCTAGGCCTTCGAGATGGACGCGCGCGAGCAGCGCCCGTGCTTCGGATGCGCGAGCGTCCTTAGGGCGGTCGCCAAGCGCCTCAATCACGTTCTCCAGCGCCGTCAGGTGGGGGAAGAGGGCGTAGGACTGGAAGACGAGGCCCACGCGGCGTTTCCGCGCCGGGCGGTTCGCGCCGGCCGCGGCGTCGAACCAGATTTCGCCGCCGCAGACGACCCGGCCCTCGCTGACATGGTGGAGGCCGGCAATCGCCCGGAGCGTCGTCGACTTGCCGCTGCCGGAAGGCCCGACCAAGGCCAGGATTTCGCCCGGCGCCACATCGAGCGATACATCGAGCGGGATCGGCGTCTCTTGCCTGAACCGCGCGCTGAGGCCGGCTTCAGCGTTGTTGCGGTCAGCCATGCCGTCGTCCGATCCGCCGCGTGAGCCCGTAGCTGAGCGCAATGGCGACGAGCGATATGAGAAGAAGCACCGCCGACATGCGCGCGGCGGCGAGATCGTCGAAGGCCTGCACGCGATCGTAGATCGCGATCGATAACGTGCGCGTCTCGCCGGGGATGTTGCCGCCGACCATGAGCACGACGCCGAATTCGCCGAGCGTGTGCGCGAAGGTGAGGACCATCGCGGTGAGCACGCCTGGCCAGGCAAGCGGCAGCTCGATCCGCCAGAGCGCGCGCCACCACGACATGCCGCAGCTCGCGGCGGCCTCGCGGAGATCCGGCGCGATCGCCTCGAAGGCGCGCTGGATCGGCTGCACGGCGAAGGGGATGTTGACGATCAAGGACGCCACAAGCAGGCCTTGGAATGTGAACACGAGGCTGCCGCCGAAGACGCTCCGCCACAGATCGCCCACCCAGGTGTTTTGGCCGAACGCGACGAGGAGATAGAAGCCGAGCACGGTCGGCGGAAGGACGAGCGGAAGCGCGGTCGCTGCTTCGACGATGCTGCGGCCTCGCATCCGCGCGACCGCGAGCCAGCGCCCGAAAGCGAGGGCGAGCGGCAAAAGCAGGATGACCGTGAAGCCGCCAAGCCGAAGCGACAGCCAGAGCGCGGTCCAGTCCATGCCCTACATGCTCTCGCCGGGGAGCACGAATCCGCAGCGGTTCAGGATGGCCCGGCCGGGCGCCGACATCACGAAGTCATGGAACATCCGCGCCGTCTCCGCCGCGCCTTTCAGGAGCACCATGCGCTGGCGGAGCGGCTCGTGCCAAGCATCCGGGATGAGGGCGGACTCGCCGAGCTTGGCAACGTTTGGGGAAAGCGCCAGCGAATATGCGATGATGCCGCCGTCGGCGGCGCCCGACGTGGCGAATTGCGCTGCCTGTGACACGTTCTCGCCGAGCACGAGCCTGTCCTCGATCGCCTCCCAAATGCCCGCGTGACGAAGCGCTTCCTCGGCGCGGCGGCCATAGGGCGCGTGATCCGGATTGGCGATGGCGAATTTCTGGACGCGACCTTCGGCGAGCGCGGCGGCGAGGTCCTGCAGCGTGCCGTCGGGCTTTAGCGGCGAGCCGCGAGGGACGATGATCGCGATGCGCCCGATCGCGTATAGATCGCCTTCGCCCTCCGTCAGTCCGGCCGATGCGAGTTGCTCCACATAGGCCTCGTCCGCGGACAGGAACATCTGGAAAGGCGCGCCTTCCTGGATTTGACGGAAGAAGTTTCCCGACGAGCCGAACGACAGCTCAACCTTGCGGCCCGTCGCGGCGGTGAAGGCGGCGCTCACTTCGGGCAGCGCGGATTGGAGATCAGACGCGGCCGCGATGTTTGGTACGTCGTCCGCGATCGCCGGGCGGGCGAGGGCGGCGACGATGCAGACGGCTGCTGCAAGCAGCCGGCGGTTGTGGGGTTGTGGCATCGTGCTTCCTTCCGGCGCGGAAGCTAAAACGTCCGCGTGCGAACGGAAACTGTCTTCGTCAGGTAGTGGCGATGGGCCGGGGCGACGCAGTGCGCTTCACTCTTGCGAGGGGCGCGGCGTCGGCCGGGGGCGCTGCCTCTTCGACGTCCGCGCCCGTGTCGGGGTCCGTGTCTCCCGTTTCGGCCTTGCGGCGGCGAGAGATCGCCAACTCGAGCGCCGCGAGGAAGGAATTGCACCAGCTTGCGGAGTCTTGTTTGCCGATGGTCTCGTAGAGCGCCGCCCAGCGCCGTTTGCGCTCCTCGAGCGGCATTTGCAGGGCGCGCTGAAGCGCCTCCGCGACCTCCGCTACATCGTAGGGATTGACGATCAGCGCTTCGTGCAACTCGGCCGCAGCCCCGGCGAAGCGCGACAGCACCAGGACGCCGGGATCGTCGGGGTCTTGGGCCGCGACATATTCCTTGGCGACGAGGTTCATGCCGTCCCGGAGCGGCGTGACCAAGCCGACGTGGCTTGCACGGAAGAGCCCGGCGAGCCCCTTGCGCGCGAAGCCGCGCGTCATGATCCTGACCGGCGTCCAGTTGAGCTTGCCATGAACGCCATTGATATGGCCGGCAAGCTCCTCGAGTTCCCGGCGAAGGGCGGCGTAGGCATCGACCTCGCCGCGGGAGACGGGCGCCACCTGGAGCAGGCTTACCTTGACGTGGTTCTCTGGATAGTCCTCGAGGAGGCGCTCGAAGGCCCTGAGTCGATCCGGAATTCCCTTCGAATAGTCGAGGCGGTCGACTCCGATGATCTGCCTGCGGCCGCGCAGCGACTTGGTCAGCTGCGCGTAACGCCGCCGGCCCTCGGCGCCGGTGGCAAAGGCGGCGAAGCGTCTGGAGTCGATGCCGATCGGGAAGACGCCGGCGTGAAGTTTGCGGCCGGCGGCCTCGACCCACCCGTCGCCGACCTCCTCGGCGTTGAACTCCGAGATGAGGAAGCGGACGAAATTGTCCCGGTCCACCTTCGTCTGGAATCCGACGAGATCGTAGGACAGCATCGAGCGCACGAGCCGGTGTGCGCGCGGAAGCGCGGCGATCACTTCAGGAGGCGGGAAGGGGACATGGAGAAAGAACCCGATCGCCCCGGAAAACCCGCCGGCTCGGATTTTCTCGCCAAGCGGAATGAAGTGGTAGTCATGGACCCAGACGAGATCGTCGGGCTTCAGCAATGGAACGAGCCGGCTGCCGATCCGCTCGTTGATCCGATCGTAGGTCTCCGCGTGGCGTCGGTCGTAGTTGGCAAGGTCCATCCGATAGTGGAAGACCGGCCACAGCGACTGATTGGCAAAGCCGTGATAGAAGGCATCGAGGTCGGCCTGCGTCATGTCGACGGTGACGAGATCGACCTTGCCCTCCGTCGTGATTTGCAGGGGACCGTGCGTGCCCTCGTCGCTGGTATTGCCCGACCAGCCGAACCAGACGCCGCCGCGGTGGCGCAGCGCGTCGGCCAAGCCAACGGCCAGACCGCCTGCCTTGCCTTCGTCGCTCAGCGGACCAACGCGGTTGGAGATGGCGAAGAGCCGATTCATGCGCCTCCCTCTGGGACATTATTCTGACCCTTAAGCCACGAATTTCAATGCAGAAAGCGCACTCACGGTTCCGAAGCACGGCTGTTCCGTCACGGTATTCATGTCCCGGCGGACGAGACTGTCCGCGCTGGACGCAGTCTCCCGGAGGTTGACAGACCAGGCTGCGGCGACGACGGTTCGCTGAACGAGTGCGCCGATGGAGGAATCGGATGGCGAAGCAGCGCATCAGCTACGTGGACCCAGCCACGATCGCCGACGAAAGGATGCTCGCGGAACTCGACCGCTGCCGGCGGGAAGGAACGCCGCGCCCCGAGAGCCAGGCGGTCCGCGCGCATGTGCCGGCCTGCTTCTGGTCGTTCGCAGACACTTGGCGCACCGTGTTTCACAACGGCGTCGTCGATCATTCGGTGAAGGAGCTTTGCCGCGTCTACGTCTCGCACTCGGTCAAGTGCGAGTATTGCGGCAATCAGCGCTCGATCAAGTCGGCGAAGGCCGGGGTGGTGGAGGCGGACTACAAGGACCTCCTGAACTTCGAGAAGTCGGCCCGCTACGACGAACGGCAGAAGGCGGCGCTCGCCTATGCCGAGGCGATCACCTGGGACCTGCCGTCGAGCGATGCGCTGTGGGAGCGGCTGCACGCCCATTTCAGCGAGCCGGAGCTTGTGGAGCTTGGCTACTTCATCGCCATCACGATGGGCCAGCAACGGTGGCTCAGGACACTCAACATCGATCACCACCAGGTGCTCGCCGGAACCGAAGCGGCCATGGCGCCGGGGTTCGAGACGGAGGAAGCGCTGAAGCGGAGCAAGGCGCAGGCGGACTACTGGGCGAAGAGCGGCCCGAACGCGATCGTCGAGGCTGCCGAATAGCGCTACGCGCCAGCCGCGGACGGACGATTGGGCGGCGAGCTTGGGAATATTACCCCACCGGCTCTCGCTGCGCCGTGTCTTTGTGCCAGAACACAAGGCGGCGCTGGATCCAGATCACCATCCAGAACGTCGCGAGCCCGAGCAGGCTGAGATAGAGGATCAAGGCGAAGACGCGGGGCGTGTCGAGCTGGGATGCGGCGGTACGGATGAGATGACCGAAACCCTGGCCGCCCCCCAGGAATTCCGCGGTGATGGCGCCGGCGACGACGCCGATCGAAGCGATCTTCACCCCTGTGAAGAAATGCGGCAGCCCGGTTGGGATCTTTAGCTTGATCAGCGTCTGCCAGCGACTGGCGCCCATCGTCTTGAACAGCATCCGGGCGTTCTCGTCGGCGGCGTGCAGGCCTGCGGCCGTGCCCACCACGACCGGAAAAGTGGCGATGAACGCGGCGAGCGCGACCTTTGAGGAGATGCCGAAGCCGAGCCAGGAAATGAAGAGCGGCGCGAAGGCGACTTTCGGCATCGTGTCGATCGCGACCAGATAAGGAAGCACCGCCCGCTCTCCGATCGAGGTCTCGCCGACGATCGTTCCGAGCGTGAAGCCGAGCATGACGGCTATCGCGAAGCCGACGAGAACTTCCTGCGTCGTGATCCACAGCGAGGGAAGGAGATAGCCGCCGCTCGTCAGATTCTTGCCGACCACCACCAGCTCTTGCGCGGTTTCCCACGGTGACGGCAGGATGATCTTCGACACGATCTCGAACTCGTGGACGAATTGCCAGATTCCCACGAAGGCGACGAAGATCACGGCCATTGCCACCGATCGCGGGACACGATCGATCCAGGAATCCTGCTCCGACCAGACTGTATGGTCGGGCGCGGCGTCGTTATTCGCGGCTGTGGCGTACGTCATAGGAAGGCTCCCCTGTCGAGCTGGTCGCGGATGCGGTCGACCAGCCGTCCGAAGCGGGATTCGGTCATCATGTGGAGAGTGCGCGGCCGCGGCAGGTCGATCGGCACTGAATCGACAAAGCGACCCGGCCGCGGAGACATCACGTAAACGATATCGGAAAGAACGACCGCCTCGGGAATGGAGTGCGTGACCAGGAACGATGTCGCGCGTCGCTCCATGCAGATCCGTTGCAGCTCCATGTTCATGAAGTCCCGGCTAAGCTCGTCGAGTGCGCTGAAAGGCTCATCGAGCAGGAGCACGGCAGGCTCGGTGATGAGCATTCGGCAGATCGCGGTCCGCTGCGCCATGCCGCCCGATAGCTCGTTTGGATAGACCTGCTCGAAGCCGGTCAGGCCGACAAGCTCGAGCAGCGCCTTGGCATCCGCGTGCTTGGCGCGCGCCGCTCTCTTGCCCTCGCGGATTTCGATCGGCAGGACCACGTTCTCGAGCGTGGTTCGCCACGGGAAGAGCGTCGCCTGCTGAAACATCATGCCAATCTCGCGGCGCGGGCCTGTCACCGGCACGCCCTCGAGCACCACGCTTCCCTGGGACGGAGGCATGACGCCCGCCATGATCTTCAGAAGCGTTGACTTGCCGCACCCGCTCGGCCCTATCAGGGCGGAGAAGCTGCCTTCGTGGAGCACCAGATCGACGCGCTCGAGCGCCTGCACATTGCGCCGCTCGAAGCGCTTACTGACGCCGCGCAGTTCGTATACCGGCCGGCCTGCGAGGCCGGCCGGTTCTTCAGCCGCAGGCAAGTCTGCAGCTATGTTCACTACATCGTGTCCGCGTTCCACATCTCCACGAACTCGTTCGAATAGGCTTCGGTCAGGTTGGTCATCGGCGCTTTGAGGCCGCCGGACTCAACCAGTGTGTTGTGCCAGGTTTCCCAGTTCGCCGGCGGCTGGTAGCCGTAGCCCTCGGCCTGGTCGCCGATGTCCATCTTGGTGAGCAACTGGTCGAACAGCGCGTTGGCGAGTGCTTTGTCCTCGCCCTCCTGCGGGTTGCCGGCAGCGGCGTGGGCGAGCGTGGCCTCGCGATTGGCCGGATCCATGCCGAATTTCAGCCCGCGCGTGATCGCTCGGCCGAAGCCCTCGATCACGTCCCGATTCTCCTCGATGTAGCTGCGATAGGCCGCGACCCCGTTTCCGAAATAGGCCTTGAACTTGTCGGGCGTGATTTCGCGCAGGGTCAATCCGCGCGTGGTCATGATTGCCGCGTCGCTCGTCGCCGCCGCATAGGCCTCGATGTCGCCCCGCTCGAAAGCGGCTGCGGCGGTCCCGCCATCCCCGACCGGCAGGAACGTATAGTCGGTACCCTCGGTAAGGCCGGCGTCCGCGAGGATGGAGCGCGCATAGCCCACCTCCGCGCCGTCGGCGGTTCCGACGCCGATTGTCTTGCCTTTCAGATCGGCCGGCTGCTGGTAGTCCGACTCCGCGCGAACCACGATGCCGAAGATGCTCTTGGGGTTCAGATTGTAGATGAAGACGACATCTTCGCCGCGTTCGCGGGCAGCGAGCAGCGGCGCCGGGCCGGGAAGCCCGATCTGCGCCTGTCCCGCCGACATCGCCTGCAGGACCTGCGACGATCCGTCGACGGCCTGCACCGTTACTTCGAGGCCCTCGTCAGCGAAATAGCCCTCGCCGATCGCGACCCACACGGGAAAGATGTTGAGCGCGGATGGGTTGGGAGTGATGAACGTGATCGGTTTCAGGTCCTGAGCGCCGGCCAACGAGCCGGTGAACGCGAGACCCGCGACTATGCTGATCGCCGCGCCAAATCTGGCGAATCTCAACATTTTGCATCTCCTCCTGCTGGATTGAGTTCGGCTTCTGACGGCCGCCGCGAGGATGCACGAATGCTTTCCGGCCTGTCAAAAGACCATTTGCCTGCCTTGCAGGAACTCATGGCGCGGGCCGAAGGCACGGCGAGCGCCGTTCGCCGCGTGAATCGCTCGATTTCTTCATGGCGTTGGCGACGTCAGTCTTCGCCGGAGGAGGGCGGGGGCGTCCGAACCGCGAGACTGGAAGCGCGAAGCGGAAATAGGAAAGGCGCCGCTTGGACGAGCCAACCGACGCCTCCCTATCAGCCCTGGTTCTGTGGCTCCACACCTTGCGGTGCGCCGCCGCATCGCCTGGGTCTGAACCTGAGCGCCTCAGCGCTGAAGTCCCAGGCTCCGGCGTGCCCTTTCGGACCCGCCGGCCCATCGAACGGTTTGCCCGCCGTTCATGGAGCACCGGCCCGCCTGGCCGCCGCGCGTCGCATTGCTGCGCCGCGCAGCCCTCCAAACGGCCCGCGAAGCATTCCGACCCTCCGAGGAAGACCGGCGCGGGCGAGAGATCCGAACGTGCTGTCCGACTTGCCCTTGCCGAACCGTTCGCCCTCTCACGGTTGGGATGCTCGCTGAAAAAGGCCGGGCCGTCGAGAGCGGAATATCGTCCTGTGTGAAATCTGGGGATTGCGGGACTAAGCCCGGCTCGGCGTGTCGCTCAGGGCGCGAAGCGGACCGAAACGTTTCCGAGCCCGTCGACGTGGTGGACAAGTTCGCGGTCGCGCGAGTCGAGAAAAAGCGGCGGCGTGACCGCGCCCGCGATGATGAACTCTCCGGCGGCCAAGCGCTCGCCATGGTGCGCGAGTACGTCTGCCACATGGCGCACGATGGCGACGATCCTTCCGGTGTTTGCCTCCAGCGCGGACTGGCTGGCGACCTCCTCGCCGTTGCGGATAACGTGCGCGCGGAGCCCGGTGACGGACCCGCCGCTCCGCGAGCGGTCGAGCGCGCCGACGATCACGTGCCTGTGGTAGATGTTGCCGGAAAGGATCGTCTCGACGCGGTCGGGGGCCGGGTCGAGGTTGGCGAGCTCGATCGCGGGGGCAAGTCCGGCGATCGCCGCCTCGACCGTCGCATCGCTGGCGTCGCCGGCGAGGTCGTCTTCGATATGGACGGCGAGTTCCGGCTCGCCGACGGGATGGGTCCAGCCCTTGAGCGAAACCGCATCGCCCGACTGCAGCAGGCCGGCGCTAGTCAGGAATCCGATGAGGGGCGCGCTCGTCCCGAGCTTCTCCATCGCCGCCTTCGCGCCGAAGCCGACCTTCCAGCCGATCGGCTTTTCGCCCGCCGCGATCCTTCGCTTGCGCAGGGCGAATTGGGCCGCCATGCCGGCGGCGACGCGCGGATCGTTTACATCCGGGCTCAAACGAAGGCCCTCTCAGTGACCGACTTCATATCCGGCGGCCTCGAGCGATCCGGCGCCGCTCCAGCCCCAGATGAGCAGCGCGTCCTCGTCCGAGGTGTTGCGGAAGCCGTGCCAATGTCCGCGCGGCGTGAACACCACGTCGCCCTTCGTCGCCGGCTCCTCGCCGTGGTCGGTGAAGATGATGCCGCTCCCCGACATGACGACGAGGAATTCGTCGCAATGAAAATGGCGATGCTTCTCGTGGCTGGCGCCCGGCTTCATCACGGTCCATCCGAAGGTGAGCTTGTCCGAGCCGCAGCTTGCCTCGTCGATCAGGAAGCGCACCTGCATGTCGATCCACCCGTCCTCGCGCTTCAGTCCCTGGACGAGCGGCACGTCCTCGACGCGCGTGCGGTACGGCTTCGGCTTGGCGCTCACTTCAGCATCCCTCCCAGGCGGCGATAGACTTCGTAGACAGTGACGAAATCGCGGTGATCGATGCCGAGCCCTCGGCATGCGTTCAGCATCTCGTTGGCGGCGGCGCCGAGCGGGGCGGGCACGCCGCTCTTGCGGGCGAGATCGAGCGCGAGCAGCATGTCCTTCTGCTGCAGCGTCACGTTGGCGAGCGCTTTTTCGGGCATCCTGCCGTCGAGGATGAAGGGGCCGCGGTAGCCCATCACGGGCGACGCCACCACTGAGTTCAGCATTGCTTCGACCGCGATCTCGCGCTTGACCCCGCCCTTCTCCGCGAGCGCGACGGCCTCGCAGAAGGCGACCATCTCCACCACCAGGCACATGTTCTGCGCGACCTTCATGCGCACCGCCTTGCCGCGCTCGCCGATGTAGAGGGCCTTTCGGCCGATCGCGAGGAAGAGCGGCTTCATGCGCTCGAAGACCGCCTCGTCGCCGCCGACCATGATCGAGGCGTTGCCGGCCTTCACCGTCACCGGGCTCCCGGAGATCGGCGCATCCAGCATCACCCGGCCGGCGGAGGCAAAGG
>JBOHKB010000294.1:0-3163 GCA_050728815.1 Propylenella sp.
ATATTTCATCGCAGCAATTAGCACAGCGGCCGCATGGCGCCGGAACATCGGCCCGCTACCTCGAGGGCAGTCGCGAGCGATGTTGGTTGGCTGGGGCGCCAGGATTCGAACCTGGGGTCGCGGGACCAAAGCCCTCTGCCTTACCGCTTGGCTACGCCCCATCCGCTTCAAAGTACGTCGCGCGGCGATATAGGCCGATCGTCGCCTTGCAGCAATGAAGGGCGGCGGCTCCGAGGGACGCTTGCACGGGCAGCCGAGCGGACTGCCTCAGGCTACTTGCCGATCACGATCTCGACGCGGCGGTTCTTCTGGCGTCCTTCCGGATCGTCGGAGCCGTCGGGATGCTCGTTCGGCGCCGCAGGCCGGCTTTCGCCGAAGCCGGCGATCTCGAAGGCGGAGGCGTCAACGCCTTCCTCGTCTGCCAGCCAATCCCTGACCGAGAGCGCACGGTCTTCTGATAGTGCCTGGTTATAGGCGTCGGCGCCCCTGGAATCGGTGTGGCCCTCGATCCGAACTGGCTGGCCGGGATGCTCGCGCAGCACGGCTGCGACCTGAGCGAGCGCTTCCGCTGCCTCCTGCTTGATGTCCGACCTGTCGAAATCGAAAAGCACGTCGGCTGAAAGCGCGATCCTGATCTCAGTCTCTGTTTCCTCGACCGCGAGATTGGACGGAGCGCCGGCCACCTCCATCTCGGCGATGTCGAGGTCGAGGATGCGAAACTCGAGATCGAGAACCCGAAATTCGAGATCGAGGATGCGGAACTCCGCCGCCTGCGCCCACGCGGCCGCCGGCAGCAGGAGCATGAAAAGGACCCCGGCGAGAGCGCGCATGGCGGCGCCTCAATTGATCGGCACGCCCTCGATCGGCTCGAACAGCGGAACGACGACTGTCACTTGCGTGACGCCCTCCGGCGGAGCCGGGAACGTCGCCCAGACGTTCATCTTCTTGCCAGGCTCGATCGCCTCAAGGCCGCTGCACACACACTTCTTCTCCGAGTCGCGCACGACCGTGTATTTCTTCTTGTTGGCCGCATCGAGCAGGTAGGCCCCAGTGAACTCCCCGCAGGAATCGTTGAAGCCCGGATCGCGCATGTCGCAGCTCGGATCGAAGGCGTCGCCAGTGCCGTTGACGAGCCGCAGGCGGAGCGTGACCACGCCGCCGTCGCCGCGCTTCAGATCGCGGACCTCGACACGCAGGTCCGGGTTCTGACCTTCGGCAAAGAGGACATCCTGAGCGCCGACGGGCCCGGCCAATGACAACGCGCCGGCCAAAATTGCCGGGAGCGCCCCCAATGAAGCAAATCGGCTCATCCGAACCTCCCTGGATTTCCGGCCAATCTAGCAGGCGCTCCGGGTCTCGGCCATAGAATCCTCGCACCGGGAGGCGACCTTGCGAGGCTGGCGGGCAGCCTTTATATCCGCCGGGCCCCGGCCCGTCTCCACAGGCTGCGGCAAGAGCACAGCGGAGCGTAGCGCAGCCTGGTAGCGCACCTCGTTCGGGACGAGGGGGTCGCAGGTTCAAATCCTGCCGCTCCGACCAGACTCGAAAGTGTCTGGCCCGCGGACAAGGGTAACGGATCCCGGAACCTCTTCGACTTCGTGCGGCAAAGCACACGGCCGCCAGACCGGATGCGGTCCCGCCTTAGGCGCCGACGAGCTTGACGACGCCGCCGATCAACGAGACGAAACCGAGGCCGAACAACGCGGTGAACAGGATCGGCAGCCAAACCGAGCGCGCAGCCGTCGTCCAGAACTTGCTGCCGGCCAGCTCGCGGGCCTTTGTGATCTTGATGAGCGCGATCGAGAGCGCGAGCAGGACGAGTCCGAATACCATCATCATGGGGAAATTGCCTCAGCCGATGGCGCGAACCGGATCGGCATTGATGTGAATCGAAGGGATGGGATCTGGGCCCGAGCCGCGTTCGCGGAACGGGCGACGCGCCGGCTATGCGATCGGCGCGATGCTTACCGGCGGCGAGCGCGCGGAGCAGGTGATCGTCGCTCGCGGCC
The DNA here is from genome assembly GCA_050728815.1 of Propylenella sp. Lineage (GTDB taxonomy): Bacteria > Pseudomonadota > Alphaproteobacteria > Rhizobiales > Afifellaceae > DASWJZ01. Next base: position 2,010 of record JBOHKB010000294.1, read on the forward strand.
GAAGCTCTCGGCCCGCCTCAGCGACGACGTCAGGCGGAGCCGCCTGCGGCCGCTCTGCAAGGAAGACTGCGACGTGCGCGAAATCGCCCCCGCCCGGCGCGGCGGACTCGGCCGCGCGTTTCACCGGGCGGGCGCGAAGTTCAACCTCGGGACGGTTTACCGCGGTGGCGGCGGCGTAGCTGTAGATGCCCTTTTCGCTCGACGCTCCGAAGACGGCGGTGGACGGCTCGGCGGCAAGCGGCGCCAGCATGAGCAGTGTGGCCAGCAGCCAGGCGCACCACTCGATCGGAATGAGGGCTGAGCGGGAGCGGGGAGAAGACTCGGCAGGGATGCGCAAGCGCTAGAAACCGGCAAATCGCCCGCGCGGCGCGGGCGCGACAATCCATACGCGTTCGCCGGCCCGTCGTCTATCTGCCGCCGCAGCCCGTGCGCGCCCTGATGGCCGAAGCCCGTCCAAATTGAACGCCAGCTGAACGCTCCCCTCATGGCCGGTTCAAGCATAGCCGGCTACACCTCCCGCAACGGGCGGGGGGAAAGTGAATGTTCTGCACTCTTTATGCGATTTGCGTCGTGGCGCTGCTTGCGGGCACCGCCTGGACGGCGGCGAGCGCCGACCTCACCCGCGCAAGGACGAACGCAGGTCTCGGCCTAGTCATCCTGACGGCGCTGCAGCGCTGATCCGAAAGCCGCTCCGAGCACGATTTGGGCCAAACTCGCGCGAATTCTACCGCTTCGCGGTCATCGACGCTGTTGATTTCCTCCCTGTTTCCGTCGTTACCTACTGACAGGAGCGGCGCGGAGGGCGCCCTCAAGAGTTATCTTCGGGAGGTTTTACAAATGCATCTCAAACGACTGACGAAGGCGGCGCTGCTTGGCGTCAGCCTTGCGGCGATGGCCGGTTTCGGCGCTTCCGCTAAAACGCTGGTCTATTGCTCGGAAGGGAGCCCCGAGGGCTTCGACCCCGCGCTCTACACCGCCGGCACGACGTTCGACGCTTCGTCGCGCCCGATCTACAACCGGCTCGTCGAGTTCATCATCGGAACGACCGACACCGAGCCCGGTCTCGCCGAAAGCTGGGAAATCTCCGACGACGGTCTGGAGTACACCTTTCACCTTCGTTCGGGCGTCAAGTTCCAGACCACCGACTTCTTCAC
>JBOHKB010000295.1:0-3729 GCA_050728815.1 Propylenella sp.
GTGTATAAGTTGTTCATGCCAAGTGGCAAAGATCGCCCGCGGCCCTTTGCGATCGGGCCGAAAACGCTTATATTCTCTCCTGCCGGGGCAACCCGGCTATGGCGATAAAGGCCGAGCGCAATAAACCTATCGGACCCGGGGGCGGTACCCGGCGCCTCCACCATGAACCGTGCTTCACTAGCTCGCCGCACGGCTGATGATGGGGGCGAAACAGGATCGACGAGGGTGTAAAGGCTCCTGCTTTTGCCCGGCATGGTTCCACCGTTATCGGGCCGACACAATAGTTGCGAATGACAACTATGCTCCGGTTGCCCTTGCCGCGTAATGCGGTTCGGGACACCGAATCAAAGCCCTGAGGGTTAGCACTTTCAGGCGGGGTTCGGAGGCACCTGGCAACAGAAGCCTCCACTCTCGCCTATTCCTTGCAAGCGCTTCGGCGCTTATCTAATTTCGGATCGATGGTTGACGATCTGATCCGCTATGACGTGCTCTACCAGGAAGCGCTGCTCGGCCTGGTGAAGAAGGTCTTGAGCGAAGTGGCGCGGGCGGGGCTTCCCGGCGAACATCATTTCTACGTCACCTTCGACACGCGCGCGTCCGGCGTACGCATTTCTTCGCGCCTCAGGGCCGACTATCCGAGCGAGATGACGGTGGTGCTGCAGCACCAGTTCTGGGACCTTACCGTCACCGATTCGGGCTTCGAGGTCGGGCTTTCGTTCAAGGGCGTGCCGGAGCGGCTCGTCGTGCCGTTCCGCGCGGTGAAGAGCTTCGCCGACCCGCACGCGCATTTTCAGGTGAAGTTCGACGTCAAGCCGGAAGCGGAGGCTCAGGCCGCGGCGGAAGGCGCTCCCGCCGAAGAGGCGGCGGCGGCTCCAGCAAAGAAGACTGCCGTCCCTGCCGCGGGCAAGAAGGCTGCCGCTTCAGGGAAGGCTGGCAAGGCGGCCGCCGCCGACGGCAAGGCCGACGTGGTTTCGCTCGATTCCTTCCGCAAAAAGAGCTGACTGCTCAGGTCCGCTTCTGCCGCATCAGCGCCCCGAACTCCTCGCCGACCTTCCGGCTGCGCGCGATCATGAAGTCGTTGGTCACCTCGAAGATCACCGCGCAGACGGCGCGCGCAGCATCCGACCGCGTGAACTCCGCGTAGACTCCAAGGTCTTCGTTCGTGAAGTCGCGGTAGATCCACGCGAACGAGGCCAGCAACAGTTCGCGCATCTCCCCCACGATCTGTCCATGCGCTGCCGCAAGCTGCCGTTCCATTTCGGCGAGCCTGTTCGGATCCCGCACCGGCGCACTCTGGGCAGCCCCGACCATCATCGCCTGAGCAATGCTCACGGCCGTCGTGGCGGACAGCTCCGAGGCGAGCAGGTCCTCGTCGAGCGCCTTGGCAAGCGCCAGCCGCTCGGGGTCGCCTTCGAGCACTGCGCGGAGATCCGACCGCGTCGCTTCGATCTCCAACTGGGCCTCGGGGGTGGAACTGGCCACCTCGGCCTGCTTCAGCCGCTGGCCGAGCGGCGACAGGTAGAATGCGGTGACCGCCGCGATCTCAGGCGACAGCGCGTCCAAGAACCCCGCCTCAAGATCGCCGAGAAACGCCTTTCCATCGACCACCCGGGCCGCAATGGCCGCAAAGTCCTCGGCGATCTCCGGCGGCATCGCGGTCTGTGCCGCCGACTGCCGAATACCGGCAGCGAAGGTCTCGCCAAGATCGACGAACTGCTCCGTCATCCCGGAGACGGCCATCATCTCGCGGACGGGCGATCCGTCCTGCGAGACCGCGGGCGCGCTGAGCAGCAGAAGAGCGATCGAAGCGGCGCCGACGGCGCTGAATACCCTCATCCGATTCTCCGATGCCTGTGAGAACGCAAGCGCTGGGTGTAGACGAATAATCCCCGGAACGCGACAGGGCAGAGACACGGGCTCGCGATTTGCAGCAGAGCACCAAGAAAGCGCAGTCCGGCGGCGTCTAATAGTGGCATAGGTGTGCAATCGCGGTAGATTTGCGGAGACAACCATCAAGGGAGGGGAGTCGATGAACCGACTGGCGACGCGGGCGGTCCGAGTTCTCGCACAATGGCGCGGCGCGGCAGCGGGCGTGATGCTTGTCCTGCCGCTGATGCAAGCCGCGCCGGCGCACGCCACAACGGCGATCTACTACTCCGCGCCCGAGAACGCCTACGGCTGGTGCGCGGGCTTCTCCTCCAACCGGTCGCACCGCTGCGCGGAGGACTACTGCACAGAGAACGGCGGCACCGCCTGCGAGGCGGTGCTCGAATGCCCGGATGGCTGGGGCGCCGTCGCGCTCGCCGCGCCGCCGGCGAAAGGGATCGGCGCGAGTTGCGGCAAGGCTATTCCTTTCGGGGCGCGGGCGCTGGCCCTCGCCACCTGCATGGCAGCCTCCAACGCCCTCTGCTGGACCGATACCACCTTCAACGGCAACGGCGACGCAGCCGGGCGCGACGCCGACCGCGCTTTCGACCTGACGTTCCTTGTGCAAGGCATGCTGCAGATCAACGGCCAGAGTATCGGCAGTGCGGACGGGGAGTTCGGCCCTGCCACGCGGGCTGCGATCGAGGCGTTCGAGGCCGAGCTTGACCGGGTCCCAACAGGCATCCTCAGCGACGAGCTGTTCCAGACCCTGCTCGTCACGGTCGGAGGCGATCAGAACCTGGCGCGGAAAATCAAGGAAGGCGCGCTCGACAAGACCGATGAGGCGCACCAACGCCGCACCTATGCCTTCTCACCCTCCCCGGCCGGCCCGCTAAGCTACAGCGAACGCCTTCTCGGATTCTCGCCGGAAGAGCGGCGGATGGCGCTTGCGATCCTTGTCGCGGCAAACGGCAGCTCCAAGTGCACGGCGCCTGCGCTCTCCGCTGATCTCGTCGGAGAGGCGTCAGGCGGCATGTGGTTAGTCGGGTGCTCCGAGGGCGGCTACACGCTGATCATGCCGGATGGCGGGCCCCGCATCCTCATCCCGATGGGCGGTGGGCAGTAGCGCCAGATGATCGGCGCTCATGCCGAATTCGCGCGGCGGCCGTAGCGCTCCGCCACGGGCGACAAGGCGCAAGAAGGCCTATATGTACCGCCGCCCATGAGCTGCCTCGAGTCGCCGACCCGATCGGGCAGGCGGCTGCTTGTGTTCGGCGGCGATCTTGACGAAAAAGCTCCGGGCAAAGAGGCGAGCCTGATGCAGCGGAAAGCAGAACGACCGAAAGCGAAGACGCGCACGGAAACCGATTCCTTCGGTCCCATCGCGGTGCCCGCCGAGAAATATTGGGGCGCACAGTCGGAACGCTCGCTCGAAAATTTCCCGATTGGCTGGGAGCGGCAGCCCGCACCGATCGTGCGCGCGCTCGGGCTGATCAAGCGCGCGGCCGCAGAAGTGAACATGGACCTCGGCAAGCTCGATGCAAAGGTCGGACGGGTCATCGCCCAGGCCGCGCAAGAGGTCGCGGAGGGGAAGCTCGACGAACACTTCCCCCTCGTCGTCTGGCAGACCGGCTCAGGCACGCAGTCGAACATGAACGTGAACGAGGTGATCGCGGGGCGCGCCAACGAGCTGCTCGGCGCGGGGCGGGGCGGTAAGACGCCGGTGCATCCCAACGATCACGTGAACCTGGGCATGTCGTCGAACGACGCGTTCCCGACGGCGATGAACGTCGCGGTCGCGCTCGTCGTCGAGGATCGGCTGGTGCCGGCCTTGCGCGCGCTCGCCGCCGCGCTCGCCGCGAA
>JBOHKB010000296.1:0-5639 GCA_050728815.1 Propylenella sp.
GTCGTGTCCTCAATCTGGATGACCACCAGGATCTCGCCCTCGGGCGAGAGCGGCCAGACATCGGCCCGCTTGTAGTAGTCCTGCTGCGTGACGCCCCAGTAGCGGACGGCCTGCGCCGGCCCGTCGCCGCGGACGCCGGCCGGCTCGTAAAGCGGCTTGTCCCTGAGGCGCTGGTAGCGGCAGGACGCGACGGCGTTGTAGGCCTCTGCGACCGTCGAGACATGCGGGAAGACCACGCCGTAGCAGCCGAGGTCGAGCGCCTGCTTGGCGAGGAACTGGTTCATCTCCGCTCCGTTCGCGGGGATTCGCGCTGTCGGCGTCGGCGCCGGCGCGAGCGAGCCGGAGGTCGCGATCTGCCGGCGGTTCAGAAGGTATTGCAGGCAGTCGCGGAGCGCCCGCACGTCCCAGCCGCGATGCTCGCCCTCGAACACGACGCCGTCATAGGGCGAGCCCTGCAGCGAGACCGCCGTCTCGATCTCCATCGGCGCAAAGAGCGCGAACGCGCAGCGTCCCGATTCGAGCGCTCCGATGATGCCGTTCAGACGCGGAACATCGCCCATGCTTCCCCCATGATGATGCTCAGGCCGCGCGTGCGGGATAGCCCCGCTCGGCAAGCATCGCATCGAGCCGCGGATAGACGCGCCGCGCATTGCCTTCGAACAGCTTGTAGCAGTCGGCTTCGGAGAGGCTCGTCAGCTGGTCGACATAGCGCTTTGTGTCGTCGAAATGGTGCCCCGTCTCCGGATCGATCCCCTTCACCGCCCCGAGCATCTCCGACGCGAAGAGGATGTTGTCGATCGGGATGACCTTCGCCATCAGCTCGATGCCGGGCAGGTGATAGACGCAGGTGTCGAAGAAGACGTTGTCGAGGAGATGTTCCTGGAGCAGCGGCTTATTCATCGCCTGTGCGAGCCCGCGATAGCGACCCCAGTGGAAGGGCACGGCCCCGCCGCCATGCGGGACGACGAACTTCAGCGTGGGGAAATCGCGAAAGAGGTCGCCCTGGATGAGCTGCATGAAGGCGGTGGTGTCGGCGTTGATGTAGTGGGCGCCGGTGAAATGGAAATTCGGATTGCAGGACGCGGTGACGTGGATCATCGCCGGCACGTCCAGCTCGCAAAGCTTCTCGTAGATCGGATACCAGTGCCGGTCGGTGAGCGGCGGGTCGGTCCAATAGCCGCCCGACGGGTCGGGGTTGAGGTTGACGCCGACGAAGCCGAGGTCGTTCACGCAGCGCGCAAGCTCATCGACGCAGTTCTTCGGCGACACGCCGGGAAACTGCGGCAGCTGGCCGACGCCGGCGAAATTCTCCGGGAGCAGCGTCGCGATGCGATGGATGAGGTCGTTGCAGACGCGCGACCATTCTCGGCCGATTGCTTCCGTCCCGACGTGATGCCCCATGCCGGAGGCGCGCGGCGAGAAGAGGGTGAGGTCGGTACCGCGCGCCTTCTGAAGGTCGAGCTGCGGCTGAACGCTTTCTCTCAGCTCGTCGTCGCTGATGCCGAGATCGCTCGACGTCGGCCGTCGCGCCGGATCGGCGAGCCCGGCGAGCTGCTTGTCACGGAAGCGATGCAGCGCCTGCGGCTCTGTCGTGTAGTGGCCGTGGATGTCGATGATCATGCCGCCCGCCGCTCTAACCAGCGCGTCATAGCGGCGCGCACGCGCCGCTTGCAAGCTCGCCTATCCGATCACGCCGAAGCGATCGGCGGCGAAGCCGTCGAGTTGAAATGGAAGGCGCCGCCAACCGGCAGCGTCCTCATTCTGCAGCGGGTCTCTGCTTCGCTCAGCTGGCGGCGGTGACGGGCGCGCTTGCGAAGCGCCCGGCCGAAACGGGAAGCGGCGGCTCATCAACGCCCTCGACCGGCTCATGCGAACCAGCCTCGAGAAGCTGAGCGAGGGCCTCGGCTGAGTGTCGCATGATCGGCTCGATCCCGGGGAGCATCTGCTGAAGCGCCGCCCTGTCCTTCGGCTTGTCGGCTCCGATGCGGCTCTCGTACCGCGTACGGCCGTCCGGCATGGCAATGAACCGGTCGGTGACGAGCAGCTTCGGCGCTCCGGGCATGGGCATTTCGTAGCGCGCGGTGATGTAGTCGTACGGCCGCCAGGCGAGAATCTCCTCGATGATCGCGTCCTTGCCGTGGACGCAGTGGTTGACCGTCCCGGAGCCGCGCCTGCCCCTCGGCGCGTTTTCGATGACCGCGTCGGCTCCCCATTGCGTCCGACGCCCGGGCACGGTGGCATATTCCCACACGACCTGCTGCGGTGCCGAAAGGTCGTACGACAAGACAAGAAGGGCATCGGCCTGGGTCACTTCGAGCCGCTCCTGTTCCTGAGCCTCCTGCCACGCCGATTCCAGGTCCTTCAGCCAGCACGTCACGGTGCCGATCACGTCGATCGACTCGGAATGCCCCACGAGCCCCTGCACGACCGGATCGACTCCCATCGCCTTCACGCATGCGTCCGTGTAGAGGACGTAGGCGCGGCCGCCGAACTTCGTGTCCGCGGTATTCTTCAGAAGCCGATGGAGAAGGATCACGTCGCGGCCGACCAGCTCCTCGCGGCCGGCCATCTTCTGCTTCGCCACCGTCCCATGATGCACGACGAATTTCAGGTCGAGCTGCGGAATTCGCCGACAAGCGTCGCACTCGCAGCTCGACGCCTGCCGGATGTCGCGGAGCCGCCGGCGAAAGGCGAAATACGTCCCCTCGATCCTGTCCTGCAGCAACGAGCCATCGACTTCTTTTGTGATCACGCAAGCGAACGCGGCGTCGCCCTCGAGCTTGGCTAGCCGGAAGGGCGGTCGGAGCGCTTTGACGACGCGGTCGATCAGGTCGGCGAGAATATCTTGCGCGTGATCCAGCTCAACGCCGGCAAGATAGTCGGTGTAGCCGGAGATGTCGGCAATCACGAGGCACGCCGGTTCGGGGGAGGGGAGCATCTTGAAACCTCCAGTATCGCCGGGCGACAGGTTGCAATCATGGATCGCAGCGCCACGGTTGTCGAGGGCAGGGCCGGCGGCGACGCTTCCCCACGGTCGCCCAACTTCGTCTTGCGTGCATACGACGGCGGAGGTGGGAAAGTTTTAAGCGAACCGCAGCAACAGGTCCTTCGCGTCGATCTGGTCGCCGGTCTTCACCAGCACTTCGGCGATGTTGCCGTCGCGGTCGGCGTGGAGCGCCGTCTCCATCTTCATCGCTTCGATGGAGAGGAGCACGTCGCCGGCGCGGATTTCTTGGCCCGCCTCGACCGCGACGCCCGAAATGACGCCGGGCATGGGCGCTGCGACATGCGCGGGATTGCCGGGCTCGGCCTTCGGGCGCACCAGACCGGCACTCGCGCCGTGCGCGCGGTCGGGCGCGCGGGCAATGCGCGGCTGGCCGTTCAGCTCGAAGAAGACGCGGACGAGCCCGCGCTCGTCCGGTTCGCCGATCGCCTGGCAGAGGATAACGAGCGTCTTGCCGCGCTCGAGCTCGACTGCGATTTCCTCGCCTGAGGCGAGCCCGTAGAAATAGGCCGGCGTCGGCAGCACCTCGGTTGGGCCGTAGCTTTCCTGCGCCGCGGCGAAGTCGATGAACACTTTTGGGTACATGAGATAGGAGGCGAGCTCGCAGTCGCCCGGCTCGCGTTCGATCTTCTCGGCGAGCGCGGCGCGCTCGGCGTCGAGGTCGGCGGGCGGGATGAGCGAGCCGGGCCGGACCGTGATCGGCTTTGCGCCCTTCAGCACCTTCGTCTGGATCGCCGTCGGCCAACCTCCCGGCGGCTGGCCCAGCTCGCCCTTCATCATCTGCGTCACTGATTCCGGGAAGGCGATGTCGCGCTTCGGGTCGAGCACGTCGGCGGCGCTAAGCTCCTGCGTCACCATCATTAGCGCCATGTCGCCGACCACTTTCGACGACGGCGTGACCTTGATGATGTCGCCGAACATCTGGTTCGCCTCGGAATAGGCGCGGGCGACATCGTGCCAGCGGCTCTCAAGACCGAGCGCGCGCGCCTGCTCCTTCAGGTTGGTAAACTGGCCGCCCGGCATTTCGTGCAGATAGACCTCCGAGGCGCCGGAGCGGAGGTCGCTCTCGAAGGCGGCGTACTGGAAGCGCACCGCCTCCCAATAGAGCGAGATGCGGCGGATCGCGTCGAGGTCGAGGCCGGTCTTGCGCTCCGTCTGATCGAGCGCCGCGACGAGCGAGCCGAGGCATGGCTGCGAGGTGAGGCCGGAGAGCGAATCCATCGCCGCGTCGATGGCGTCCACGCCGGCCTCCACGGCGGCGAGCACGGAAGCGGACGAGAGCCCCGATGTGTCGTGCGTGTGGAAGTGGATGGGCGCGCCGATTTCGTCGCGGAGCGCGGTGAAGAGGACGCGCGCGGCGGTCGGCTTCATCAGCCCGCCCATGTCCTTCACGGCGATGATGTGGGCGCCGGCCTTCTCCAGCTCGCGCGCGAGCCCGACATAGTAGTTGAGGTCGTATTTGGCGCGCGCCGGATCGAGGAGGTCGCCGGTGTAACAGATCGCCGCTTCGAGCAGCTTGCCCGATTCCAGCACGGCGTCCATCGAGACGCGCATCTGCTCGACCCAATTCAAACAATCGAAGACGCGAAAAAGGTCGATCCCTGCCTCCGCCGACTGCTTGATGAAGAAGCGCACGACGTTGTCGGGGTAGTTGGCGTAGCCGACGCCGTTCGCGCCGCGCACCAGCACCTGCAACAAGATGTTCGGAACGTGCTCGCGGATGCCGGCGAGCCGCTCCCAGGGGTCCTCGGTCAGGAAGCGCATGGCGACGTCGAAGGTCGCGCCGCCCCAGCATTCGAGCGAGAGAAGCTGCGGCAGCGCCGCCGCATAGGCAGGCGCGATCGCCACGATGTCGTGCGTGCGCATGCGGGTCGCGAGCAGCGACTGGTGCGCGTCGCGCATCGTCGTGTCGGTGACGAGCGTGCGGCGCTCCTCACGCATCCAGCGCGCGAAGGCCGCGGCCCCGTGGCGTTCGAGGCGCTGCTTTGTCCCTTCCGCCGGCGCGGTGTCGAAGATGGGGACGACCGGCTTTGGCGCTTCCGGGTCCGGGCGTGCGCGCCCGCGCGTCTCCGGGTGGCCGTTCACCGACACGTCGGCGATGTAGTTCAAAAGCTTCGTCGCGCGGTCGCGCCGGCGGACGGCCTGAATCAGCTCGGGCGTCTCGTCGATGAAGCGGGTCGTGTAGCTCGCGTCGCGAAAGCTCGGATGCCCGATGACGTTTTCCAGGAAGGCGAGGTTGGTGGCGACGCCCCGGATGCGGAATTCGCGGAGCGCCCGGTTCATGCGGCGGATCGCCTCCTCGGGCGAGGGAGCCCAGGCGGTGACCTTTTCCAGGAGCGCATCGTAGAAGCGGGTGATGACCGCGCCCGAATAGGCGGTGCCGCCGTCGAGCCGGATGCCGAAGCCGGTCGCGCCGCGATAAGCGGTGATGCGCCCATAGTCGGGGATGAAATTCTGCTCCGGGTCTTCGGTGGTGATGCGGCACTGAAGCGCGTGGCCGTTCAGTCGGATCTCCTCCTGCGGCGGCACGCCGGAATCCGGATCGCCGATCCGCTTGCCCTCGATCAATCGGATCTGCGCCTTGACGATGTCGATCCCCGTCACTTCCTCGGTGACGGTGTGCTCGACCTGGATG
>JBOHKB010000297.1:0-10972 GCA_050728815.1 Propylenella sp.
CTCCTGCAGGCTGATCAGCTCGAACTGCGTCTCCTCGCGGAGCTTCTTGTCGAGCGCGCCGAGTGGCTCGTCGAGAAGCAGCACCTTCGGCCGCTTGGCGATGGCGCGGGCGAGCGCCACGCGCTGCCGCTGCCCGCCGGAGAGCTGCTCGGGCTTGCGCTTGGCGAACGCCTCCATCTTCACGAGCTTCAGCACGTCGGCGACGCGGGCGGCGATTTGGTCCGCCGACATCCTGTCCTGCTTCAGCCCGAAGGCGACGTTCTTCTCCACGCTCATGTGCGGGAAGAGCGCGTAGGACTGGAACATCATGTTGAGCGGCCGCCGGTGCGGCGGCACGTCGACGAGCGATTTTCCCTCGAGCACGATGTCGCCCTCGCTCGGCTGTTCGAAGCCGGCGAGCATCCTCAAAAGCGTGGTCTTGCCGCACCCGGAAGGGCCGAGGAGCGCGTGGAACTCGCGCTCGTAAATCGTGAGCGACTGGTTGTCGACGGCAACGAACGAGCCGAAGCGCTTGGTGACGCCGCGGACCTCGATGAACGGCTTTGCGGCCGGGTCGTTCCACGGCTGGAATTTGCGGCGCACCGCGCCGAGCACGTTCTTCACGGCCTAGCCCCCGTAGCCCGCATGGAGCGGAGCGCAATGCGGGGCTGGCTCCAGAGATCCCGGATTTCGCTCCGCGCCATCCGGGCTACGCGGTTACTGCCCCGTCTTCACTTCCGTCCATACGCGCGTCATCTCGCGCTGCACGCGCAGCGGGCTGATCGTCGTAGTGTAGAGGTTGCTCAACGTCTCCTCGTCCGGATAGATCGCCGGATCGTTGAGCACCTCTTCGTCGAGCAGCGCCTGCGAATCCTTGCTGCCGTTCGCATAGAACACGTAGTTCGAATTCCGCGCCGCGATCTCCGGCCTCAGCATGAAGTCGATGAAGGTGTGCGCGTTGTCGGCGTGCGGCGCGTCGGCGGGAATGGCGAAGCTATCGAGCCAGATCACCGCGCCCTCCTTGGGGATCGAATACTCGACGGTGACGTTGTTGCCGGCCTCCGCCGCGCGGTCGCGCGCCTGCAGGATGTCGCCCGAATAGCCGACCGCCATGCAGATGTCGCCGTTGGCGAGCGCGTTAATGTATTCGGACGAGTGGAACTTTTGGATGTGCGGGCGGATCGACTTCAACAGCTCGCCCGCCTGCTGGATGTCCGCCGTCTCCTTCGAGTCCGGGTTGAGGCCGAGATAGTTGAGCGCGGCGGGGATCATGTCGTCGGGCGAATCGAGCAGGTGCACGCCGCAATCGGCGAAGCGCGAAACCACCGCCGGATCGAAGATCATCGCCCAGGAATTGAGCGGCGCGTCGGGCATGCGCTCGGCGATCTTGTCGACGTTGTAGCCGATGCCGGTCGTGCCCCACATGTAGTTGGCGGAATGTTCGAGGCCGGGGTCGTAGGTCGTGAGCCGTTCGGCGATCGCCTCCCATTGGTGCTCGAGATTCGGGAGCTTCGACTTGTCGAGCTTCTGGACCACGCCCGCCTGGATCAGCCGCTGCAGGTTGCGGTCCGTCGGCACGATGATGTCGTAGCCCGAGCCGCCAGCGAGCAGCTTCGTCTCCATCATCTCCATGGAATCGTAGACGTCGTAGACAACCTTGATGCCGGTCTCGGCGGTGAAGTCGTCCAAAACGCCTTCGCCGACATAGTCCGACCAGTTGTAGACGTTGACCACTTGGTCCTGCGCCGCCGCCGAGAGCGGCTGGAGCGACAGCGCTGCTGCTGCCAGAAGCTTCGCTGTGATCGCGTTCACGCTCGATCCTCCGTGGGTTAGCGGTATTTTTCGGATGTGCCGGAAAGCTTAGGGGCGGTTCCGCGCTGCTTCAACACGTGAGTTCGTATTCCGCCGGGCCGGCGACATGGTCCTGGAAGCCGCTCGTCTGCGCGACCGGCGGGTAGAGCCGGTGTGCGCAGTCGCCCCGTTCGCAGAGCCGGCAGGTCACGCCAATCGGGCGCGGCGCGTCGGCACGGTCGCCGTCCTCGGCCCTTTTCCGCCAGCCGAGGAGCGACAGCCGCCGCGGCGGCGGGAGGCCGGCCGCGGTCACGCCGTCCTCCGCGAGCGCGATTGCGCGGAACACGCCGCCGTCGGGAAGCGCGAGGTCGGTCAATACGGGCCGCGCCGGAGCCAGTCCGTCGAAGAGCGGCAATCGCGCGCAGAGCGGCGCAAGCCGCGGAAGCGGGAACCCGCCGCCGGCAATGCGCGAAAGCACTGATCCCGATTCGTCGAGCGTCAGCATGAAGGCGCGCGGAATGCCGTCCGCGCCGCCGGCGCCGAGCGCCGCGAGCCGCGCCATGATACGCGACGGCCTGAGCATGAAGCGCTGCGACAGTCCCATTACATCGAAGCCGCCGTCGCGCGCCGCCGGCGCGAGCCGGCTTGCCGGCGCGAGCATCGCTTCCGCGAGCCTGCGGGCAAAGCCCGAGCGGCAGACGCGGATCGCCTCCGGCTCGGCGAGGCGGGTCTGCCGCACAAGCGTGTCGAGCAGCTCGCTGTGCCCAAGAAGCGCGATCTGCCGCGCGAGCAGGAACGGCCGCTCGATCAGCGGCACGCGGTCGGCGATGAAGATTCTAAGCGAATGCCGGTCGTAGCGAATCTGCTCCACCGGCATTGCGTGCGCAGGCAGGATCCTGAGATCGACGCGGAAGCGCTCCTTGAGATGCGCCTTGAGCGCCTCCGTCGGCTGGTCGCGCGGCGTGAGGCTTTCCGCGATTTCCTCGGCCTTCTCTTCGATTGCCGGAAACCACGGCCCCGCTTCCTCGAAATACGCCGCCGCCCGCTGTAGCGGCAGGCGCGAGCCTGTCTCCGCTGGTGCAGCGCTCTCACGCGCCATGGAGTGGGAGAGGCCCGAAAGCCGCTCCAGCGCCTCGCGATAGGCCTCGAACAGCCTCAGCATGCCGCGCGCGGCGTTGGGCGCGGCATCGGCGAAATCGGAAAGCTCCGCCGGCGAGGCGATCTCGCCGAGAAGCAGCGGGTCGGCGAACACCTCCTTTAGCGCAGCGACGCTGTCAGCGCCCTCGCCCCCGGAAAGCTCCGCCGCGTCGACGCCGTGGACGCTCGATAGCTTCACGAGCACCTGCACGGTGAGCGGGCGCTGGTTGCGCTCGATCAGGTTCAGGTAACTCGGCGAGACGCCGATCTCGCCCGCCATCTGCGTCTGGCTGAGGCCAAGCCGCTGGCGCACCCGTTTCAGTCGCCCTCCAGCGAAAATCTTCCGGTCGGCCATCGCGCTTGATCCGTATTGACAATATTTACACAACAGTTTCCGCCGATTTGCAAGGCTTTACATTTTTACCATTTTCAGGCGATTGCCGGTCTTTAATGAGTGGACTTTTCGCAGCGCAATGTAAAACTTCCGCACACCCTTTGGACGTGCTTCGGGAGAGTTTGCCAATGTATGACGACCTTGTTCTGGGGGCGGCGCTCGGCCGCTTCGACGACATCGAGCGGCCCTACACGCCTGAGCAGGTCTTGCAGCTGCGCGGCTCGCTGCAGATCCGGCACACGCTTGCCGAGCACACGGCGGATCGCCTCTGGCGGCTCCTGGTCGAGGAGGATTACGTCAGCTGCCTCGGCGCGGTCTCCGGCAACCAGGCCATGCAGATGGTGCGCGCCGGGCTTAAGGCGATCTACCTCTCCGGCTGGCAGGTGGCGGCCGACGCCAATTCGGGCGGCATGTATCCGGACCAGTCGCTTTATCCGGCGAATTCCGGCCCGGAGCTGGTCAGGCGGATCAACCGCGCGCTCCAACGCGCCGACCAGATCGAGGCGCTTGAAGGGAAGTGCTCGGTCGAAACCTGGTTCGCGCCAATCGTCGCCGACGCGGAGGCGGGCTTCGGCGGGCCGCTGAACGCGTTCGAGATCACGAAGGCCTACATCGAGGCGGGCGCGGCGGGCGTCCACTTCGAGGACCAGCTCGCCTCGGAGAAGAAGTGCGGGCACATGGGCGGCAAGGTGCTGATCCCGACCGCACAACACATCCGCAACCTGACCGCCGCGCGGCTCGCCGCCGACGTGATGGGCGTGCCGACGCTCGTCATCGCGCGCACCGACGCGGAATCGGCGAAGCTCGTCACCTCAGACATCGACGAGCGCGACCGAAAGTTCGTCATCCCGGGCGAGCGCACCGCCGAAGGCTTCTATCGTCTGCGAAGCGGGCTCGATGCGGCGATCACCCGCGCCATCGCCTATGCGCCCTACGCCGACCTCCTCTGGTGCGAGACGTCGATGCCCGACCTCGCTCAGGCGCGGCGCTTCGCCGAGGGCGTCTACCGCGAACATCCGGCAAAGATGCTCGCCTACAATTGCTCGCCCTCGTTCAATTGGCGAAAGAACCTCGACGACGCGACGATCGCAAAGTTCCAGCGCGAGCTTGCGGCGATGGGCTACAGGTTCCAGTTCGTCACGCTCGCCGGCTTCCACCAGCTGAACCACGGCATGTTCACGCTCGCCCGCGGCTACAGCGCGCGGCAGATGGCGGCCTATGCCGAGCTGCAGGAAGCGGAGTTTGCGGCGGAGGCCGACGGCTACACCGCGACGCGCCATCAGCGCGAGGTCGGCACCGGCTATTTCGACGCCGTGTCGATGGCGATGAGCGGGGGTCTCTCCGCAACGACCGCCATGGCGGATTCGACCGAGGCGGCGCAGTTTGAGACGGACGGCAGCGAAGAGCGCGCCGAGAAGCGTAGGGCAGCCTGAGGCCTCCGATGATCAAGACCCGCGTGAAAGAGCGCGCCGAGGCGCTCGCCTCGACGATGACCGACGAGCAGCAGGCGGCGATCCGCACGCTCAGCAACGAGCTGCATCGCCTGAACCAGGCGGTGATGCGCTGTATGGAGGTCGGCCTCTCGGTCGAGCTGCAGCGCACCGCCCGCCATCACGCCGAGGGCGGCTACTGGGGCGATCTCCTGGTGCCGCTGGTCGTGAAGCAGGGCTGAGAACCTTCGCGCAGCGGGACAAAACCGCCCGCTTACCGCGCCAAGAGCCGCGGCGTTGGTCGCGACGTTTCGCCTCTCCCGCAGGCATCTCACCACGAAAAAGGCGCAAACGCGGGCTCTGAGACCGCGCGCCGGCGGGATTTTGGCCCTCCCGCGGGGTCGTTTCGGACCAAAGGTCCGCTGTGGGAACACTTCGCAAGAGTGCGAAGTTTCAGAAATCCCGGAATCCGGCCTATCTTCAAGCCCCTCAGCCGCGAAAGGCCAGGATGCAGAAGCACGTAGCCACGGCCCTGCCCGCAGGGAACGCGATCACCAGCCGCGGTCGCACCATCGCGACCTTGGTCGTTCTCCTCGCCTTCTTCATGGACGTTCTCGACGCGACGATCGTCAATGTGGCGATCCCGTCGATCCGCGACGGCCTCGGCGCCAGCTATTCCGCTATCCAGTGGATCATCGCCGGCTATTCGCTCGCCTTCGCCGTGTTCCTGATCACCGGCGGAAGGCTCGGCGACATTTTCGGCTACAAGAAGCTGTTCCTGATCGGGATGGCCGGCTTCACGGTCGCCTCGCTACTTTCGGGTCTCGCGACGACGACGGAGATGCTGGTCGGCGCGCGGCTGATGCAGGGGCTGATGGCGGCGATCATGGTCCCGCAGATTCTGTCGACCATCCAGATCCTCTACACCACGACGCGGGAGCGGCAGAACGTTTCGGCCTTCTATGGCGGACTCGCCGGCATCGCCACCGTGCTCGGGCCGGTGCTCGGCGCGCTCCTCATCACCGGCGACGCCTTCGGCCTTGGCTGGCGCAACATCTTCCTCGTCAATATCCCGGTCGGCATCGCCGCCATGATCCTCGCCTGGCTCTATCTGCCCGAAGCGCGCTCGCCGCATCCGCTGAAGCTCGACCTGGTCGGCGTGGCGCTCATCCTCGTTGCGATGCTGATGCTGATGTTCCCCTTGATCCAGGGGCGCGAACTCGATTGGCCTGCCTGGCTCCTCGTCATGCTCGCCGCTTCCTTTCCCGTCTTCGCTCTCTTTGCGTGGGACCAGGTTGCGAAGGACCGCCGCGACGGCTCGCCACTCGTCGCGCCGGGACTCTTTCGGCAGCGCTCCTTCGCGGCGGGGATCGCGCTCAGCCTCGCCTTCTTCGCCATCGTGTTCGGCTTCTTCTTCATCTTCACGATCTTTCTGCAGATCGGACTCGGCTATTCGATCCTGAAGGCGGGGCTGACCGGCATCCCGTTCTCGCTCGGCGTCGCGCTTTCCGCCGGCACGTCGGGTCCGCTGCTCGTGCCGCGCTTCGGCCGCAACATCGTCTCAGCCGGCCCGATTGTCATGGGCGTCGGCTATCTCCTCTTCATCTGGACGATCCGTCATTACGGCGCCGAGGTGACGCCGTGGGAGATGATCCCGTCGCTCGTCATCGCCGGCCTCGGCATGGGCTGCGTGGTGGCGCCGATCTTCCCATTCATGCTCGCCGAGGTGCCGATCAAGGATGCGGGCTCCGCGTCGGGAGTCATCAACGCAATCCAGCAGGTGGGCGGCGCGGTCGGCGTCGCCGTCGTCGGCGTGGTTTTCTTCGGCCTGCTCGGAAGCGAAGCGGAGACGAGCGTCGCGAGCGTCCGGACCGAGCTTGCCGCCGACCTGACGGCGGCCGGCGTGCCGGAATCGTCGCAGTCGCAGGTGATCGAAGGCTTTGAAGCCTGCTTCCGGGACCGCGCGAACGCCAAGGACCTTCTCGCGGTGCCGGAAAGCTGCCGCGCCGGCGAGGAGCGCATCGCCTCCTTCGCCGCCATGCAGCCGACCATCGCGACCAAGGTGGGCGATGCGCTGACGGCGCGCGGCGTCGAGGCGAACCAGCGGAATTTTGCGACCGCAATGGAGACGACGCTCATCTATCAGATGGGCGGCCTCGTGCTGATCTTCCTGTTGACCTTGCTGCTCCCGGCAAAACCCCGCTCGCGCGAGGAGATGGAAGAAATCGGCGGCCTGATCGTCTGACGTGATTCCTCTCCTCCTTGCGGGGAGGGGTTAGGGGGCTATGCTCCAGCCGATGGATTGCCGCTTGCCAGCCTCACGCGCCTCCATCAAACGGTAACCGTTTGAAAACGTATGTTTGAAACAAACGTTGGTTTGTGCTAAATCCCGCTCGGTGGCGCCTTCAAGCCCGAGCGCAAAGAAATGCTGCTTCACACGACCGACTCCCCGCAGGAAAGCACGCGCGAAAGAATCCTCGACGCGGCGCTCGATCTCTTCGGCGAGCGCGGGCTCACCGGCGCGACCGTCCGCGATATCGCGAAGCGCGCCAAGGTGAACGTCGCGGCGATTTCTTATCACTTCGGCGGCAAGGAGGAGCTTTACCGGGCGGTCGCGACGGCCATCACCGAGGGCATCGCCGCGCGCATCCGAAGCCGCGCCGCTACTTTGATGGACGCGCCGCCCGCCGACCCTGAAGCCGCGCTGAAAGCGCTCGAGGCTCTGATCGACACTGTGGTCGACGTGATCGTCGGCCCGCCCGAGATGCGGCGCGTCGCGCGCTTCTTGCTGCGCGAGCAGATGCAGCCGACAGCCGCCTTCGACATCATCTACGCCACGATGTCGCGGCTGCACGGCGTCGCGTGCCGGCTCTTCGCGGCGGCGGCGGGCACGGAGCCCGAAGCGGCGGAGACTCGGCTCCGCGCCTTCATGCTCGTCGGCCAGGTGCTCGTCTTGAGGATCGCCGAGGCGGCGGTGCAGCGTCGCATGGGGATCGACTCCTACGACGAAGAGTTCCTTGCCGCGGCGAAGGCGCTCCTGAAGCAGAATCTCCGCGGCATCGTCGCCGCCGTTCGGGAGGCTCGGCCATGATCCGCCGCCTCGCCGCGCTCATCGTTCTGCCGCTCGCGCTTGCCGCGTGCTGGGGGAATTCCGGCGACGCCGTATTCCAGGGCTATGTCGAGGGCGACTTCGTCGAGGTCGCGCCCGAGGTCGGTGGCCGCATCGTCGAGCTTCACGTGCGGCGCGGGAGCGCCGTCGAGGCGGGCGCAGTGCTCTTCCGCCTCGACGATGCCGAAGCGAAAGCCTCAGTCGCGCAGGCAGAGGCCGAGCTTCAGCGCGCCAGGGCGCAGCTCGACAATCTCCGTCAGGGTCAGCGCCCGCCGGAAATCGCGGTGATCGACGCGCAGATCGCCGAGGCGCAGGCGGCGCTCGACAATGCGCGGCGTAATTTCGAGCGGCAGCAGGCGCTCTTCGAACGAAGGGTCGCGTCGGAGGCGCAGCTCGACCAGGCGCGCGAGGCGATCAGCGTCGCCGAAGCGCGCGTGACGGCGGCCGAGCGGCAGAAGGATGTGGCCGCCATGCCGGCGCGGACGCCCGAGATCGAGGCGGGCGAGCGCGCGGTCGAAGCGGCCGAAGCCGCGCTCGCGCAGGCGCAGACGCGGCTTGCGAAGCACGCCGTGTCGGCGCCCGCCGCCGGCCGCGTCGAGGATCTTTACTACGAGGCGGGTGAGGTCGCGGCCGCCGGGTCCCCGGTGCTCTCGCTGCTCCCGGACGGCCGCCGCAAGGTGATCTTCTTCGTGCGCGAGGCGGCGCGCCCCGGCATCGAGATCGGCGCGGAGGTTTCGATCGCCTGCGACGGCTGCCCTGACGGCATCACCGCGGAGGTGACGTTCCTCGGCACGGAGGCGGAGTTCACCCCGCCCGTCATCTTCAGCCGCGAGACGCGCGAAAAGCTTGTCTTCCGCGCCGAGGCGCATCTTCCCGAGAGCGCCCCCTTGCCGCTCGGCCAGCCGGTCGATGTGACCGTGGCCGCGAAGGCTTCGCCATGAGCGGCAACGGCGAAATCGTCATCGACGTGCGCGGCCTGACGAAGCGTTTTGGCGACAAAACCGCGGTCAGGGAGGTCGACCTAAAAGTGTCGCGGGGCGAGATCGTCGGCTTCCTCGGCCCGAACGGTTCCGGCAAGACCACCACCATCCGCATGCTCTGCGGGCTGCTCCGCCCCGACGGCGGCGAGGGGACCTGCCTCGGCTACGACATCGTCCGCGATGCGGAGGCGATCAAGCGCCAGGTCGGCTACATGACGCAGCGCTTCTCGCTCTACGATGACCTCACCATCCGCGAGAATCTCGAGTTCATCGCGCGGCTCTACGCCTTGTCGAACGTCCGCCAAAGCGTCGACGAAACGGTGGACGGGCTCGGCCTCTTGAGTCGTCAGCACCAGCTCGCCGGCACGCTCTCCGGCGGCTGGAAGCAGCGGCTGGCGCTCGCCGCCTGCATCATGCACAGGCCGCGTCTCCTTCTCCTCGACGAGCCGACCGCAGGCGTCGATCCGAAGGCGCGGCGCGAGTTCTGGGACGAGATCCACCGTCTCGCCGAGGACGGCCTCACGGTCCTCGTCTCCACCCACTACATGGACGAGGCGGAGCGCTGCCACCGCATCGTCTACATCGCCTACGGCTCGATCGTCGCGCGCGGCACCGCCGAGGAGATCACCCAGAGCTCCGGGCTCGGCACGTTCGTCGTCTCCGGCCGGGGCGCAGCGGCGGCGGCGCGTGCGCTGGAAGGCATGCCCGGCGTTGAGCAGGTCGCCGCCTTCGGCCAGGATGTGCACGTCGTCGGCTCCGACGCTCCGGCGCTGGCCGAGAGCGTGCGCACCGTCGCTGAGCGCTTTCCGGTCGATGTCGGGGCAGGGGAGACCACGCTCGAAGACGTCTTCATCCGCCTGATGAGCGAGGCGCAGTTGAACGAGAACGGCCGATGAGCGCCCATTCCTCCTCCGCGCATATCCGCGCCGTGCTGTTGAAGGAATTCATCCAGATGCGGCGCGACCGGCTGACCTTCGCGATGATCCTGGGCATCCCGATCATCCAGCTCGTGCTCTTCGGCTACGCCATCAACACCGACCCGAAGAACCTGCCGACCGGCGTGGTGATGGCCGACACCGGGCCGGTGGCGCGCGCCATCGTCGCCGGCATGCAGACCTCCGGCTATTTCGACATCCGCCGTAATCTCTCGGAGGCGGAGGCGCGGGAGGGGCTCGCCGAAGGCTCGCTCGCCTTCGTCGTCAACGTTCCGGCCGGCTTCCACCGCGACCTCATGCGCGGCAACGGCGCGGAAATCGTCGTCGAGGCGGACGCCTCCGACCCGACCGCATCGGCCAACGCCATCGGCGCGCTGCCCGACATCGTGAACCGCGCCATCGCCGATTCGCTCAACCGCCCTCCCGGCCGCGCCTCCGGCGTGGCGGCTGAGCTCATCGTCCACCGCCACTACAATCCCGAGCGCGTCACCGCCTACAACATCGTGCCCGGCCTGATCGGCACGATCCTGACGATGACCACGACGCTGATGACGGCGCTCGCGCTCACGCGCGAGATCGAGCGCGGCACGATGGAGAATCTTCTGGCCATGCCGCTTCGGCCCATAGAAATCATGATCGGCAAGATCGTGCCCTATATCGGGCTCGGATTCGTTCAGGTCGCTGTCATCCTCGTCGCCGCCTGGCTTCTCTTCTCGGTGCCGATGGAGGGCTCGCTCACGCTGCTTCTCGCAGCCGTCCTCCTCTTCATCGCCGCCAACGTCACGCTCGGCTACACCTTCTCGACGCTCGCCCGCAGCCAGCTGCAGGCGATGCAGATGACGTTCTTCTTCTTCCTGCCGTCGATCCTGCTTTCTGGCTTCATGTTCCCGTTTCGCGGCATGCCGCTCTGGGCGCAGGCGATCGGCCAGGCGCTGCCGTTGACGCACTTCCTCCGCGCCGTCCGCGGCATCATGCTGAAGGGGAACGGCGTCCTCGAAACGCTGCCGAACCTCTGGCCCGTCGCCGCCTTCCTCTTCGTCATCGGCGCCATCGCCCTCCTCCGCTTCAGGCGCACGCTGGACTAACCCCTCCCCCGGTCCTCCGCCGAAGCCTTCGGCGAAGGCGGAGTGCGGGGGAGGGTCAGGGGAGGGGGGACCGAGCATAACGCGCCAACGGCGCGCCCCTCCCCCTTGCGGGGAGGGGCTGGGGGAGGGGTA
>JBOHKB010000298.1:0-12374 GCA_050728815.1 Propylenella sp.
GATGAGCCCGATGTCGGCCGAGGCGACGGTGGTTCGCAACTACCTCGACTGGCTGCTCGGCATCCCCTGGAAGAAGCGGTCGAAGCTGCGCAACGACCTGGCGTTCGCCGAGGAGGTGCTCGACGCCGATCATTACGGCCTGGAGAAGGTGAAGGAGCGGATCGTCGAATACCTGGCCGTGCAGAGCCGCGCGAACAAGCTGAAGGGCCCGATCCTCTGCCTCGTCGGCCCGCCCGGCGTCGGCAAGACCTCGCTCGGCAAGTCGATTGCCAAGGCGACGGGCCGCGAGTTCGTCCGCATGTCGCTCGGCGGCGTGCGCGACGAGGCCGAGATCCGCGGCCACCGGCGCACCTATATCGGCTCGATGCCCGGCAAGGTCATCCAGTCGATGAAGAAGGCCAAGAAGTCCAACCCGCTCTTCCTGCTCGACGAGATCGACAAGATCGGCATGGATTTCCGCGGCGATCCGTCTTCGGCCCTCCTCGAGGTGCTCGACCCTGAGCAGAACTCGGCGTTCAACGACCATTACCTCGAGGTCGACTACGATCTCTCGAGCGTGATGTTCGTGACCACGGCGAATACGCTCAACATCCCGCCGCCGCTGATGGACCGGATGGAGATCATCCGCATCGCCGGCTACACCGAGGATGAGAAGGTCGAGATCGCGCGGCGCCACCTGCTGCCCAAGCTCGAGCGCAATCACGGGCTCCGCAAGAACGAGTTCGAGATCGAGGACGAGGCCATCCGCACGGTCATCCGCCGTTACACACGCGAGGCGGGCGTCCGCAATCTCGAGCGCGAGCTCGCGACGCTCTCGCGCAAGGTCGTGAAGGAGCTGCTTACCTCCGACGCGAAGACGGTGAAGATCACCGCCGAGAACCTCGAGACGTATCTCGGTGTCGTGCGTTATCGCTACGGCGAGATCGAACGCGAGGACCAAGTTGGCGTCGTCACCGGCCTTGCCTGGACCGAGTTCGGCGGCGAGCTGTTGACGGTGGAAGGTGTCATGATGCCCGGCAAGGGCAAGATGACGGTCACCGGCAATTTGCGCGACGTGATGAAGGAATCGATCTCGGCCGCTGCTTCCTATGTGCGGTCGCGCGCCGTCGACTTCGGCATCAAGCCGCCGCTCTTCGACAAGCGCGACATCCACGTGCACGTGCCGGAAGGCGCCACGCCTAAGGACGGGCCGTCCGCCGGCATCGCCATGGTCACGGCGATCGTCTCGGTGATGGCCGGCATCCCGGCGCGCAAGGACGTGGCGATGACCGGCGAGATCACGCTCCGCGGCCGGGTGCTGCCGATCGGCGGGCTGAAGGAGAAGCTGCTTGCCGCACTCAGAGGTGGCATCAAGACCGTCATCATCCCGGAGGAAAACGCCAAGGATTTGGCGGAGATACCGGACAACGTGAAGAACGGGCTGGAGATTATCCCGGTCGCCAGGATGGGCGAGGCGCTCCGCCACGGGCTGGTCCGGGAGCCGGAGCCGACCGAGTGGACGGAAGCTGAGCAGCGCGAAGCTGCGGAGCAGCGTCCGGCCGCCACCGAAGACGATGCCTCGGCTGGCGTGGTTGCGCATTGAGCGCCGTCGTGGAAAAAGGAGGGCCGCCCCACAGCGGGCGGCCTTTTTTTGTTGCAAAGCCAGCGATTCCGGGCTTTGCAGTGGCGTAAGGGGCGACGCGCCCTAGCGTGCGCGACGCTTCAAAAGGCGCGGCAGCAAGTTTCTTTCCGAACTCAATGAGAGGAGATTGAGGATGAACAAGGGCGACCTCGCGGCGGCAGTGGCGGACAAGACCGGAATGTCGAAATCATCGGCGACACAGGCCGTTGAGGCGGTATTCGGTTGCATCACCGATTCGCTGAAGAAGGGCGAGGAAGTGCGGGTTCTCGGCTTCGGGAATTTCACGGTATCGCGTAGGGCGGCAAGCGTCGGCCGCAACCCGCAGACGGGCGAGCCGATGCAGATCAAGGCTTCCACCCAGGCGAAGTTCAAACCCGGCAAGGGGCTGAAGGACACGCTGAACCCTTAACGGTTCCTTCAGCTTGTGATTGTGAGGGCCCCGCCTCGGCGGGGCTTTCTTTTTGGGGGGCGGCCGACTCCCTCGCCCGCTGCGGGGAGGGATGGGGAAGGGGAGGCCGCCGCCTCGCGGACGACGGATCGCGCCGCATGACATTGCCGCGCGCTCGCATTAAATGGGGAAGTGTTGGGCGGTTAGCTCAGTCTGGTCAGAGCACCTGGTTTACACCCAGGGGGTCGGGAGTTCGAACCTCTCACCGCCCACCAATCCGATTGCCCCTCAGCTTGCTGCATTTTGGTGAGCCGTGATCCTTTTGACATGGCCCAAGGACGTCGCTTCGCCTTTGAGGCCCTTCGTTGCGCCATGAGCGACACCGCGCCCCGCCTCGCCCTGGACGAGAGCCGTCTCGTTTCGCTACTGCGGCGAAGGGGCGATCGGCTTGTCGATGCGGCGCAAACGATGCAATCGCTCCATCGCGCCGATCGCAGGAATGGCGTACATGCCGGCATCGTTACGTGGACGGCGCCAGCGGCGGCGTTCGCCTGCGGGCTGGCGGTCTTCAGTCTTATCGCGATGCAACTTCTGCCGCGCTTTCTTCTCCCCATCCAGGTGAGCCTGCATTGGTTCGTCGGCGGCTAGCTTGATGGCCCGAAGCCCGCCGCGCGACGGTCTGCGCGGCCGCCGCTTCGCTTGACTTGCCCCGGCCAAGCTCCTATCTCGCAGCGGCCCGCGGGGGCGTAGCTCAGTTGGTTAGAGTGCCGGCCTGTCACGCCGGAGGTCGCGGGTTCGAGTCCCGTCGCTCCCGCCAGTTTTCGCGCGGCCTTTGCAGCTATTCTCGCCCGGGGGTGCCGCCTCGCGGGCGCGCCGCACACCGGTCCTTTGATCTCAAACGGGCCTTGCGCAGGAAGCGGCCGGTGCTTCCCGCCGCCCGCGTCCCCCGGCCGCGCCGAACGGCATTGACCCGGCACCGCCGGCGGCTAGATTGCCGCCACGTTGTTGCACCGCAGCGGGAGCGCTCATGGAAGCCCTGCTCCAGAGCTATCTGCCGATCGTCATTTTCATCGGTGTCGCGCTTGCGATCGGGCTGGCGCTGCTCGTCGCGCCTTTCCTGGTCGCCTACAAGCAGCCCGACTCGGAAAAGCTTTCCGCCTATGAATGCGGCTTCGCCGCCTTCGACGACGCGCGCATGAAGTTCGACGTGCGCTTCTATCTGGTCGCCATCCTGTTCATCATCTTCGACCTCGAGGTGGCGTTCCTGTTCCCCTGGGCGGTCGCGTTCAAGAGCGTCGGCTGGTTCGGCTTCTGGTCGGTCATGGTGTTCCTCGGAGTGCTCACCATCGGCTTCATCTACGAATGGAAGAAGGGCGCGCTCGAATGGGATTGATCGGACCGTCCTCGCCGGTGGCGCTCGAACCCGCGCTGACGCCGCGCGCGCGCGACCCGTTCTTCACCGAGGTCAACAGCGAGCTTGCCGACAAGGGCTGGCTCGTCACTTCGACGGACGAGCTGATCACCTGGGCGCGCACCGGCTCGCTGATGTGGATGACTTTTGGGCTCGCCTGCTGCGCAGTCGAGATGATGCAGATGTCGATGCCGCGCTACGACGCGGAGCGCTTCGGCTTCGCTCCGCGCGCAAGCCCTCGCCAATCGGATGTGATGATCGTCGCCGGCACGCTCTGCAACAAGATGGCGCCGGCGCTCCGCAAGGTCTACGACCAGATGCCGGAGCCGCGCTACGTCATCTCCATGGGCTCGTGCGCGAACGGCGGCGGCTACTACCACTATTCCTACTCGGTCGTGCGCGGCTGCGACCGCATCGTCCCGGTCGACATCTACGTGCCCGGCTGCCCGCCGACGGCAGAGGCGCTGCTCTACGGCGTGCTGCTCTTGCAGAAGAAGATCCGCCGCACCGGTACGATCGAGCGCTGAGCATGAACCGATATTCGCCCGCGCAGCGCGGTCTCGAAGGAATCGCCGCGCGTGTGGCGGAGCTGCTCGGGGCGCGCATCGATGCGCAAGAGGTCGCGTACGAAGAGCTGACGATCACCGTTTCCCCAGAGAAGATCGTCGAAGTCGTCACCATGCTCCGCGACGATCCGGCGCTCCGCTTCGTCTCCTTCATCGACATCTGCGGCGTCGACTGGCCGGAGCGCGAGAAGCGCTTCGACGTGGTCTACCATTTTCTCAGCCCGTACAAGAATCATCGCATCCGCATCAAGGTGATGACCGACGCGGAGACGGCGGTCCCATCGATCAGCGATGTTTTCCCCGGCGCCACCTGGTTTGAGCGGGAGGCCTACGACCTCTACGGCATCCTCTTCTCCGGCAATCCGGATTTCCGTCGCATCCTCACCGACTACGGCTTCCGCGGCCACCCGCTCCGCAAGGATTTCCCGCTCACCGGCTTCGTCGAGATGCGCTACGACGCGGAGCAGCACCGCGTGGTGTATGAACCCGTGAAGCTGCCGCAGGAGTACCGGAACTTTGATTTCCTGTCGCCGTGGGAGGGGACCGAATACGCGTTGCCGGGGGATGAGAAGAAGAGCGGATGACGGGCGCGGCACTTTTCCCTCCCCCCTTGCGGGAGAGGGTCAGGGAGGGGGGAAAGAGGAAGGCCGCGGCGGCGTCCTACCCTCCTCTCCATCCCTCCCCCGCAAAGGGGGAGAGGGCGCGTTGCGGAGGTTTCAATGCCTGAAGCCGACGTCCGGAATTTCAATATCAATTTCGGACCTCAGCATCCCGCTGCTCATGGGGTGTTAAGACTCGTCCTCGAATTGGATGGAGAGATCGTCGAGCGCGTCGACCCGCACATCGGTCTTCTCCACCGCGGCACGGAGAAGCTGCTCGAAACCAAGACCTACCTCCAGGCGATGCCCTATTTCGACCGGCTCGATTATGTCGCGCCGATGAACCAGGAGCACGCGTTCTGCCTCGCGGCGGAGCGGCTGCTCGACATCGAGGTTCCGCGGCGCGGCCAGCTCATCCGCGTGCTCTATTCGGAAATCGGCCGGCTCCTATCGCATCTCCTGAACGTCACGACGCAAGCGATGGATGTCGGCGCGCTCACCCCGCCGCTCTGGGGCTTCGAGGAGCGCGAGAAGCTGATGGTCTTCTACGAGCGCGCCTTCGGCAGCCGCATGCACGCGGCCTACTTCCGCCCGGGCGGCGTGCACCAAGACCTGCCGCCGAAGCTCGTCGACGATATCGGCGCGTTCTGCGATCCGTTCCTGAAAGTGTGCGACGATCTCGAAGAGCTTCTGACCGACAACCGCATCTTCAAGCAGCGCAACGTCGACATCGGCGTGGTCAGCCTCGAGGACGCCTGGAGGTGGGGTTTTACCGGCGTGATGGTGCGCGGCTCGGGCGCCGCCTGGGATCTGCGCAAGGCGCAGCCCTACGAATGCTACGACGAAATGGAGTTCGACATCCCGGTCGGCAGGAACGGCGACTGCTTCGATCGCTATCTGATCCGCATGATCGAGATGCGGCAGTCGACGCGGATCATGAAGCAGTGTGTGGAAAAGCTCTTATCCGCCGACGGCGGAGGGCCGGTTTCCGTCGTCGACCAGAAAATCGTGCCGCCGAAGCGCGCCGAGATGAAGCGCTCGATGGAAGCGCTGATCCACCACTTCAAGCTCTACACCGAAGGCTTTCACGTGCCGGCGGGAGAGGTGTACGCGGCGGTCGAGGCGCCGAAGGGCGAGTTTGGCGTCTATCTCGTCTCCGACGGCTCCAACCGGCCCTACCGCTGCAAGATCCGCCCGCCGGGCTTCGCGCACCTGCAGGCGATGGATTTCCTCTGCCGCGGCCACATGCTCGCCGACGTTTCCGCCGTTCTCGGTTCGATCGACATCGTGTTCGGCGAGGTGGATCGATGAGGCAGCGGCGGAGTAGCCCCATGGCCGGTCAAAGTGCTATCTTTTTTCAATGAATGTCGCGATCCAACGTCGGATGACCGTAGCGCAGTTCTTGGAGTGGGCGATGGCACAGCCCAAGGGGCGCTACGAGCTCGTGGATGGGCAGGTTGTCGCTATGGCGCCCGAACGGGCGCTGCACGTCATAGTGAAGGTGGCGGTCGTTCGCATCCTTCAGGACGCCGTTGCCAAAGCGAAGCTCCCATGCGTCGTTTACGGCGACGGGATGACGGTTGCGATCGACGAGCACAGGGCCCGTGAGCCTGATGCCGTTGTTCAATGCTCCAGGCCATTTGATCCGGACGCGCTCGTTGCGGACGAGCCGATGATCGTCGTTGAGGTGATCTCACCCTCCAGCACCCGGACGGACACGGTCGACAAGCTCGCCGAGTACTTCACTCTCGCAACGCTGAAGCATTACCTTGTAGTCAATCCGGTGGCGCGGACGGTCATCCACCACGCGCGAGTCGAGGATGCCGAGTTTCGCACCCGAATATTAAAGTCAGGCGAAATTGACATTTCGCCGCCGGGGTTCGTTATTTCGGTTGAAGCAATATTCGAATCGATCCCGCCTGAAGCTGGCTGACCGCCGCATTTTGCCACGTCGCAGCGCTGGCCTTTCGCGGTGCAGATGATAGAAGGGCGACCGTCCCAAGACTGCCGATCGGAACACGAGGTTCATGGCCGTTCGTCGCCTCGCGGAAACGCAGCCGGAAAGCTTTGCCTTCAGCCCTGAGAACCGTTCCTGGGCGGAGCGCGAGATCGCCAGGTTTCCGGAGGGACGGCAGGCTTCCGCCGTCATTTCGCTTCTGTGGCGGGCGCAGGAGCAGGAGGGGTGGGTCACGCGGCCCGCGATCGAGCACGTCGCCGAAATTCTTGGCATGCCGACGATTCGCGTGCTGGAGGTCGCGACCTTCTACACGATGTTTCATCTGGAGCCGGTAGGGTCAAAGGCGCACGTCCAGGTCTGCGGCACGACGCCCTGCATGCTCGCCGGCTCCGATGCGATCTTCGCCATCTGCCGCCGGCGCATCCATGAGGAGCCGCATCACGTTTCGGCCGATGGAACCTTCTCCTGGGAGGAGGTGGAGTGCCTCGGCGCCTGCGTGAACGCGCCGATGGTGCAGATATCGAAGGACACCTACGAGGATCTGACGCCCGAAAGCTTTGAGGCGCTGCTCGACGCCTTCGAGCGCGGCGAGACGGTGCGGCCCGGCCCGCAGAACGGCCGTCACTTCTCCTTGCCGATCACCGGGCTGACGTCGCTGACCGAGATCGAATACGCCGCGGACGATCTGGCTCCCGCCGGCGTGCGGACGCCCCATCGGCACAAGGTGAAGTCCGACGCAAGCGCTGGGATTTCTGAGGGCGAACCGCGCACGGCGGTCGACGAGGGGGCGGGCGGCGAGAGCCTGGAAGCGGAGCAGCTTCGCCGCGGCGGGGGCGCACCCGGGCGCGGCGGCGGAGCAGACCCCGCCGGTGCGGAGACCGCGCACCAGAAGATCGGCCGTGCCGATCCGAACGGCCGCTCGGACGAGGCTGCCGCGCGCGCCATGGGCGAGCGCGAGGCCGGCAATGGGAAGGGGAAGCCAACGCCTTCCCCGCAGGGCGAGCGCAAGGACTAGGCATGCTCGCCGACAAGGACCGCATCTTCACCAACATCTACGGCCTGCACGATCCGGGCCCGAAGGGCGCGCGGTCGCGCGGCCACTGGGACGGGACCAAGGCGATCCTGGAAAAAGGCCGCGAAGCGATCGTCAACGAGATCAAGAATTCCGGGCTTCGCGGCAGGGGCGGGGCGGGCTTTCCGACCGGCCTCAAATGGTCGTTCATGCCGAAAGAGATCGGCGACCGGCCGCACTACCTCGTCGTCAACGCGGACGAGTCGGAGCCGGGCACCTGCAAGGACCGCGACATCATGCGGCACGACCCGCATACGCTGGTCGAGGGCTGCCTCGTCGCCTCTTTCGCCATGGGGGCGCACGCCGCCTACATCTACGTCCGCGGCGACTACATCCGCGAGCGCGAGGCGCTGCAGCGGGCGGTCGACGAGGCGTACGAGGCGCGCCTGATCGGCAAGGACAACGTCCACGGCTGGGACTTTGACATCATCATCACGCACGGGGCCGGCGCCTACATCTGCGGCGAGGAGACGGCGCTCCTCGAAAGCCTCGAGGGCAAGAAGGGCCTGCCGCGGCTGAAGCCGCCGTTCCCGGCCAACATGGGCCACTACGGCTGCCCGAGCACCGTCAACAACGTCGAATCGATCGCTGTCGCGCCGACCATCATGCGCCGTGGCGCCGGCTGGTTCGCGAGCTTCGGCCGGCCGAACAACACCGGCACAAAGCTATTCAACATCTCAGGCCACGTGAACGCACCGTGCACGGTCGAGGAATCGATGTCGATCCCGTTCCGCGAGTTGATCGACAAGCACGCCGGCGGGGTGCGCGGCGGCTGGGACAATCTGAAAGCCATGATACCCGGCGGGTCGTCCTGCCCGCTCGTCCCCGCGCATCAGTGCGGCGAGGCGATCATGGATTTCGACGGCATGCGCGAGCTGAAGTCGAGCTTCGGGACGGCGGCCGTCATCGTCATGGACAAGTCGACGGACGTGGTCCGCGCCATCACCCGCATCTCCTATTTCTACAAGCACGAGAGCTGCGGCCAGTGCACGCCCTGCCGCGAGGGCATGGGCTGGATGTGGCGGGTGCTTGAGCGCATGTGCCGCGGCGAGGCCGAGAAGCGCGAGATCGACATGCTCCTTGAAGTGACAACGGAGATCGAGGGCCACACGATCTGCGCGTTCGCCGACGGCGCGGTCTGGCCGGTGCAGGGGCTGATCCGCCACTTCCGTCATGAGATCGAGGAACGGATCGATCGGTATACCGCGCGGGCTGGGACGACCGAGCCGTTGATGCAGGCGGCGGAGTAGAGGGCGATGTCGATCGAATTCTTCGCGGCGATAAACAAGGAACGATTGCCGGACGCGCAAGCCCTCAATGCACCTGCGCAGGCCCTCAATCTGCCGCTCGAAGTCGACTTCTCACTCTCGGGGCTAACCACCTACGGATTCCAGCTTGCGAGGTTTGCGGGTCGCAACACCGGCGTCGAGGTTGGCGTTTCCGACATGCAAGAAGTGCGGGGCCAGTTTGAGACGTTCGACGAGGCCGCTGGCTCGTATGACTCGGTAGTCACCTTCGCCTGGGGATCAAATGCGCGCGAAGGCGCTGTCGCATTGGCGAGCTGCGCAGCGCTCTGCAAGAGTTTCGGAGCGCTTGTGTACTCAAGTGACGATGCCGAATTCCTCAACGAGTTCGCGCTCATCTCCGAGGTGAAGGCTTTACAGTCCATGGCTGACGACGAGGAAGCCACGTGAACGCTAGGGCCGCCAAAGCCAGCAGAACTTGGTCAGCTTTGCCAAGGGTTGGCGATGACTAAACTTATCGTCGACGGCCGCGAGGTAGAAGTCCCCGCCTACTTCACACTGCTGCAGGCGTGCGAACAGGCGGGGGCGGAGATTCCGCGGTTCTGCTTCCACGAGCGGCTGTCGATCGCTGGCAATTGCCGCATGTGCCTGGTCGAGCTTAAGGGCGCGCCGAAGCCGATCGCCTCTTGCGCCTGGGGCGTGCGCGACTGTCGTCCCGGACCGAACGGCGAACCGCCAGAGGTCTTCACGCGCTCCAAAATGGTGAAGAAGGCGCGCGAAGGCGTGATGGAGTTCCTGCTCATCAACCACCCGCTCGACTGCCCGATCTGCGATCAGGGGGGCGAGTGCGACCTGCAGGACCAGGCGATGGCCTACGGCGTCGATTCCTCGCGCTTCCAGGAGAACAAGCGCGCGGTCGAGGACAAATACATCGGCCCGCTGGTCAAGACCTTCATGAACCGCTGCATTCACTGCACGCGCTGCATCCGCTTCTCGACCGAGATCGCCGGCGTGTCGGAGCTTGGCGCGACGGGGCGCGGCGAGGACATGGAGATCACCACCTATCTCGAGCGGGCGATGACGTCGGAGCTTCAGGCGAACGTCGTCGATCTCTGCCCGGTCGGCGCGCTTACCTCAAAGCCCTATTCGTTCAAAGCGCGGCCGTGGGAGCTGACGAAGACCGAATCGATCGACGTGATGGATGCGCTCGGCTCCAACATCCGCGTGGACGCGCGCGGCAAGGCCGTGATGCGCATACTGCCGCGGCTGAATGAGCTGGTGAACGAGGAGTGGATTTCGGACAAGACGCGCCACTGTGTCGACGGCCTCGGCGTGCAGCGGCTCGACCGGCCTTACATTCGGGTGGACGGAAGGTTGCAGCCGGCGACGTGGCAGGAGGCGTTCGCCACCATCGCCGCACGGGTCGGCGCGACGTCGGGCGAGAGGATCGGCGCGATCGCCGGCGATCTTGCGACCGTCGAAGAAATGTTCGCGCTGAAGCTGCTGATGGAGAGCCTCGGCTCGAAGAGCATCGACTGTCGGCAGGACGGAGCGGCGCTCGACCCATCGCTCGGGCGCGGCAGTTACATATTCAACGCCACTGTCGCCGGCATAGAGTCCGCCGACGCGCTGCTCATCGTCGGCTCCGATCCGCGTAAGGAAGCGCCGGTGCTCAACGCCCGCATTCGCAAGCGCTGGCGCATGGGGCATCTCCCGATCGGCGTGATCGGCGAGCGCGCGGACCTCACCTACCCGTACCAGTACCTCGGGGCCGGACCGGAGTCGCTGAGCCGCCTCATCGCTGGCGAGGGCGATTTCTACCAGGCGCTTAAGGCTGCCAAGCGCTCGCTCATCATCGTCGGGCAGGGTGCGCTTGTCGGCGCGAACGGGCTCGCGGTGCTCTCCAACGCTGCCCGGCTGGCAGCGGACGTCAAGGCGATCGATGACGAGTGGTGCGGCCTCTCGATCCTTCAAACCGCGGCGGCGCGGGTCGGCGGGCTCGACATCGGTTTTGTCCCGGGGGAGGGTGGGCTTTCGGCACGCGAAATGGTCGCGGGCGACGGCAAGCTCGACGTACTTTTCCTGCTCGGGGCAGACGAGATCGATATGCCGCCGGCGGGTCCGTTCGTCGTCTATGTCGGCACGCACGGCGACGCTGGCGCCCACCGCGCGGACGTGATCCTCCCGGGCGCCGCCTACACGGAAAAATCCGGGACGTTCGTCAACACCGAAGGCCGCGTGCAGCTTGCCAACCGCGCCGCCTTCCCGCCCGGCGACGCGCGCGAGGACTGGTCGATCGTGCGCGCGCTGTCGGGCGCTCTCGGCAAGACCCTGCCGTTCGACAGCCTTTTGGAGCTGCGTGCACGCCTCTACCAGGTGCACCCGCACATGGCCGAGGTGGATGCCGTGCGAGGCGCCGAGCGGGCCGACTTCGGCCGCCTCGCCTCCATCGGCGGCTCGATTGGCGGCGGCCCGAATTTCACAAGCCCGATCAAGGACTTCTACCTGACCAATCCGATCGCCCGCGCCTCCGCGGTGATGGCGGAATGCTCCGCCATGCGCCTCGGTCCGGCGGCGGAAGCGGCAGAATAAAACGAGGCGGAGCAAAGACTTAAAGCGATGGACGTTCTCGTCAGCGACTACCTTCTCCCCGGCGCTCTGATCGTCATCCAGAGCGCTGCGCTGATGGTCGCGCTCCTCATCCTCGTCGCTTATTTGCTCTACGCCGACCGCAAGGTCTGGGCCGCGGTGCAGATGCGGCGCGGGCCGAACGTCGTCGGCCCGTGGGGGCTGTTTCAATCTTTCGCCGATCTGTTGAAGTTCGTTCTCAAGGAACCGGTGATACCGGCCCCTGCCAACAAGACAATCTTCCTGCTCGCGCCGCTGGTCAGCGTGCTCCTGGCGCTCGCCGCCTGGGCGGTCATCCCGGTCAGCGAGGGCTGGGTCATCGCGGACATCAATGTCGGCATCCTCTACGTTTTCGCCATCGCCTCGCTCGAGGTTTACGGCGTGATCATGGGCGGGTGGGCGTCCAACTCCAAATACGCTTTCCTCGGCGCGCTCCGCTCCGCCGCGCAAATGGTCTCCTACGAAGTATCGATCGGGTTCGTCATCATCGCAGTTTTGCTTGCGGTCGGCTCGCTCAATCTCTCCGACATCGTGCTCGCGCAGACCGATGGCCTCGGTACCATGCTCGGCCTGCCGAACACATTCCTCGACTGGCACTGGCTGCCGATGTTCCCGCTCTTCATCATCTTCTTCATTTCCGGCCTCGCCGAGACGAACCGGCCGCCCTTCGATCTGCCGGAAGCGGAATCGGAGCTGGTCGCGGGGTTCGCGGTCGAATACTCCTCGACGCCCTACCTCCTGTTCATGCTGGGCGAGTACGTGGCGATCACAACCATGTGCGCGCTGACCACCATCATGTTCTTAGGCGGCTGGCTGCCGCCGGTGAGCGTCGCGCCGTTCACGTGGGTGCCGGGGCTGATCTGGTTCACGCTCAAGCTGGTGTTTGCC
>JBOHKB010000299.1:0-13989 GCA_050728815.1 Propylenella sp.
GTTCCCAACCGCCGGGCGTCGCCGAGACACACGTGGTCTGTGGGCGCATGGCGTCCCATTCCTCGAAGCGCAGCGGCCGGTTGTCCATGCAGGAGGGCAGCCGGAAGCCGTATTCGGCGAGCGTCGCCTTGCGGCGGAAGTCGCCGCGGTACATGCCGCCGATCTGCGGGATCGTGACGTGGCTCTCGTCGACGAAGACGAGGGCGTTGTCGGGAAGGTACTCGAACAGCGTCGGCGGCGGCTCGCCCGGCTTGCGGCCGGTGAGATAGCGCGAATAGTTCTCGATGCCGGCGCAGGAGCCGGTCGCCTCGATCATCTCCAGATCGAACTGGCAACGCTGCGCGAGCCGCTGCGCCTCGAGCAGCCGGCCGGTCTTCTCCAGCTCAGCGAGCCGCGCCTTCAGTTCCTCGCGGATGCCGCGGATCGCCTGCGCCAGCGTCGGCTTCGGCGTGACGTAATGCGAGTTGGCGTAGACCTTCACGCTCTTCAGGTCGGCGGTCTTCTGGCCGGTCAGCGGATCGAATTCCTGGATCGATTCGATCTCGTCGCCGAAGAAGGAGACGCGCCAGGCGCGATCTTCCAGATGCGCGGGGAAAAGCTCCAGCGTATCGCCCTTCAGGCGGAACGTGCCGCGCACGAAGTTCAAATCGGTGCGGCGGTATTGCAGCGCCACTAGGTCGGCGACCACCTGGCGCAGGTCGATGCCAAGCCCGACCTCCAGGCCGAACGTCATCGCCGTGTAGGTCTCCACCGAGCCGATGCCGTAGATACAGGAAACGGAAGCGACGATGATCGCGTCATCGCGTTCGAGCAGCGTGCGCGTCGCCGAGTGGCGCATGCGGTCGATCTGCTCGTTGATCGACGATTCCTTCTCGATGTAGGTGTCGGTGCGCGGGACGTAGGCTTCTGGCTGGTAGTAGTCGTAGTAGGAAACAAAATACTCGACGGCGTTGTCCGGGAAGAACGACTTGAACTCGCCGTAGAGCTGCGCGGCGAGCGTCTTGTTCGGCGCAAGGACGAGCGCCGGGCGCTGCGTCGCCTCGATCACCTTCGCCATCGTGAACGTTTTTCCGCTGCCGGTGACGCCGAGCAGCACCTGCGTCCGCTCGCCCGTTTCGGAAATCCCGCGCACCAGCTCGTCGATCGCCTGCGGCTGGTCGCCCTTCGGCTCGTATTCGGAGACGATGCGGAGGGCCACGCCGCCCTCGCTCTTCTCCGGCCGTTGCGGGCGGTGCGGCGCCCAGGTGTGTTCGCGGAATTCCGCTCTGCCTGCCTCGATCAGCCTTGACAGCGCCTCGACCGTTGCGGTGACGCCGGATTGCGGCAGCGCTTCCGCGTCCTCCAGCGTCACGTCGAGGCCGGCAATCGGCATCAGGCCGGCGCCGGCGCGTTCGCGCGCCGTGGCTCGGCCGCCCATTGAAGTGCCGCGCGCAGTTTTGAGCGGCTTCTCGTCGGTGGGCAGCAACGGAATGGAGCGGTCCGAGAGCGTCGGGTCGCCACGCCCCTTCACGCGGCGCTTCGGCCTCCCTTCCTTCTCCGCCTGTTCACCAATTTTTTCCGCCCATGCCGAGATGGGGCCCGCAAGAGGAGCCCCCTCAATCCGTGGCTGCGGCGCTTCGCTGAAGCCGTCGCCGGATTGCGACCCGGTGGAATCGCGGGCGCGGCGGCGTCTGATTCTGCTGGAAGCCATGCCGGCAATATGGGCTGGGCGGAGCGGGCGAGAAAGAGGGCAGGACCCGAGGTTTTCGGGCTCCTGACACTGCCCTGGCAGGAAGCAGAAGCGCGGCCTTCTCGATGCCGTTGCGTGCGTCGAGTGGAACCGGCGCGTTCACCGCACGTTTAGCGTGCGACACTTAGCCGGCGAAGCCTATCTAAAGTTTTAAGTCTCTTTTTCCACTTTGCTGGGAGAATCAATGCCGAACGGGAGAGAAAAACTGAGCGTCGAACAGGCAGCCGTGACGCCCGCAACGGCGGCGATGACGGACCGACTGCGTGCGCAGCTGCGCGCGGCGATCGTTCCGCCTCGATCGGCGGCGCTGCTCGCGCTCGGCGGCGCGGTATGCGCCGGGCTCTTCCTGGCGCTCGCCCTTGTCGGACTCATCCTGTTCTCTGAAACCAGAACTCCCGGCGCGTTGGACAAGGAAGCCTTGTATCGGTGGCTGCTGGCGGACGCGGTGCTCATCGCGATCGCCTTTGCGCTGGTTGCGCACAACCGCCACCGCGCGCTCGTCGTTGCGCGCCGCGCCGAAGACAGCTTCCGCGATCTCTACGACAGCATCAGCGAGGGCGTGTTCCGCTCGACGCTCGACGGCAAGATGATCAGCGCCAACCCGGCGCTGGTGAGGCTCAACGGCTACGACAGCGAAGCCGACCTCATCCGCTGCTGCAACGACATCGCGGCGGAGTGGTACGTCGACCCGAACCGCCGCGCCGAAATCCACCAGATGCTGTTGAAGAACGGCACGGTGACCAACGTCGTCTCCGAGGTCTACCGGCACAAGACGCGCGAGCGCATCTGGATCGAGGAGAGCGTGCGCCTGGTGCGTGACGAAAGGACAGGCGAGCCGCTCTACTACCAGGGCAATGTCAGCGAAATCACCGAGACCATGCGGCGCCTGGAGCTGCAGGACCACTACGACAAGATCGCATCGATCATGTCGGGCTGCCTCTATCAGCACCGCGAGCGGCCGGATGGCACGCGCAGCATGCCCTATGCGAGCATCGGCCTCTACCACATCTTCGGAGTCCGGCCGGAGGAGGTCGCGGAAAACACGGACGTCCTGCGCGATCTGATCCACCCGGACGATGGTCGCCGCATCAGGGCGACGCTCGAATACTCCGCCGCCACGCTGACGCCGTGGCAGTGCGAATACCGGATCCGCGCGCGCGACGGGACCGAGAAATGGCTGTTCGCGCATTCGGTGCCCGAGCGCGAGAGCGACGGCTCCACGCTCTGGCACGGTTACATCGTAGACATCTCCGAGCGAAAGCGGTCCGAGGCGAAGATCTACGAGCTCGCCCACTTCGATGCGTTGACGCTCCTGCCGAACCGCGTGTCGCTGCGCGAGCGGCTCGGAGAAGCGCTCGCCCCGCGCGAGGGCGGGCGGCGCGCGGGAGCGCTGCTTTTCCTGGACCTCGACCACTTCAAGGTTCTGAACGACACCAAGGGACATCATGTCGGCGATCTGCTGCTGCGCGAGATTGCCGGGCGCATCCGTTCGTGTGCGGCGCCCGCCGACGTGGTCGCGCGCATCGGCGGCGACGAGTTCGTCGTTCTCACGCACGGCGTGGATGCGCACGACGGCGAGGCCCTCGCGCGCCAGGCCGGCGAGCGTATCCTCGCTGCGATCGATCAGCCGTTTGTCATCGGCGAGGACCGGTTCCAGACCACGGCGAGCATGGGCGCCGTTCTCTTCTCCGGCGCGCATCACACCGTCGACGACGTGCTGAAGCAGGCCGACCTCGCGCTTTACGAGGCAAAGGCCGCCGGGCGCGGCACCATGCGCTTCTTCAAGGAGGAAATGCAGTCCGCCGCCGCCGACCGGTTGATCCTCACTTCGGACCTCCGCCGGGCGCATCGCGAAGGCGAACTCGCGCTGCACTACCAGCCGGTGGTCGACGCGGCTGGCCGCTGCGTCGGCGCCGAGGCGCTGCTCCGGTGGCGCCATCCGACGCGCGGCCTCATCAGCGCCGGCGATTTCATTCCGCTCGCCGAGCAGAGCGGGTTCATGGGCTCGATCGACAATTGGGTGCTGAGGGCCGCCTGCGCGACGCTGAAGCAGTGGGAGCAAGAGCCTCTCACGCGCGACCTGCAGCTCGCCGTCAACGTGAGCGCGCGCGAGATGAACCGCGTGGAGCTGGTCGGTGCGGTGAAGGAGGCGCTGGAGGAATCAGGCGCCCGCGCCAGCCGGCTGACGCTGGAGCTGACCGAGCACGTGATCCTCGACGATTTCGACGCGGTGACCATGATCATGCAGAAGCTGCAGGCGCTCGGCCTCCGTTTCGCGCTCGACGATTTCGGCACAGGATATTCGTCGCTGTCCTACCTGAAGCGGCTGCCGATCGACACGCTGAAGATCGACAAGTCGTTCGTCCGCGACATCGAGACCGACAAGAACGACCGCGAGATCGTGCAGACGATCCTCAACATCGCGCGCAGCCTGAAAATCCCGGTCATCGCGGAAGGCGTGGAGACCGAATTGCAGGCGATCCTGCTTCGCCAATTCGGCTGCCAGGCCTTTCAGGGTTATTTCTTCGGCAAGCCCATGCCGCGCGCGGCGTTCATCGCTTTTCTTGAAACCCAGCCAGCCGCCAAGCGCGGCAAGGCCCGGCGTCGCCGCGCGCAGGCATAGACGCAAGCCACCCTTCCGCCACCCGCGGCGTCATGCTAGCGGCGCGCTATGGCCCCTGCGTATTCAGGCGGCCAACAAAAGCCAGCCGCAGTACGGGATCGATGCACGTCGAGGAAGTGAGCTGGGTGCTGACGACCGGCGAGGCTGGCATGCGCAGCCAGGCGCTGGGGCTGGCCGAGGCGGTCGGGCTTTCGATCGTGGAGAAGCGAATTGCGGTCCGCCCGCCTTGGACCTGGCTCCCCGGCGGGCTGCTGCCGATGCCGCTGTGGGCGCTGTGTCCGTCGAGTGACCCGCTGAAGCCGCCTTGGCCGCGACTCGTGATCGCATGCGGGCGGCGGTCGATCGGACCCGCCCTCTCCATAAAGAGGCTCTCGCGCGGCCGCACGGTCGCCGCCTATGTGCAGAACCCCGATTTCGCGCGCGCCGGGTTCGACCTCGTCGCCGCCATGCCGCATGACGGCGTACACGGCTCCAACGTCGTGACCGTTCGCACGGCGCTCCATCCTGTAACGCAGGCGAAGCTCGACGCGGCGCGGGGCGACTGGCGGTCGCAGCTCGCCGCCGACGGCCCTCTCCTCGGCGTGCTCGTGGGCGGCGACAACGCAAGCTACCGGCTCACGCCCGCGATCGCCGCCCGGCTCGTCCGCATATTGCGGAACGCCGCTGCGAAGCACGGGCTCCGCGCGGCGGTGACGCCGTCGCGGCGCACGGGCGACGCGACGAAGCGCTTCCTTGCGAAAGCGATCGAGGAGCACGCCCTCGGCACGATGTGGGACGAAACCGGCAGCAACCCCTATCTCGGCATCCTCGCGCTTGCCGACCGGCTGATCGTAACGGGCGAGTCGATATCCATGATCTCGGAGGCGTTGGCGACCGGCCGGCCGGTGCATGTGCTGCCCCTCGCGGGGCGGGGCCGGAGGCACGCCCGGTTCCTGCAAGGCATCGTCGAGGAGCGCCTGGTGTCTTTGATCGAAGGCGACGACCTCGACTGGGCGTTTGCCGGCGCCGCGCCCATCGATTCGGCCGCCGAGCCCGCGGCGCAATTGCGCGGGTTGCTCGCCGCGCGCGCTTGACCGTGGAGTCTACGCCGCCGTGCCGGATACCGGCTTCTGTGGGAAGGCGAGCTGGTCGCGCGCGCGCCATTCCGGCGTCACGTAGTTCACGATGATCGAGCGGCGCACGCCGTGGATCGGCCTGCGTTCGAACCCATGCCAGGTATTCGTCGCCGGCACGAAGATCATCGCCGAGTTGGGCTCGAACAGCGAGCGGCCGACACGCGTGTTCTCGTCCGCGTAGATGTCCGTGCCGAGGTCGGCGTGGCGCGGATCGTCGGACATGTAGATGAGCATGGTGAACATCTTCACGCCGATATCGGTGTGCGGCTTCAGCCAGAACCCGTCCATGTCCTGCGCATACTCGATACGTACGAAGGTCTCGTCGAGGCGGGCATCAAAAGCGGTCGTCAGGAGGTCGACGGTCTCGGGGTCCTGGAACGCTTCGGCGGTCGCACGCGCGCTGTCGAATTTCCGCAGGTTGTCGCCGGCAAGATAGACGCGATCGGGATTGTGCGCTTCGCGCGTCCCCGACACGCCGCCGAGATCGGCGACCGGGAACGGCATCACCTTGAGGTCGCTGTACACCGCGTGCGGGAACACGTCGCGGAGATGCCAATGCCGGTAAGGCGCCTCGAACGAATCGGCGGAACGCACCGACTCCACGAGCGATTCCTTGATCTCTTCCGTCAAACTGTTCATCGCCCGGCCCTGAACGCAGCACGGGCGCCGGACCGCGAATGCGGCCTGATCCCTCGGGGATTCTCATGCAGGCGCCCGGCACCCGATGTAAAAGGATGGCCCCTCAATGTCCAGCGCGGCGGGATGGCGTGAGATCCGTCGCCGGCTCCGTTCTTGAAGCCGGACCCGGCTTCCATTATCTCAGCCGCGCAAAGCCGCATGCGGGGGCGGCGCCTCAAAACCGTTCGGGTCGACCATGGGCTATCTCGATATTGAGACGCTGCGCGCTACGCCGCTCAAGACGGAGCCCTACGAATACCTGGTCGTGCAGAACTTCGTGCGGCCCGAGCGGTTTCGGGAAGTTGCGGCGGATTACCCCGCCGTACCCGGACCCGGCTCGCATCCGCTTGGCGAGGTGAATGTCGCCGGCAGCTTCGCGTCGCTCGTAGACGAACTGAACGGGACGGACTTCCGCCACGCGGTGGAGGAGAAGTTCGGCATCGATCTCTCGTCGCGGCCCACCATGTTCACGGTCCGCGGCGAATGCCGGGCGAGCGACGGAAAGATCCACACCGATTCGACCACGAAGCTCATCACCGTCCTGCTCTACA
Organism: Propylenella sp.; assembly: GCA_050728815.1. Taxonomy (GTDB): domain Bacteria; phylum Pseudomonadota; class Alphaproteobacteria; order Rhizobiales; family Afifellaceae; genus DASWJZ01. The sequence continues at coordinate 6,697 of JBOHKB010000299.1, forward strand.
TGAACGACAAGTGGGACAAGGATGGCGGCCGGCTCCGAATCCTGCGCAGCGGCGTCGACCTTGACGACTATGCCGAGGAAGTCCCGCCGCACGGCGGTACGCTCCTCATCTTCCGCCGTTCGGAGAGGTCCTGGCACGGCCACGAGCCCTTCGACGGCCCCCGCCGCGCAATCCAGATGAATTGGGTCACCGACAAGAGCGTCGTCGCGCGCGAGCAGAGTCGGCATCGGATTTCTTCGACCATCAAGAAGTTCAACCCCTTCCGCAAGGCGAGCTGACAGCCCCCCATGGCCGAGAACCACGCGAGGCTGCTGATCCTCGGCTCCGGGCCGGCCGGTTACACCGCGGCGATCTACGCCGCGCGCGCCATGCTTGAGCCCGTCATCATCGCCGGCCTGCAGCCGGGCGGGCAGATGACCATCACCACCGACGTGGAGAACTATCCGGGCTTCGCCGACGTGATCCAGGGCCCGTGGCTGATGGAGCAGATGCGGCTCCAGGCCGAGCACGTGGGGACGCGGTTTGTCTCCGACACCGTCGTCGAGGCCGATCTCAGACGGCGGCCGTTCCGCGTGAAGCTCGACAGCGGCGATGTGTGGACCTGCGACGCGCTGGTGATCGCGACCGGCGCGCAGGCGCGTTGGCTCGGGCTGCCGTCGGAGGAGCGCTTCAAGGGTTTCGGCGTCTCAGCCTGCGCCACCTGCGACGGCTTCTTCTTCAAGGGCAAGGAGGTGCTGGTCATCGGCGGCGGCAACACCGCTTTGGAGGAGGCGCTATATCTCTCGCATCTTGCCGCGAAGGTCACCGTCGTCCACCGGCGCGACGCCTTCCGCGGCGAACGCATCCTGCAGGATCGGCTGTTCGGGCGCGAGAACGTCGCCGTGGTGTGGGACCACGTGCTCGACGAAGTTTTGGGCGAGGGCGGCTTCCCGCCTCGCGTCACCGGCGCGCGGCTCAGGAACGTGAAGACTGGCGAGAAGCGGGATATCGCCGCCGACGGCATTTTCATCGCCATCGGGCACGAGCCGGCATCCGCGCTCTTCAAAGGCCAGCTCGACATGAAGCCGAACGGCTATCTGCTTACGGCGCCAAACTCGACCGCCACAAACATCCCGGGCGTCTATGCCGCCGGGGACGTAGCCGACGACGTGTTCCGCCAGGCCGTGACCGCCGCCGGGCTCGGCTGCATGGCGGCGCTCGAGGCGGAAAAGTACCTGTCCGGAGTGGAGCTCTCGCACGCAGCCGAAGCAGCGGAGTAGAGGCGCTTGAACCGCCAGGATCCGGGGCCGCCGGTCCAGAGGGGTCAGATCGACTGGGACAAGCTGCGCATCTTCCACGCCGCCGCCCAGGAAGGCTCCTTCACCCGCGCCGGCGAGGTGCTCAACATGAGCCAGTCGGCGATCAGCCGGCAGGTGAGCGCGCTCGAAAGCGAGCTCGGCACGCCCCTCTTCCACCGGCATGCGCGCGGCCTGATACTGACCGAGGAAGGCGAGCTCCTGATGCGCGCCGCGCGCGAGATCGTGCTGAAGCTCGAAAACGTGCGCTCGCAGCTTGCCGATTCGCGCGGCCAGCCGACCGGCACGCTGCGGGTTTCGACCACGGTCGGGCTCGGCTCCGTGTGGCTGACCTCACGGCTCAATGAATTCGTCGATCTCTATCCCGGGATAAACCTCGAGCTCATCCTCGACGACACCGAGCTCGACGTGGCGATGCGCCAGGCCGACGTGGCGATCAGGCTGCGCGCGCCGACGCAGCCCGGCCTCGTGCGCCGAAAGCTCTTCAGCCTGCATTTCCACGTCTACGCGTCGCCGCGCTACATCCAGCGCTTCGGCGAGCCGCAAACGACCGACGACCTCGACAGCCACCGTATCGTCGTCTTCGGTGAGAACGCGCCCTCATATCTCAAGGAAATGAACTGGCTCTTGGCCGCCGGGCGTGGGCCGGGCGATCCGCGCACGGCGACGCTCTCGGTCAACAGCGTGGTCGCCATCCGCAACGCGGTGGAGAAGGGGATCGGCCTCGCCATGCTCCCCGACTACATCGTCGGCGGCAAGTCTGAGCTGACGACGGTGCTGCCGGACTACGAGGTGCCGGCCTTCGACGTGTTCTTCGTCTACCCCGAGGAGCTGCGCGACTCGGCGCGCGTCACCGTGTTCCGCGACTTTCTCGTCGCGAACGCGAGGCGCTGGAACTACTGAAACCGTTGATCCGCTACGAGACCGGCTGACCCCAGGCCGCCGGTCTCGTGCAGATCGTTGAGCTATTGCTGCTTCGCGAAGTAGCTCACGCACTGCCCCTGATTCTTGAAGGGGCCCGGTTCAAAGACGAAATTCATCCAGCCGTCTTTCTTGCAGTCGTCCTTGTTGTCGAATTCATAGTCGTGGACCGTACCGTTGATGTCGGTGTTATCGACGATCACCGTCTGCGGACCGCTGAACTCATCAGCGACCAACTGGATTCCGGTTACGCCGAGGGCGCCAAAGTTGGCTTGGGCCGTTGCCCAGGGCTCGTAAAAAGCTCCGCCGAGCTGTGTTGCATCGACGAGGTCTGCGGCTTCGATCAGGTTGCCGGTATTGTCCCAAGCCCCCGCAGGGCAGCCCGTGTAGTTAGGCGGAGGGCCGATATAGACAAAGATGTTCCGCGAGGGGGTTCCGCTGTCGCCGTCATGGTCGACTTTGATCTGAAACCTCGGGGAGCCGTCCTTGCAGCTGGACCCAGCAGGAAAAAAGGTGTCGGTGCTGAGAGAGTTGAGATCGTTGACGGTGAGACCAGCGGACACCCCGAAATCGATGCCTGAGAAAGGATTTCCCCCGGCGACATCCGCGACAAGCCGTACGGCACGATTTGAGTCGTGCCCGGGCAACTCGTACGAGGCACTGCCGAAAAGCACGTGCCCGGTGCCCACAAATGCAAGGGCCGGCAGCGCAACAGCTGCAAACGGCAGCACTCCACCCAGACGAAGAAGTCGCATCTCTTTTCTCCTCTAATTGCGGTCGCCAAAAAAGGGAGGTTTACACGTCAGCCGTGCTGAAGCAAGATTTGTTCCCGCGGCCCGTGCCGGTCGCTGTAACGACCGTTCGTGATGTTGCGCTTGGAGATTCGAGCCTGACCGACCGCAGGTCTCAATCAATCATCATCGTAGTAGCATGCGGGGCTACTTTCGCATGCTTGAGCGACCTTGCTTCGCCGCAAGCGGCTGCGCCCGAAGCGGTCAGCAGCGTCGAGGCGGACGAAGTTGGCTCGGACCTCAGGGACCGATCACTGTCCGAAGTGCTTCGTGGGTTGGGCGTCCGCTTCGACACTCGGTATCGTGAAATGCTGGAGCGCGATCGGTCCCACTCAGGAGTCCATCAGGGGTCTGCGCAAGGAATGCTTCAGAAGCTGCTCACCGACTACGACTATGTCTTGCGGCATTCGGAGAGCGGAGACTACGAGATACTATGGATCAAGCCGAGGGTTCGCAAAACCGCAGCTGATGCGCCGCGCGTCACCGCCGATCGCAGCGCTCCGCGCGCGGTCGCTTCAGTTAAGCCCCAATCGCCGCCTGCCTGGCTGGCCGGATTCGTTGAGCGCGCCGCAAAGCGCCTTGCGCCGCATGACGAACCTCTCACTTCCCTCCGTTTCACAGATCATTGCCGGCGCTCGCCCACTTGCCGAAACGTGTTCGGAGTGCGAGCCAGGCAAATGTGAGCGGCGGCCGAGGATCGGCGCACGGGTAGCCCGGATCGCCGCCTTCCGACTGCCGACTGCCTACTCCCTACTGCCCTTCCTCACGCCGCCTTCTGCTTCGTCTGCGCGAGCACGTCCTCGGCGAGCCGCCCCGTCACCTCCGCCATCTTGTCGAAGTCGGCGGTGAACGTGCCGACGCCGGCGGTCGCCGAGCGCAGCTCGATGATGAGGTCGGCGATCTCCGCCTCCGGGATCAGCGCCTCCACCTGGTCCCACCCCTTCCAGCCGGGCCGCGCGTCGAATCCCATCAGCTGACCGCGGCGGCCGGAGACGATAGCGTTCACCCGCGCCGTGCCGTCGTTCGGGACAGAGATCTTCACCCGCAGGATCGGCTCGAGCAGCACCGGGCGCGCATCCGGCAGCGCCTCGCGCATGCCGAGGATGCCGGCCATCTTGAACGCCTGGTCCGACGAATCGACGTCGTGATAGGAGCCGTCGGTGAGCGTGACGCCGATATCCACGACCGGAAAGCCGCCGAGCGGGCCGTTCCGGACGGCCTCGCGCACGCCAGCCTCTACCGCCGGGATGTAGTTCTTCGGCACCACTCCGCCGGTGATCGTGTCGGAGAAGCTGAAGCCGGTTCCGCGCGGCAGCGGCTTCACTTCGAGCACCACGTCGCCGAACTGGCCGTGGCCGCCGCTCTGCTTCTTGTGGCGTCCGCGCTTGGTGACGGAGGCCTTGATCGTCTCGCGATAGGGAACGAGTGCGCGCTTCGTCTCGAGTTTCAGCCCGAAGCGGCTGGTCAGCCTTTCCACTGCCACGCGGAGATGCATTTCGCCCTGGCCGCCGAGCACCATCTCGCCCGTATCCTGGCGATGGTCGACGCTGAGCGACGGATCCTCCTCGACCATGCGCGACAGCGCCGAGGAAAGCTTCACTTCGTCCTTGCGTTCCACCGGCGTGACGACCTTCCGCAGCACCGCCTGCGGCGGCGGCGGGACCGCGATCGCCTTCGCCGCGGCGCCCTTCCCGCCGAGCGTATCGCCGGTCTTGGCCGTATCGAGTTTTCCCAAGCCCACGGTCTCGCCCGCGGAGGCAGCGCCACGCTTGCTCGACTTCTGTCCGAGCAAGCCGTAGATGCCCGACACCTTCGCGGCCTCGCCGCGCGGCACCGAAAGCTCCATCCCGTCATCCACCTTCCCGGCGAGCACGCGCGCCAGCGAAAGCTTGCCGGAGTGGCTGGTGTGGATCGTCTTCATCACCTGCAGGATGGTCTTGCCGGAATCGTCGACGCCGAGCCGCTTGCGCGTGTCATCGATGCTCGGCGATTCGTGGCGAAGCGCCTTCAGGAGCCGCATGATACCGTTGCCGTTCAGCGCCGAGCCGATCAGCACCGGCACGATCTGCCCGGCGCGCAGCTCGGCCGCGAGGTCGCCAAATATCTTGTCGCGCGGCGGCTGGATGTCCTCCAGGAGCTGCTCCATCAGCGCGTCGTCGTGATCGGCGAGCCTTTCGAGCATGGAGAAGCGCGCTTCGTCGCGCTGCGCCACGTCGCCGGATTCGATCTCGATCACCTCGCTCGGCGCGTGCTCGCGGTAGACGAAGGCGCGGTCAAGGGCCAGATCGATGAAACCAGTGGCGATTTCGTTCTTGAAGATCGGTATCTGCCGGAGCACCAGCGGCGTCTCGGAGGCGGGCTGCAGCATCGCGAGCGCGTCGCGCACGCTGACGGCGGTCTTGTCGATCTTGTTCAGGAACAGGAAGCGGGGGATGCCGCGCTCCTCCAGGTGGCGGAGCACGACCTGCAGGGCGGAAACCTTCTTCTCGTCGGGCTCGGCGACGACAATCGCCGCGTCGATCCCGCCAACCAGCGGCTCGCTCTCGTAGGTGAATTCAACTGAGCCGGGGCAATCGAGGAAAGTGTACTTGTCGTCCATGAAGGTGGTTTCGGCGACGTTGAGTTCGACGCTCATCGAATGGGCCCGCGCCTCCGGCGAGGAATCGCCGACCGCGCTGCCGCCCGTCACGCTCCCCGGCTTGTCGAGGGCGCCGGTGCGCGCGAGGATCGCTTCAAGCAGGCTGGTCTTGCCGCTGGCGAACGGACCCACGATTGCGATGCACCGGGGGCCCGTTTTGCGTCCATTGTCGCTCATGTTTCCTCCCTGCCCAGAGACGGGGACGTGCTTTTGCCCCGATCCCGGCCCAGCAGAAGCAGAGCGCCAATTTCAGGCTTCCCGCCGGCCCAGCTCACCAGGGCCAAGGTAGGAAAAGTCCGCCACGAACGCCGCTCCGGATGCGGAGCCGAAAGTGGATCGTCTCAGGCGCGGCGGGGTTTGGCAAGGGCCGGGAAAGCGTGCGAAACGTCGCCTTCCTTCTCGCCCGGCTGATGCGGCTCGCGGACGAATCGGTTAGGAGTTGTGGATGCTCACCCTTCGCACATTGGTCGCCTTCACCGCGCTCGTCTGGGCGGGATTTGCGCAAGCTGCCGACGCGCCTCCATCCGGCGAGATCGCCGGCGCCTGCGCCGACCCCTGGGTGCTTGGCCGCATCCAGGGACGCTTCGCCTGGGCTGAGCGCTATAACTGGCAGCGCGGCTTCGTCATGCAGGCGATCGAGAACCCGCGCCCGAGCGGCCACCCCTATGCCGAGCCCGGCCTGATCGCGCACGACTATTGCATGGCGGACGCGGTGATGACGAACGGGGACGTCCGCACGATCTACTACGCGATCGAGCACGGCGTCGGCTTTGCCGGAATCGGCAGGTACGTGGATTTCTGCGTGCTTGGCCTCGACCCCTGGCACGTCCACGACGGCTCCTGCCGCACCGTCAGGTAAGGCCTCGCCGCGCGCCGATCAGCCCGCTGATCCTGACGGAGCGGCGCAAGCCGCGGAGGCCGGAAGAATCTCGAAGCGGAGGTCGGCGCGCTCGGGGCGGCTTTCGCCCGCGCCTCTGACGAGCGTCGAATCGATCCCCGGATTGCGCCAGGCGTTTCCCGTGAGGTGCTCGACGTAGCCGACGAGCGACGCGGGCGGCGCGCCATCTCCCTGCTCCCACCAGACCGCAACGCACGGGACGGGCCGCGGAGGATTCTGGACAGGGACGCGTGTCGCAAGATTTGCAGCGTTGACCGTGAACCTCGATTGGCGGGCGCGCAGCGGGCCGCCGATGCTGTAGCTCTCCGCAATCACCGCGGCCTCGGCGCCTGCGGCGCCCTCGATCGCGCGGGCGAGCGGCGCATAGCTCGGGAAGCGGCCCGGAAAGACGTAAACCAGGCTCAAGGCCAGGATCGCCCAGATCGCAATGACGCAAGCTGCGGCGGCGCCCACGAACAGGCGCTTCCTCCACAGGCTCTCTCCGCCGGCGAGGAGCGACGAAGCGTCAAGCGCCAGAACGGCGACGATTGGGAGCGAGAGCAGCAGCGATGCAGGATGGTGGCTTGAGATGCCATCGATGCCAAACGCGACGACGACCGCGAGCACGATCAGAAAGGCTGTTACAGCCTGAACCGCGAAAAAGCGGAAATCGGCATTCCTCCCGGCCGTCCGAAAATCGATACGGCGGCCCGCACTCCCCCAGACGAGCGCCACCACCGCCACAAAAAGCAGCGACTGCTGGCCGTATTG
>JBOHKB010000300.1:0-13967 GCA_050728815.1 Propylenella sp.
CATGCACCGTCATGCGCGCATTCTTGTGGATGTTCATCCGGGGCTCCGGCTCAGGGTTGGTTGGATTCGCAACCCCAACCTCGCAGCCCCGTCCCGGATGAACAACCTTCATAGCTTCGACACCTAGCAGGCTGTTGAAGAAGTCATTGGCGGCGTGCTCTGAGAACGGCGTTGTCGCCAAGATGGAAGGATAGCTTGATTTCGAGCGTACCGCCGTTGTCGAGTTCGGCTGAGCCGGAGCCGCTCACATCGTCCATCTCGTCGAAGCCTTGCCACGTGAAGAGGATGGGCCGAATGAAGCAACGCGTCAGTCTTCGCTCCCCTCCCTATGTTTGCCGAGCCGAGAATATGCCTGCCAGCCTCATGCAGTCCACCCTTGGCGCTAGCAACATAATACGTCATACTCACATTGGGCGACGCGTATCCTGTCTCCTTTCCTGGCCATCGTCAGGCGAGCCCGGGTTGGCACTCCATGACTTCAAACGAGCCCGGCTCCCCGCTATGGCGTGTCGGTACCTTTCGGACTGTTGCTCGGCAGCGCCTCGCCATGTTCGAGGCTCAAGCTGGGTCCGGAACCGGCCGCCGCGTGGCGCTTGTCATCGGTAACTCGGCGTATGAATCAGTCCCCGTACTCCCCAATCCGACCCGAGACACCGTAGCCGTTGCCGCGGGCGCTTCGCCGGCTCGGCTTCGCCGACGTGACCCACCTCGTCGATCTCTCCAAGCAGGAGACGGAGCGCGCACTGATCGACTTCGCGGAGCGGGACCAGGGTGCCGACTGGGCCGTTGTCTATTTCGCCGGGCACGGCGTAGAGATGAACGGGGTCAACTATCTCATCTAAAGTCCCGCAGGAGGGTTCGGGACATATGGAGGTTTCGATGGGCAGATCTCTGATGTCTATCTCGGGCATGATAGCTTTCTTTTTTGCGCTATCAATACAACCCACTTCCGCACACGCTCAGGCCACAAGCAGCATCAAATGTAGTGACGGCACTGTTACTGTATCCACGGGCGACTCTAGTGGTGCCTGCGTGAAGTCTGGGACAGTATTCACTTGTGGCGAGGGGCAGACCAACCAAGCGGGCGGAGGGTGTGACGCATCTGGCAAGGCAAGTTGCGGCAATACCAGAGGAACGGGTAGCTGTACGATCAGCTTGACAGGAACGGGCAATCTTCCACCCAAGGTTAAAGGAGTCAAACCCGCTCTCGAAGGTGGAGTGCTCAAGCAGCAGTAAGCTCGCTCTAGAGGCCGACCGTCTAGCCTGTGCCACTGCCCGGGTGAAGGCGGATTCCTGGAGGAGGTTCCGGCTCTCAGGCCGCCACTCACGCGCCCTTGTGGCTCGAAGGTCGGTTTGCTACATGAGCGCCCGCCGGGAGTCCGGCATCAAGCAAGCGGTCGTGGCGGAACTGGTAGACGCGCAGCGTTGAGGTCGCTGTGGGGAGACCCGTGGAGGTTCGAGTCCTCTCGACCGCACCAACCCTCGTATTCGATGATGGCGCCCCTAGCCCGGAGACTAGAGGATCTCCGAGATCGGGTAGACGTGTGCGAGGTAGAGGTAGAAGAACGCGAGCGATATCGCGAGGATGATCACGCCGAGCACCGGCGAGCTGACCTTGAAGCCGGATGCCGAGGCCTCGAACGTGGTCTCAGAGGGCGCGCTGGGCGTTGGCCCTCCCCTCAGCGCCGAACGGAACTGCAGCCAGGAAAAATAGACTCCGACAAGGACCAGGAAGATCACCATCACGAAGATGATGCGGGACGAAAGCAGCTGCCAGCGGAAGACCCGCTGGCGATGCTCGTATCCGTCGATCCGGTACTGATAGTAGGCGGTGAGCGCCTGTCGCTGAACCGCCTGGCCCGTCTCATCGAGCAGCTCGGGTGACACGACCGAAGGCTCAAGACCGCCTTCGGCGCCGCGATCGTCGAGCGCCCGTAGCCGCTCGATCCGGCTCGTGTCGCCCGCTGGCGGCTGCTCCTGCGCAGCAGCAGGGCTCCCGAGAAGCATCGGAAGCGCAACGAGGAGAAGCCCGACCAGCCGCATCGGGCGGCTATGATTGCGGCGCTGTGAGGAAGCGGATGCTGCGCAGCCTCCAGTCAAGCAGCTCGTAAAAACCCTTGCCTTCCTCCGTCTGGCGGTAGGCCTCCATCTCGGCGGGAGTGAGGATGTTGACGAGGACCTGCGCCAGATCGTCGCCGAGCCGTCCGCCCCAATCGGTGAACTCTGCCGGGAGCGGCGGGAGGTCGGCCAGTTGCACCTGAAGCGTGGCGACGCTCGTCACGCGGCCATCCGGCCAGTGGATTTGCTCCAGCCCCGTCGGCAGGCGGCGGCGCACCCTTCCGTCGGCATAGCGATACTCGAGCGTCCCATCGGGGAGGACGGTGCCCGCCGGTTCGGCCGTAGATTCCGCGCCGGCGGCGCTTGGTCCGGAGTCCGGCGACTCCCGCTCCAGGAAATCTCCGTTCGCCCAGCCGAGCACGAACCCCTCGCGTACGGGACACCACCCGCGCACGCAATCGCCGAGCGCCTGGATACCAACCGCTTCTCGGTCAAGCCTGCCTAGGATCGGCGCTCGCGGAGACGGCCCGACGCGGATCGTGAGCTGTCCTCCAGGCCGAACATTCACGACGCGATAAGTGTCCGCCGCTGCTTCGCCAACGGGCGCCAGCGTTGCCGCGCAGATGGCGGCGCCCAACGCGAGCCGGAGCAAACCGGAACGCCTCAGAACTGATTTCATAGCAGAACAGGCCTCACTGCGGCACGTCCAGCGTCCCCACCGCAGGTCACTGGATTCTTCGCCGCTGTATCTCTCGCTGGCGAGTCTCCGCCAATCGACCCATGTTGTCAAAGCCATGTCCCACCCGGAGGTTAAGGGCATTGCAACGATGAGCACGGCGGGCCGCCCAACAACCACGCCGCAGGCGTGGTCAGGTTTTTCCGCCTATATTGCCGGCAGCGCCACTGCGCGACCGAGTGCACCAATGAATGACTCCGCCAGCCTGGGTCGATCCGCTTCGTCGACACGTCGCGTAAGCGAGCCGGTCGAGTGGACCGTGAGCGACGGCCTTGTCCCCTACGAGGAGGCGGTCGCCGCCATGGAGGCGCGTGCCACCGCGATCTTAGCGGGTGAAGCCGCCGAGCAGGTCTGGCTGCTGGAGCACCCGCCGCTTTACACTGCCGGGACCAGCGCACGGCCCGCGGACCTCATCTCTCCCGACCGGTTTCCCGTTTTCCGATCAGGCCGGGGCGGGCAGTTCACCTACCATGGGCCCGGTCAGCGCGTTGCCTACCTCATGCTCGACCTTAACCGCCGCGGGCCGGACCTCAGGCGCTATGTGGCCACGCTCGAAGAATGGGTCATCGCGACTCTCGCCCGCTTCAACGTCGCCGGCGAGCGCCGCGCCGACCGGATCGGCGTATGGGTGAAGCGCCCAGACAAGCCGCCGCTCGCCGGCGGCGGAATGGCGGAAGAGAAGATCGCCGCGATCGGCATCCGCGTGCGCCGCTGGGTGACTTTCCACGGCGTCAGCCTGAACGTCGATCCGGAGCTGGAGCACTACTCCGGGATCGTGCCGTGCGGCGTCGCCGGCTGCGGGGTGACCAGTCTCGCCGATCTCGGCATTCCCGGTTCGATGGCGGAGGTGGACGTGGCGCTCAGGGCGGAATTCGAGCGCATCTTCGGCTGAGCCTTATTCGCCTGCGAACACTGACCAGTCGCTGCCGCCTTTGTGCTGGAAGACGATTACCGTCTCGGCGGCGGTTGGATCGGGATGCGATTGCGGCATCAGGCGCACGACCACAGTGATGCGGGTGAGGTTGTCGCCGAGGCCGGGCTCCTTCAGCGCTTCCAGAAACGCCTGCTCGGCGGCTCCACGCGCTTCGATCACCGTCAGCGGACGTGTCTCCGGCGTGAGCAGCACGCGCACGTGACCGCTGTCCGGTCCATCCTCCTGAATGAAGCGCATGACGAGATTGGCGGAACCGCCAAGGACATGTCCGGCGCCCGCCGCCGCCTCGGCGAACGTGATCGTCCCCCCTTCACCTGTCATGGCGGTTGCCGTGTGGGGGGCGGCAATCCCGAGCGCCGCCGCTCCGGCGACGACGACCAAACCCGCGGACGCTAATTTCGACATGACGCAACGCAACCCTGCTGCCCAGGAGGCTAGCTTAACGAAGGGTTAACGCGCCAGTTAGAATCTTAACGATCGTAGCGGATAGTAAATGCGCCAGAGAGCAGTGCGACCTCGCCCAGAAGCTCGACGCTGTCGACCATAGCCGCCCGCGGGCCCTCGCGGGCGGCTGCAAGCATCGCCTCGACCGCATCGGCCGGGCCGGAGAAGACGGCCTCCACATCGCCGTCCGGCAGGTTGCGCACCCAGCCGGAGAGCCCGAGGGCGTCGGCGCGCCGCTCAGTCCAGGCGCGGAAGGCCACGCCCTGGACCAGCCCTGAGATGCGGACATGAACGGCGCGGGTGGCGGCCATCGCGTCTCCTCTCAGGCGAATTCCATGATGACCGCATCGACCGCGAGACTTTCGCCCGGGCTGACGAGGATGCGGGCGACGGTCGCACCCCGCTCGGCGCGGAGCACGTTCTCCATCTTCATCGCCTCGACGATCACGAGCGTCTCGCCGGCCTCGACCCTCTGGCCCTCGGAAACGGCGATCATCACGACAAGACCGGGCATCGGACAGAGCAGCAGCTTCGAAGTGTCCCCAGCGGAATTCTGCGGCATCAATGCTGCAACAGCCGCGGCGCGCCTCGTCACCAGGCGCGCGGAGAGCGAAACGCCGCGCCGGTTCACCTGCAAGAGATGGCCGCGCCGCTCGACCTGCGCAACAACCGGCTCGTCGCCGATCGTGCCGCGCCATAGGCGTTCGCCGGGCCGCCAATCGGATTGCACCGCAACCGGCTCGCCTCCATCGATGGCGATGGACTGCGCCGGCGGCGACGCCGGGCGGTCGGCGCTCACGGTGACGCCAAGCTGCTCGCGGCCGAGCAGCAGCACCCAATCCTGAGCGGCGCGTGGCGTCGACGCCTTTGCGCCGGCGAGCGGGGTCAAGCGCCGTCGCTCCGCCAGCTCGGCGGTGACAGCGATGGCGGCGAGCGCATCGCGCTCCGGCTGGGCCGGCGACACTCCATGAAAGCCGTCAGGAAATTCCTGCTCGATGAAGCTGGTGGAAAGCCGCCCCTCGCGCCAACGGGGATGCGCCATCAGCGCTGCGAGGAAGGGGATGTTGTGGCGGACGCCGTCGATCGTGAAGGCGTCGAGCGCGTCGGCCATCGCACCGATCGCGGCCGCGCGATCAGGCGCATGCGTGCAGAGCTTGGCGATCATGGGGTCGTAGAACAGGGAAATCTCCGAGCCCTCGACGACGCCGCTGTCGACCCGGACCGTGACGCCGCTCTCGGTCCCCTCTTCAGGTGGGCGGTAGCGGGTAAGCCGCCCGACAGACGGCAGGAAACCGCGCGCCGGATCCTCGGCATAGACGCGCGCCTCGACCGCCCAACCGTTCAGTCGCACGTCGCTTTGACGGATGCGGAGTTTCTCGCCCGCGGCGATTTGGATCATCTCCTCAACGAGATCGACGCCCGTGACCAGCTCGGTCACCGGATGCTCGACCTGCAGGCGCGTGTTCATTTCGAGGAAACAGACGGTGCGGTTGGCGTCGACGATGAACTCGACCGTGCCGGCGCTCCGGTAGCCGACCGCCGTGGCGAGCGCCACCGCCTGCGCGCCCATCGCGGTGCGCGTCGCCGCGTCCAGAAATGGCGACGGCGCCTCCTCGACGATTTTCTGGTGACGCCGCTGGATGGAGCACTCGCGCTCGCCAAGGTGGATGACGTTGCCGTGCGCGTCGCCAAGCACCTGGATTTCGATGTGCCGCGGCTCCTCGATGTATTTCTCGACGAAAAGCCGGTCGTCGCCGAAGGCGGACCGAGCCTCCGAACGCGCGCGCGAGAAGCCCTCGCGTAGTTCCATTTCATTGAACGCAACCCGCATGCCCTTGCCGCCGCCGCCGGCCGACGGCTTGATCATCACCGGATAGCCGAGGCCGGCTGCGATGCCGACTGCCTCATTCGGATCCGCGATCGCATGCGGATGTCCGGGCACGATGGCGACGCCCGCCTTCTCGGCGATCCGTTTCGATTGGAGCTTGTCGCCCATGGCCTCGATTGCCGCGGCCGGCGGCCCGATGAAGGCGATGCCGGCGGCTTCGAGCGCGCGGGCGAAGGCGGCGTTTTCCGCCAGAAAACCGTAGCCCGGATGCACCGCCTCCGCGCCGGCCTCGTGCGCCGCCGCGACGATGCGCTCGATCTGAAGATAGCTCTCCGCGGCCGAGCTCGGCCCGATCGCAACCGCCTCGTCGGCCATTTCGACATGCAGTGCGTTGCGGTCCGCCTCTGAATAGACTGCGACGACAGCGATCCCCATTCGCCGCGCGGTGCGCGCGATCCGGCAGGCGATCTCGCCGCGGTTGGCGATGAGGATTTTCTTGAACATGCGCCCTTCCCGCCCAAAGCTCTAGGCAGAGCGCCGGACCTCGGCAAGCTTGTGTCCGGTATCGGGGCGGAGCTGAGTTCCTCGTCGATCAGGTAGTCCAGAAGGCCGACGAGCTGCTCGGGCGGGGCTCGTCAGGTCAGAAATGCTCGCCGATTCGGAACGGCCCGAGGCGGGTCGCGGCGGCGACGAGATACGCGGTCGACCAGCCGATCAGCAGAAAGCCGTTGATGCCCTCGAGGCTGCCGAACAGCCGCCATTCATGGTCGAGCGTAATGTCGCCGTAGCCGAGCGTGGAGAACGTGGCGGTCGAGAAGTAGAGCGCCGTCTCGAGATCGGCCACTGCGCCGGTCAAGAGATAGGCCCCCGCCCAGGCCCAGATTTCCAGACCGTGAAGGCCGAAGAGACCGAGAACCGTGACCAGCATCGCCACGGTCTGCCCGAAGCGATGCCGATGCAGCCGGAACCAATCCACAATTGTTCGCATCACCGCGGTGAGCGCGATCAGGCCGAAGGTATGGATCACCACCGTGATGGCGAGGACCGCAGAGCCCAAAGCGAGATCGGCAAACATCCAGCCCCACTTTCACGCGCGACCGGCCACGCCCACTCGCGTCATCGCACGCGCCCCTCGCGCCAGAAGACGTAGGCGCCGGCGCCGACAATGATGCCGATTCCGCCCCACTTCACCAGACTTGGGAAATCGCCGAACACGAAATATCCGAAGATCACCGCAAAAACGATCTCCAAGTATTGAAGGGGCGCGATCAGGGAGGATGGCGCCAGCTTGCCGCCGTAGACGAAGAAGAGATGTCCGCCCGTGCCCAGCGCGCCCATGAAGAGCAGCCACCCGATCTCCCGACCGCCGATCAGCGACGGCGAAAGCTCCGGCACATCCGCCAGCCAGCCGACGCCAAGGCCAAGCGTCATGAAGAGCAGCGCCGAGAGACCGGCGGCAAACTGCATCGTGAGCGGCGTGTCGAACCGTGCCTGGCGACGGTTGAGCAGAAGGTAGACCGCAAAAGTCCCGCCGGCGACCGCCGGGATGAGCGAGACCGGACCGAAGACGTTCCAGCTCGGCTGGACGACGATCAGCACCCCGACGAACCCGACGGCGACGGCGACCTGCCGCCGCCAGCCGACATGCTCTCGTTCCACCACCGCCGACAGCAGCGTCAGGATGAACGGCTCGATGAAGAAGATAGCGAGCGCATCGGCGAGCGGCATGAACTTGATCGCCGTGAAGAAGAGCAGGCTGCTTGCGGCAATCAGGGCGCCGCGGAGCACGTTTGGCCAGATGCGATTTGGAATCAGGCCGCGGCTTCCCTGAAAGTAGATCACGAAGGGAAGCATGAAGATCGACTGCAGGAGAAAACGCGCCCAGTTGATCTGCCCCGGTGAAACCGTGTCCGTGAGATATTTCGCCACCGTGTCCTGGCCAGGCAGCACGACCATTGCCACGATGACGCAGGTGAGCCCGCGCGCGACGGAATGCTGATCGTGAGGATACGCGCCGGGGCTGGACCGCGGCGCAGCGGGAAGGCTCATGTGTGGGGGGTCTAGGCTTTGCTCGGGGCTTCCGCGAGCGTCTTAGCAAAAGTGTCGCGGAGGCCGACCGTGCGCACGAAGACCGGCTTGCCGGGCGAGGAATCCTCATCGCGGCGGAAATAGCCCTGCCGCTCGAACTGCATCGGCTGGTCGAGATTGGCCGCGACCGCGGCAGGCTCAACCATCGCGCCCGGCAGCACTTCCAGCGAATCCGGGTTGAGGTCGACGGCGAAGTCGGCAACGTCGGGATCGGGGCTCAGGAACAGCCGGTTGACGAGTCGAACTTCGGCCGGGATCGCGTCCACGGCCGCCACCCAGTGCAGCGTCGCCTTGACCTTGCGCCCATCGGGAGGCGTGTTGCCGCCGCGCGTTTCTGGATCGTAGGTGCAGCGAAGCTCGATCACTTCGCCCGTGGCATCCTTCACCACCTCGCGGCAGGTGACGAAATAAGCGTAGCGCAGGCGAACCTCCCTTCCGGGCGCCAGCCGGAAGAACTTCTTGGGCGGGTTCTCCATGAAGTCGTCACGCTCGATGTAGATTTCGCGGCCGAAGCGGATGGGCCGCGAACCGGCCGACGGGTCTTCGGGGTTGTTCACAGCGTCAAGGTCCTCGACCTTTCCCTCCGGATAGTTCTCGATCACCAGCTTCAGCGGCCGGAGCACCGCCATACGGCGCGGCGCAGTGCGGTTCAGCACATCGCGGATCGCGTGATCGAACATGGCGACGTCGACGAGGTTGTCCGCCCGCGCAATTCCGACCGCCTTGACGAAATCGCGGATTGCCTCCGGCGGCACGCCACGGCGGCGAAGACCGGCAAGCGTCGGCATGCGCGGATCGTCCCACCCCGCGACATGACCGTCGCGCACAAGCTCCGTAAGCACGCGCTTCGACAGCACCGTGTGCGTGAGGTTCAGCCGCGCGAATTCGATCTGCCGCGGGCGCGACGGCACAGGCAGGTGCTCGATGAACCAGTCGTAGAGCGGCCTGTGGTCGGCGAATTCGAGCGTGCAGAGCGAGTGCGTCACCCCCTCAATCGCGTCCGATTGGCCGTGGGCGAAATCGTAGCTCGGGTAGATATGCCACTTCGTGCCGGTGCGCGGGTGCGGCGCGTTGACGATGCGGTAGAGCACCGGGTCGCGGAGATTGATGTTGCCAGACGCCATGTCGATCCTGGCGCGGAGCACGCGCGCGCCGTTCGGAAATTCTCCCGCCCGCATACGGCGGAAGAGATCAAGGTTTTCATCGACGCTCCGCTCGCGGAAGGGGCTGTTCCGGCCGGGCTCGGTCAGCGTGCCGCGATTGGCGCGGATCTCGGCCTGACTCTGGTCGTCGACATAGGCAAGGCCGGTTTTGATCAGGTGCTCGGCCCATGCGTAGAGCCGCTCGAAATAATCCGAGGCGTGGAACAGGCGATCGCCCCAGTCGAAGCCGAGCCAGCGCACGTCGCGCTCGATGGCGTCGATGTACTCCTGCTCCTCCTTCGCCGGGTTCGTGTCGTCGAAGCGAAGCGCGCACACCCCGCCAAAATCTTCCGCCACGCCGAAATTCAGGCAGATCGACTTGGCGTGGCCGATGTGGAGGTAGCCGTTCGGCTCCGGCGGAAAGCGAGTAACGATGCGCTTGTGGCGGCCGGCGGCGAGGTCGGCACGGATGATGTCGCGGATGAAATCCTGCCCCGCTTCGCGAACCGGTGCCTCGCTTAGTGCCATTGCGGACCTTGCATTCCCTTTGAGCGGCCCGGCCTTACACGATGGACATTCGTTGGTCCAACCCCCGGCGCTTTGCCATCAGCTGCCGCATACAGGTCACATCTCCCGCGCCGCTCGCTCCACCGCGCGCGTGATCCTGAGATAGGTACCGCAGCGGCAGAGATTAGCCTGCATCTCTTCGACGATTTCTTCCCGCGTTGGACGCGGGTTATCCGCAAGCAGCGCCGCCGCGCGCATGATCTGCCCCGACTGGCAGTAGCCGCATTGCGGCACTTGCTCCGCAATCCACGCACGCTGCAGCGGGTGCCGACGGTCGGGCGAGAGCCCCTCGATCGTTGTAACGCTCGCACCGGCGACCGAGGCGAGCGGCGTCTGGCAGGCGTAGCGCGCCTCACCATCGACATGCACAGTGCAGGCGCCGCACGCGCCGATGCCGCAGCCATATTTCGTGCCGGTCAGGCCGAGGCGATCTCGCAGCGCCCAGAGCAGCGGCATGTCGCCCGGCGCGTCTATCTCGATCGCGCTCGCGTTCACCGTCAGCTTGATCGCATGATCGCCCATTGTCTAACGCGCCTCACGCTTCACGATGCGATAGTTCTTGAGCGGCAGTGCGCGGATGCGCGGGCCGCCCGCGTCGTAGATCGCGTTCGTCAGCGCCGGAATGACGACCGCGCTCGCCGGCTCGCCCACCCCGCCCCAGATTTCTCGGTTCAATACCCAATGCACTTCAACCGGCGGCATCTCGTTCAGACGAAGGATCGGATAGTCGTGGAAATTGCTCTGCTCCACGGCGCCGTCTCGGATGGTGATCTCGCCGTACATCGCCGAGGTGAGGCCGAAGGCGACTGAGCCTTCGACCTGCGCTGCAGCGATGTCGGGATTGACCAGGAAGCCCGGGTCGCCGCCGACGACGACGCGGTCGACGCTGAACCATCCTTTGCCGTCGAGCGTCACTTCGACGACGGCCGCGAAGTATGACGTCCCCTCCTCGTTGATCGCGATGCCGCGACCCCGGCTCGGCCCGAGCGGAGCGTCCCAATCAGATTTCGCTGCCGCTTCGTCGAGGACGGCGCGTAGGCGAGACGCCCGAACGGCAGGTGGCAGTTCGTCGAAGTCCGGAAAGACGCTCGGCGGCACATAGTCCTGCATCTTGTCCGGATCGAGCAGCGCGCGTTGAAACGCATAAGAGTCTACGCCAGTCGCCGCTGCCAGCTCGTCGACGAAGCTCTGGGTCACGAAGCAGTTCATGGAGAACGCCACGCCACGCATCGGCGCTTCCGGAACGACGGGCTCGCGCACGGCAACATCGACTCGCATGTTGGGAACGGCGTAGAGGAGCGAATCGGCGCCGTAGGTGGATTGCACCGGGCTGACGGAGTGCGCGGCGATCCGATGCCGCCAAGCCGTAACGTTTCCGTTCGCGTCGAGCGTGGCGCGGAGGCGAGAGAGGCTCGCCGGGCGGAACGGACCGCGGCGCGTCGTATCCTCGCGTGACAAGAGAAGTTGAATCGGCGTCCCCTTCATCGCCTTGGCGATCAGCACCGCCTGCCGCACGAAATCGGAGTTCTGCCTGCGGCCGAACCCACCGCCCATCAGGGTCGGGTGCAGTTCGCCGCGACTCACGTCCATGCCAGCTGCTTCGGCAGCGATGGCGATGGCGGTCTCCGGAACCTGCGTCGGCGCCCACACCTCGAAGCGGTCGTCAGTCACAAGCGCCGTACAGTTCATCGGCTCCATGGTGGCGTGTTCGAGATAGGGCACGTAGTACTCGGCCTCGACGGCTCGCGCTGCAGCGGCGAGCGCCGCATCCACGTCGCCGTCGTCGCGGAGGATGCTCTCCGGCTCCGTGTCGAGGGCCGAGCGAAGCTCTTCGAGGATCGCGATGCTGTTGAGGGCCGCATCCTCGCCCCGGTTCCATTCGATGGGCATGGCGTCGAGGGCGGTCCGCGCCTGCCAGGAATCGTCGGCGACGATCGCGACGGCTTGCTCCTCGGCAAGATGCACCATACTGCGCACGCCGGGGCGCGCGCGGACCGCTTCCGCATCGTGGGACGCAAGCCTTCCGCCAAAGAAGGGGCACGTGGCGATCGCCGCGTGCTTCATCCCCGGCAGCGCCACGTCGATGCCGAAGACCGCCGAGCCATCGACCTTCATCGGGACGTCGAGGCGCGCAACACTCTTGCCGATGAGCTTCCAGTCCTTCGGCTCTTTCAAACGGAGCGTCGCTGGATCGGGCACAGCGATGCGCTGTGCATCGGCGGCCAATTCGCCGTAGGAAAGCTTGCGGCCGCTCGCGGCGTGCAGCACAGCGCTATCTTTGCCGATCAGCTCAGACACCGGCACCGCCAGCCGTTCCCCTGCGGCTGCAACAAGCATGGTGCGTATCTGAGCCCCCGCCGTGCGGAGCAGCCGCTCCGACAGTTTTACGCCGAGGCTCGAAGCCGTGCGCGTCCGCCCATAGACCTTGTCCTTGCGGAGATGCGCGGCGATTGAGATGAACTCCGCCCGGATCGTTGACCAATCCGCCTCCAGTTCTTCGGCCAAGAGCTGGGCCATCGCCGTCATCGTTCCCTGCCCCATCTCCATCTGCGCGATGCGGATGATGAGCGTGTTGTCAGGCGCGAGGACGACCCAGTTGTAGACCTCCACGTCGCCAGGGGCGGCGGCTTCGCCTTGCGCCGGCGGAGCCAACGGAAATCCGAATGCGAACGCGCCTCCTGCAGCCGCGGCCGAGACAAGAAAGCCGCGCCGGGAGATTGGGCGAAGCGTGGCGAGGTCTGGCATCACTTCTCTTCAAAGGCAGAAGTCCACCGCACGTCAAATCTTGGTGCGCCGTCCCGCCCGCCTTGACAGGTTGGAGCACAGGCCGTTTAGTTCACAAGAGTATTAAATAACAATCGTCTGAAGCGGGGGATGCCATGGAAGAAGTCGCCGCCAATGTGAACTGGCTCGCAATCATCGTGGGCGCTGTGCTGTCGTTCCTTCTCGGCTGGCTGTGGTTTTCGCCGATGCTATTCGGCAAGGGTTGGGCCGCGGGCGTGGGGGTGGAGCTTGGCAGCGCCAGCTCCATGCCGGTCGCCGCGATGGCGTCGCAGGCTGTGGCGATCTTCCTCCTCGCCTGGCTTTTCGGCATAACTGCGTCGAACAACGCGCTCCTCACCATCATCCTGGTGGTGCTTGCGATCGCCGCCTTCATCCTCTCGCACGGCCTGTTCGCCAAGAAGAGCATGTACGCGGTCTACACCGAGGCGGGCTACATCATCGTTATTGGCGTGCTGATGTTCGTCGTGCAGGCTGTGCTGTAGGTCGCAGCGCGCGACTCATCGAGCCAGCGGCCTCGCGATCAGGATGTCGTCGAAGTAGCGGTCGCCGATCTTGCGTGCGTTCTGCTCCAGGCCGAATTCGGAGAACCCCAGGCTGTTGTAGAGGCGGCAGGCCTTCAGATTGCCGCGTTCGACGGTGAGTTGGATCAGCTCGACCTGACCGTCGGCGGCGGCCAGCACGGCTTCGATAAGCTTGCGGGCGACTCCATTCGCGCGCGCCCGCGGCCGCACATAGACACCCCAGAGAAAGCCTTTGTGCGCCGACTTGACGCCACGCGCGACGGCGAAGCCGGCGATGCCCACCAGCTCGTCACCGCGAAAGGCGCCGAGAACATGCGAGTCGGCCAGCCGCGTGACGAAATGCTCGAACGGCAAGGCGCTTTCGGTGGCGTCGTCGCTGCCGAATGCCTCAGGGCTGGCCCGTAGCGACTCCAGCCGAATCTCGCGGTAGAGAGCGGCGTCCGCCTCGCCCTCCAAGCGACGAATGGTGAAGGCTGCCGATTGCATGGAACGATGCGTTTGTCTCGGGGCTGACACTTCGTGTCGCTCCTATGGTACAGGAACCCCGGCCTCCGCAACCCGCCCCCGCCATGCCCTCTCCGGTCGTCGTCCGCTTCGCCCCTTCGCCCACCGGCTTCCTACATATCGGCGGCGCGCGGACGGCGCTCTTCAACTGGCTTTACGCCCGGCACACAGGCGGCACGATGCTGCTCCGCATCGAGGATACCGACCGGGCCCGCTCCACCGACGCGGCGATCGCCGCCATCATGGACGGGCTCACCTGGCTCGGGCTCGACTGGGCGGGGGAGCCGATCTCGCAATTCGCCCGCGCCGCGCGCCACCGCGAAGTGGCGGAGGAACTGGTTGCGCGCGGAAGGGCCTATCG
>JBOHKB010000301.1:0-10783 GCA_050728815.1 Propylenella sp.
GATCGCGCTCGCCTTGTCGAGGATCGCGACATCGACGGCGGTCTCCGTCAGCGCCAGCGTCGTCCAGTCCTCGGCGTTCAGGAAGCGCGGGTTGGACGCGAGGAGGTGCACCGCCTTGCCGCGACGCTCCAGCCGCGCCACGCCGAGGTCGAGGACGCCGTCCTTGGCGAAGCGCGATGCAAGCTCCGCCGCCTCCGGGCGCTGCAGCAGCATCGAGTGGCAGAGATGCGTCCCGCGCCGCTCGTCGGCGAGGACATGCGCGAGAAAAATCCCCTGATCGACCTCATGACCCTCACGCTCCGAAAGCAGAAGGCCGTCCTGGGCCGCCACTTGATCGCGGGTCGGAGTGAGGCCCGGCACCAGCACAGCGGCGGCAAACACCAGCTCCTCGAGCCGCATGAAGCGCGAGCGATTCTGGGTCAGCGAGTCGTAGACGGCGGCGGCATGGGCCGCGAGAAATCGCTCGCGGCTGGCGCGCGCAGTGGCGAGAATGCGCGCCGCGACCCCCGCTTCCGTGTCGCTCCGCCGCTTCTTCGGCGGAAGCGCACTGATAAGCGCCGCGGCGCGCTGCCAGAAGGCCGAGTAACGCGTGCTGTCTCTGTCGAAGTCTCCCGTGCTCTCCGGCTCGGAGCGCGCCCAGTCCTCCACCGCCGCGCCGCTCGGCAGGGGCGCGGCCTCGGCTGCCTGCCCGCCATGCGCTTTAGGTTTGGCGTTCGCCACCCTCCCCTCCCCTTACTGGCGTGGCCTGAGATCGACGATCCGCTTGGCCTTGCCGGTCGAGCGCTCGATCGTGCCCGGCGCCTCGACGGATACCGTGGCGGAAACGCCGAGCACATTCCTGATGCGCGTTTCGGTCTTCCTCGCAAGCGCCCCGCGTTCGGCCTCCGGCGCACCGCGGCATTCGACCCGGATCGTGAGCTGGTCAAGGCGAGCGGGGCGTGAGACTTCGACTAGGTAATGCGGCGCAAGCTCCGGGTCGCCCGCGATCACCTCCTCGATCTGCGACGGAAACACGTTCACGCCGCGGATGATGATCATGTCGTCGGTGCGCCCGGCGATGCGCTCGATCCGGCGGAACGGCATCCCCTTGCCGGGGAGCAAGCGCGTGCGGTCGCGCGTGCGGTAGCGCACGATTGGCATCGCCTCCTTGGCGAGCGTAGTCAGCACCAGCTCGCCAGGCTCGCCCTCAGGCGGCACCTCGCCGGTCTCCGGATCGATGATCTCGGGCAGGAAGCAATCCTCCCAGAGCGTCAGAAAACCCTTGTCGCCGGGAACTTCCTGGGCGACGCCCGGGCCGATCAGTTCCGACAGACCGTAGGAATCGTAGGCCTCGACCCCCAGGCGCTCTTCGATCTCCGCCCGCATCGCCTCCGAGCACGGCTCCGCTCCGAACATAGCGAGCCGCAGGCTGCACTCCACCGGCCCGATCCCATGCGCCGCCAGCGCATCGGCGATAACGAGCAGATAGGACGGCGTGCCGAGCAAGATGTCCGGGCGAAGGTCGGCGATGAGCTGGACGTGGCGCTCGGTCGCCCCGCCGCTCGCCGGAATGACCGCCACGCCGAAGCGTTCCGCGCCTCCGTGCCAGCCGAGCCCGCCGGTGAAGAGCCCGTAGGGAATTGCGTTGTGGACGATCTCGCCCGGCCGCGCGCCGGTCACCTGGAACGAGCGAGCCATCAGCTCCGCCCAGACCTCCATGTCGCCCTGCGTGTAGCCGACCACTGTCGGCTTGCCGGTCGTGCCGCTCGATGCGTGGATGCGTGCGATCTCGCCCAGCGGCACCGCGAACATCCCGAAGGGATAAGTCTCGCGGAGCGCGTCCTTCGTCGTGAACGGGAGCGAGGACAGATCGTCGAGCCCAGCGATGTCCGCCGGGGTTATGCCCGCCGAGTCGAACAAATTTCTGTAATACGGCACGCGCTCATACGCGCGGCGGAGCGTCTCCTTGAGGCGCGTGATCTGCAGCGTGCGCAGAGCGTCGGCATCCCCGAACCGAGACGGCTGAAAACTCAATTCTCCCATTAGATTACGGCTTCCGAGCTATCCACGGCCGGAGTCTGGCGCGCCCGGCGGCGAAGACCTTGGATGGCCGATCGAGCGGAATTCGGCGTGGAGGATTTCTTAAAATCGTTTTACGCAACCCAATCTCACACATGGTTAGAGACAAAACTATCTGGACAGAGGCGGTCAATTCCCGGAAACATCCTGGGAAAATTCGCCGAGTAGCCGGTTTTCCTGGTATAGGCGCGGCGGAAAGCGAACCACGGTCCAACGCGACCGGATCAGTACCATCGTCATGGGAGGGTGACCATAATGTTCAATCGCAGACAATTCATTGGCGCGGCGGGCGGCGCACTTGCCACGCCGTTCGTGCTCCGAGAGGCCCGGGCCCAGGAATTCACCTTCAAGCTGCATCACATCCTCGGCCCCAAATCGCCCGCTCAGGTCAACATGATCGAGCCCTGGGTCAACAGGGTGCAGGAGGAGTCTGGCGGCCGCATCAAGATCGAGATCTATCCGGCGATGTCGCTCGGCGGCACGCCGCCGCAGCTGGTCCGCCAGGTGCGCGACGGCGTCGTCGACCTCGTCTGGACGGTGAACGGCTACACGCCCGAACTTTTCCCGCGGACCGAAGTGTTCGAGCTTCCGGGCGTCTACAGCGGCAACCTCATCGCCGCCAATCTGGCCATGCGCGATCTGTTCGACCAGCACCTCGCTCCGGAGTACGAGGGCGTTCACATCATCGTTCTGCATGTCCACGCCGGACAGGGCATCCAGATGCGCGACACCCCGGTTCGCTCGCCGGCCGACCTCGCCGGCAAGAAGATGCGCATCCCGACCCGCACCGGCGCGTGGATCATCGAGGCGCTCGGCGCAACCCCGGTCGGCATGCCGATCCCCGACCTGGCGCAGGCGCTCTCCACCGGCGCGGTCGATGGGGCACTCATTCCGTGGGAGATCATCCCGCCCTTCAAGTTCCAGGAACTGACGCAGTACCAGATCGAGGGGCCGAACCATGAGCGCTTCGGGACCTCGACCTTCCAGATCTCGATGAACCAGGCGAGCTACGACAGCCTTCCCGACGATCTGAAGGCGGTCATCGACAAGAACTCGGGCGAGGACTACGCACGCGAGGTCGGCCGGGCGTGGCGGGACTCCGAAGAGGGCGGCATCAAGGTTGCGCTTGCCGACGGCAACGAGCTGATCGTGCTGACGGAAGACGAGATGCAGGCCTTCCGCGACGCGATGGAGCCCGTGAACAAGCGTTGGATCGACGAAGTCACCGCCAATGGTATCGACGGTCAGGCGCTCTACGACGCCGCCAAGGCAGCGATCGCAAGTCACGCCAGCGAGACGTAAGCCCCCGACATGGCCGTTGGCGGTCGGATCGGTCAGGAAACGAAGGCGCGGGCGGGGCCGATCGGCATCGCCCGCGCAATAATAAGGTATTGGGCCCTGCTCGGTGGGCTCGTGCTTGTCGGCCTTGTCCTGATGACTGCGGCGAGCGCCTTGTCCAACCTGTTCTTCAATCGCCCCTTCCGCGGCGACTACGAGATCGTCAAGCACGGCGTCGCGATCGCTGCCTTTGCATTCCTGCCCTGGTGCCAGCTCACTCTAGGCAACGTGACGGTGGACATCTTCACCGAGCGCGCAGGCCCCCGAACCAAGGCTGCGATGGTGCTTCTGGCGTCGGTCATCGCCGCTGTCTTCGCGGTCGTCCTCTTCTGGCAGATGCGCCTTGGCATGCTCGACTACATCCAGTATCGCGAGGTGATGGTGTCGCTGCCCATACCGCTGTGGACGGCGTTCCCGCCGGCCCTCGTTTCGCTTTTGCTTCTCTTAGTGGCAGCCCTGATTACGGCCGGCGAAGGATGGCACGGCATCCGGAGCGGGAAGCCGATCGCATAAAGCGGCCTGCGCTTGGCAGCTGGGGGGTCGCATGACGTGGAACATCGCGATCGGCACGGCCGGCCTGGCCGCCATGCTGCTCCTGATCGTCGTCAGGGTGCCAATCGCCTATTCGATGCTCCTCGTCGGCGTCGCCGGCACCAGCCTCCTTTCCGGGCCGCGGGTCGTCCTCTTCCAGCTCAAAGATCTCGCCTACTCGACCTTCTCGAACTACGACCTCTCCGTCCTTCCGATGTTCGTGCTGATGGGAGCGCTCGCGTCCCGCTCCGGCCTCAGTCGCGACCTCTTCCGCGCCGGCAATGCCTGGCTCGGCCGTTTTCGCGGCGGCGTGGCTATGGCGACCGTCGCGGCCTGCGGCGGCTTTGGCGCGGTGTGCGGCTCCTCGCTCGCCACCGCCTCCACGATGGGCACCGTGGCGCTGCCGCAGCTGCGGCGGCTCAACTATGCGCCTTCGCTGGCGACCGGAACGCTCGCCGCCGGCGGCACCCTCGGCATCCTGATCCCGCCCTCTGTGGTGCTCATCGTCTACGCCATCATCATAGAGGCGAACATCGTCACGCTCTTCATGGCCGCGCTGATACCGGGGCTGATAGCCGTGCTTTTCTTCATCGTGACGATTGCGATCTATGTCGCGTTCCGGCCGGAGGCCGGCCCCATCTCCGAGCCGATTTCACCGCGTGAAAGATGGGAGGCGACCCTCGGGGTCGTCCCGATCTTCGTGATCTTCGGCGTCGTGATCGGTGGAATCTACGCAGGCCTTTACAATCCCACCCCGGCGGCGGCGATCGGCGTGTTCCTGGTGGCGCTTCACGGCTATGGGATGCGCCGCCTTTCCTGGAGCGACTCGATCGATGCGCTTCTCGAGACCACGCGCACCACCGCCATGATCTACCTGATCCTGCTCGGCGCCGCTCTCCTTTCGATCTTCATGTCCCGCGCCGGCGTGCCGCAATCGGTGGCGGCGATCCTGCAGGACAGTGGCATGTCGCCGATCATGGTCCTGGTGTGGGTCATCATCATCTATCTGATCCTAGGCTGCCTGATGGACAGCCTCTCGATGATCATCCTCGCGACGCCGTTCTTCTGGCCGGTCGTGGTCGGGCTGGATTTTGGATTGTCGGTCGACGACCTGAAGATCTGGTACGGCATCATCACGCTGATCGTCGTCGAGCTAGGGCTGATCACTCCGCCGGTCGGCCTCAACGTGTTCATCATCAATTCGCTGGCGCCGGACGTGCCGATGCGCGAGACCTTCAAGGGCGTCATCCCGTTCTTCGCGTCGGAGATCGTCCGCGTGACGCTGCTTGTCGCCTTTCCGGCGATCACGCTCGCGCTGCCGCACTGGCTTTCCTGAACGGGCGCGGCGTCAACTGAGGCGCACGGCAAGAAACCCGAGGATCAACACGCCGACGAACGCGCCTGTCACAAGATAGATGCGGCGTTCGATGACGGGGAGAATGGACGGGCCAAACTGCTTCAGGAAGAAAGCGACGAGGAAGAACCTTGCCGCGCGCGTCACGACCGAGGCGATGATGAAGACCGGGAAATTGAAGGCCGCCAAGCCCGAGGTGATCGTGACCAGCTTGTAGGGGATCGGCGTCGCGCCCTTGATGAGGATTACCCACAGCCCCCACTCGGCGTACCACGCCTGAAACGTCTCCAGGCCCTCGCTGTGACCCATCAGCGCAAGCAAAGCCTGCCCCAGGTCGCCCAGGAAGTACCCGATCACGTAGCCGAGAATGCCGCCGAGCACTGACGCGATCGTGCAAAGCGTGGCGTACCAATAGGCCCTTTCGGGGCGCGCGAGCACCATCGGCGCGAGAACGACGTCGGGCGGAATCGGAAAGACCGAGCTTTCCGTGAAGGAGATGACGGCGAGCCAGGCCGGCGCCTTGCGGCTTCCGGCGAGGGACATGGTCTGCTGGTAGAGCCTGCGCAGCATCTCGTTCGAATCGATGTTTCAGAAGCGGGACAAGCCGTTGCAGGCACAGGTCTTAGAAGCAACTGCTTAACAGACAAGGCCGCCTCGATGCGCCGCCGCGCCAGCCTGCCCTCTGTGGTCCTCCGGGCTCACGCGGCTTGCTTGACGCGCCGGGCAAACGAACTACCAAGATCGGCCCAGCATGGCCGAATTCCTGTCACTCCCCGAAGCGGTGAGCCGGCACCTGAACGACGGCGACACAACCGCCATGGAGGGCTTCACTCATCTCATTCCCTTCGCCGCCGGGCACGAGGTCATCCGCCAGGGGCGGAAGCGGCTGACGCTCATCCGCATGACGCCCGACCTGATCTACGACCTGCTGATCGGAATGGGCTGCGCGGAGAAGCTCGTCTTCTCCTGGGGCGGCAATCCGGGCGTCGGTTCGCTCCACCGCCTGCGCGACGCAGTGGAGAACGGCTGGCCGCAGCCGCTCGCGCTCGAAGAGCATAGCCACGCGGCCATGGCCAATGCCTACGAGGCCGGCGCTGCAAAACTGCCGTTCGCGGTCTTTCGCGGCTACAAGGGTGTCGACCTTCCCAAGGTGAACCCCGCGATCCGCTCGGTAACCTGCCCCTATACCGGCGAAGTGCTGGCGACGGTGCCGGCGATCCGGCCCGACGTCGCGATCATCCACGCGCAGCGCGCCGACCGCGCCGGCAACGTGATGCTGGAGGGGATCGTCGGCGTGCAGAAGGAGGCGGTGCTCGCGGCCAAGAGGTCGATCGTTACAGTAGAGGAGGTTGTGGAGGATTTCGGCCCGCGCAGCCCGAACGCCGTGATCCTGCCGGCATGGACGGTGAGCGCGATTGCGGTGGTGCCGGGTGGCGCGTTCCCCTCCTACGCCCACGGCTACTACAAGCGCGCCAACGTATTTTACAAGGCGTGGGACGCGATCGCGCGCGAGCGGGAGACGTTCCAGAAGTGGATCGAGGAGAATGTGATGCGTAAGACGCCCGAGGATTTTGCGCAGTACGCAAAGCGAGCTGTATGAGTGCCGACGCAGGGACTCCCCTCCCCCTTGCGGGCAGGGGCTGGGGGAGGGGTGGCGCATGCCCCGGTCAGTGATCGAACAACGCGTTCGCATTCGTGCACAGCAGCTGCGGAAGTCGCGAACACTCGGCGAGAAGGCCGTGCAGGGATATCTCCGAGCCTTTCGACCATACGGCGCTCGTTTCCGGCGGGAGACTCCTATCGGCCCCTACGTCGTCGACTTCGCTTGGCTGTCCGCTCGAATCGTCATCGAGGTCGATGGCGCGTCTCATGACCTGTCCGGCCGGGTCGACCATGATCTGGCAAAGGACACCTTCTTGCGATCGCGCGGATTTCGGGTCATTCGCGTCAGGGATTCGGATGCCATCGCGAACGTCGAACGCGCCTTCGCTCTGATCGAGGAGGCGGTTCGACCTCACCTGCGCAACCCCTCCCCTAGCCCCTCCCCGCAAGGGGGAGAGGAATCGCGGCGGCGCCAATGACCTCCTCCTCCCCTTCCTACACCTCCACCGAGATGATGACCGTTGTCGCGGCGCGGGCGCTGAAGAACGACGACGTGGTGTTCGTAGGCATCGGCGCGCCATCAGCCGCCTGCAACCTCGCCCGCCTCACCCACGCGCCGGACATCACGCTCATCTACGAATCCGGCACGATCGGCACGAGGCCGAACGTGCTGCCCCTTTCGATCGGTGACGGCGAGCTCTGCGACACGGCGCTGACCACCGTGGCGGTGCCGGAAATGTTCCGCTACTGGCTGCAGGGCGGCCGCATCACGGTCGGCTTCCTGGGCGGCGCGCAGATCGACCGCTTCGCCAATCTCAACACCACCGTCGTCGGCGAATACTCCAAGCCCAAGGTGCGGCTCCCCGGCGGCGGCGGCGCGCCGGAGATCGCCACGCATTGTGGAGAAATCTTCATCACGATGGCGATGAGCCGGCGCGGCTTCGTGGAGAAACTCCCGTTCGTGACGTCGCTCGGCCACGGCTCGGGGCCGGACACGCGGCGGAAGCTCGGCGTGACGACGAAGGGGCCGACCGAGGTGATCACCGATCTCTGCGTGCTGGAGCCCGATCCGCGGAGCTCCGAGCTGACGGTCACGGCGCTCTATCCCGGCGTAACCCGCGAGCAGACGCAGGAGCAATGCGGCTGGCAGTTGAAGTTCGCCGGCGAGCTTGCCGAGACGCCTGCGCCGACCGCCGAGGAGCTGAGCGTGCTCCGCGATATCCAGGCCCGCACCGCCGCCGCGCACGGAAGCGACGCCTGACGCCGCGCGCGGAACGGCGCGATTCGCCCTGACCTCCATGCTTCCGTAACCGTTCGTTAGCCGCCTTCCAGCCGTGCCCCGCAAGACCGGCCGCGCGCCGCGGCGCCCGCCGTCTATCGACCCGAACGGCGATTTGCGTAATAATCATTCAGCGCTCATTCAGAATGCGACTGCGATGTTCGGTGCTAGGCTCCACGGCCTGCGCCGGAGGTAACGAAAGACAGAAGAAAGCAGAGAATCGATCGCTGGTGGGACTCCCCGCTTCGGCGGGCTCGCGACCTGAACATTTTTTGGCCGGAGGCTCTTATGCGTGGGTTGGGACTTGTCTGCTTTTCCGCGACGCTCAGCGTCATTTCATCGGTTGCCGCAGCTCAGGACGATCCTGCCGCCGCGGCGCTGAAGGTCTTCACCGACCATTGCTCGCGCTGCCACCAGGACGGCAACCTGATCGAACGCGAGAAGCCCGCCGGCGGGTTCGGCTACATCCTCGATCTCGAGGCTCTGGCGCGCAATCCCGAATACATCCAGGCTGGCAATCCGAACGCGTCGCAGGTCTATACCCGCATCATCAACCAGTCGATGCCGAAGGACATGGACTATGCGACCGTCTTCGGTCCGTCGGCGGACGAGGCGAAGGCGATCGCGACGTGGATCGAATCGCTGGCCGGCGCCGCGACCGCCACGATCGCCAGCCGCGAGTTCATCGACGACGAGACGATGCTGCGGGCGATGAACGACGACCTGTCGCAGCTGTCGGACATCGAGCGTCCGCGCATGCGCTACTTCACGCTCACCCACCTCTACAACGTCGGCGACACCGATGCGGAGATGGAGATCTACCGTCAGGCGCTGTCCAAGCTCCTGAACTCGCTGTCGACCGAGTCGGCGATGATGATCCCCGTGCCGATCGACGAGGTGAAAACGATTTTCCGCGTCGACATAAGCGATCTCGGCTGGGACGAGGACACCTGGAAAGAGGTCGAAAAGTCCAATCCGTATTTCGTCGAATACGACAGTCCCTTCATGACGGCGTTGCAGACCGAGACCAAGGCGAAGGTGCCCTTCGTCCGCGCCGATTGGTTCGGCTACACAGGGTCCAAGCCGCCGCTTTACTACACGATCCTCGATTTGCCGGAGACTGCGGCTGAGCTGGAGAAGAAGCTCGGCATTGACGTGGCCAAGAACCGCGCCGACCTGAAGATAGCTCGGGCCGGCTTCCAGCAGTCCGGCGTCTCGCGCAACAACCGGATGATCGAGCGGCATTCGCTGAGCACCGGCGCCTACTGGGAGTCGTTCGATTTCGCCGGCAACAAGGAGAAGCAGAGCTTCTTCCTGAACCCGCTCGGACCACAGAAGGCGTTCGCGGCGTTCTCCGACCAGTTCGGCTTCGTGCATGACGGCGGCGAAATCATCTTTAGCCTGCCGAACGGACTGCAGGCCTATTTCCTCGCCACGGGCGACGGAAAGCGGCTTACCACCGGCCCCACGCAGATCGTTCAGGATCCATCGCGCCGCGACCAGGCCGTCACTAACGGCATCTCCTGCATGAGCTGTCACAGCCGGGGCATCCAGTTCAAGGAGGACCAGGTCCGCGACTACGCGCTCGGCAACTTTGCGCTGCCGAAGGATGCGCGCGAAATCGTCGAGGAGATCTTCCCGCCGAAGGAAGAGATGCAGGCGCTGATGCAAGCTGACTACGACCGCTTCAACGAAGCGCTCGAAGAGGCCGGCGTCGATCCCGCGCTTTCGCTTTCGGGCGAAGAGATCGTGAGCTCGCTCTTCCTGCGCTTCGAGCGCGATCTCACGATGCCTCAGGCCGCAGCCGAGATGGGTATGGACGTTGCAGAGTTCGAAGAGCGCCTCAACAAGGGGAGCGCCGACAGCTACGCGCTCAAGCAGCGGCTGCAATTCAACCTGATGCCGCGCGATCAGTTCGTGGAGCTTTTCGCCGGGCTGGTGAACGAAATCACCGACCACACCGCCACTGATCTCCGTGAGGACAAGGCGAAAGTGGCGGCGAGCAATCCGGAGAGCACGAAGCGCTTCAATCTCGCGCTCTTCCCGAACGGCCTGGACTTCAAGGTCGGCTCGGAGCTGACCTTCTCGGTGATCGCGGAGAAGGACTGCTTCCTAACCTTGATCAACGTCGACGAGAAGGGGAGCACCACCGTCCTCTTCCCGAACAAGTTCAACAACAACAATCGGATCGTGGCGGGCAAAACCTTCACGCTTCCGGGCGCCGAGATCAGCGGGTTCCGCTTCCGCTTCCAGGATCCTGGCAAGGAGACGGTGATCGCCAAGTGCAACGCCACCAAGAATCAGGTGCGCGGCATCGAGCACCACTTTGAGCAGGCCGCCTACACGACGTTCCGCTCCTATGACGACTACGTCACGCGGGCGATAGCGCCGCGACAGATCGCCGTGACCGACGATTCGGGCCGGGCGGCGGAGCAAGAGGCTGCGGCTACGACCGAACAGAAGCCGGCGGAAGCCGCCGCCGCTACGCCGGAGCAGAAGCCGGCCGAAACTGCCGCCGCCACGCCGGAGCAGAAGCCGGCCGAAGCCGCCGCCGCCACGCCGGAGCAGAAGCCGGCCGAAGCCGCCGCCGCCACGCCGGAGCAGAAGCCGGCCGAAGCCGC
>JBOHKB010000302.1:0-5011 GCA_050728815.1 Propylenella sp.
CCCGTCGGCGCCGAGCCCGTAGAAGACGGCGCGCGTCACACTGTCCGGTTCGATCGAGAAGCTGGTATCGACCGCAATGCTCGCACCGCTCAGGTCGTCGTCGATGCCGACGGTGAAGCCGTTCCTGAGGCCGATCGCGCTGCCGCTGTTCCGCCGCTTCAGCCCGTCGAAGACGGATTTCGCCATCGCCGGCGTAAAGTCCTTGGAGGAGAGGCCGTAACGGCCGCCGACAACGCGCGGCATGAACGGCCGCGCACTGCGCCCGACGGCGTCGGCAAGCGTGGTGACGACGTCGAGGTAGAGCGGCTCGCCCGGAGCGCCCGGTTCCTTGGTCCGCTCCAGGACGCCGATGGAGGCCACGCTGCCGGGAAGAGCGGCAAGAAAATGCTCGGCTGAGAACGGGCGGTAGAGCCGGACCTGCACCACTCCGACCTTTTCGCCCCGGGCCGTCAGCGCTTTCACCGTCTCGCGCGCCGTCTCCGCGCCGGAGCCGATCAGGATCAGCACCCGCTCCGCATCGGGCGCGCCCTCATACTCGAACAGGCGGTAGCTCCGCCCGACAATCGCGGCGAAGCGCTCCATCGCCTCCGCGACGATCGCCGGCGTCGCCGCATAGAATGGGTTCACCGCTTCGCGCGCCTGGAAGAAAGTGTCGGGATTGTGCGCCGTGCCGCGCACGAATGGATGCTCAGGGCTTAGCGCCCGCGCCCGGTGGGCGCGGACCAGCTCGTCGTCGATCATGGTGCGGATTTCGTCGTCGCCGATCAGCGACAGCGTGTTCAGTTCATGCGACGTACGGAAGCCGTCGAAGAAATGCAGGAACGGCACGCGCGCCTTGAGCGTCGCCGCCTGCGCGATGAGCGCCAGGTCGTGCGCCTCCTGCACGCTGCCCGAGGCGAGCATGGCGAAGCCGGTGGAGCGCACCGCCATAACGTCGGAATGATCGCCGAAGATGGAGAGCGCCGAGGTGGCGATCGAGCGCGCCGCGACATGGAACACGGTCGGCGTCAGCTCCCCGGCGATCTTGAACATGTTGGGGAGCATCAGCATCAGGCCCTGCGACGCCGTGAAAGTCGTCGTCATAGCGCCGGACTGGAGCGCGCCGTGGACGGCGCCGGCGGCGCCGCTTTCGCTCTGCATCTCCTGCACGACAGGCAGGTTGCCCCAGATGTTGCGGACGCCTTCTGCAACCCATTGGTCCGCCAGCTCCGCCATGGTCGAGGACGGCGTGATCGGATAGATCGCGCACACCTCGTTGACGCGGTAGGCCACGTGAGCGACTGCCGTGTTGCCGTCCATCGTCGTCATCGTGTCCATCGCGAAATCCTTCTCCCTGGCCGCGGGCAAAGCCCTAGGTCGGCTCCGGGATCATCTCCATGGCGTGGCACGGGCACTGCTCGACGCAGACGGCGCAGCCCGTGCAAATGTCGTAGTCGATCCGGTATCGGCGGCCCGGCCCGAGTTTTTGGATGGCGTCCTCCGGGCAGGCGGCGAAGCAATTGTCGCATTCGAAGCAATTGCCGCAGGAGAGGCAGCGCCGCGCTTCGTGCAGCGCCTCGGATGCGCCGAGGCCGGTCACGATCTCCTCGAAACTTTCGGCGCGCGCCTCGACCGGCAGGTGCCGTTCGGCCGAGGGCAGGGCGTCGGAATAGATCGGCAGGTTGAGCCCGGCGAAGTCGATGACCGGGTGCTTCTCGGTCGGGCGGTAGGTCATGCCCCGGAGCCAGGCGTCGATGTGGCGCGCCGCCTTCTTGCCGTGACCGGTGGCGACGGTGACCGACCGCTGCGCCGGCACCATGTCGCCGCCGGCGAAGATGCCCGGCCGGCCCGTCATCATGTTGGGGCCGACGATCACCGTGCCGTCGGCCTGGAATTCAATCTCTGGGATCTTGCGCAGGAAGCGGCTGTCGGCCTCCTGGCCGAGCGCGAGCACCACTGCGTCCGCCTGCAGCGTCTCGAATTCGCCTGTGGGCACAGCGCGCCCATCCTCACCGATCCTCATCTTTTCGACGGTGAAGTCGCCGCCCTCTATTTCCTTGATCGAAGTCAGCCACTTGATCTTCACGCCTTCGGCGATCGCTTCGTCGGCTTCGAATTCGTGCGCCGGCATGTGGGCGCGGTCACGGCGGTAGACGATCATGGCCTCGTCGGCGCCAAGTCGGCGCGCCGTGCGCGCCGCGTCCATCGCGGTGTTTCCGCCGCCATAGACGAGCACGCGCCGGCCGAGGAGCGGCGGCTCGCCGGTCTCCACGTCGCGAAGCAGCTTCACCGCGTCGAGCACCTTCACGGCGTCCCGCATCGGGATGTCGACGCGCTTCGAGAGGTGCGCCCCGATCGCGATGAAGACCGCGTCGAACCCTCCCTCCTGCTGTTCTTCCAGAACGTCGTCCACGCGATGGTTGAGAAGGATTTTCACCCCCATCGCCTCAATCCGCCGGACCTCCTTCATCAGGTCCTCGCGCGGCAGGCGGTAAGCGGGGATGCCGAAATGCAGCATGCCGCCGGGGAGCGGCCCGGCGTCGCGGATTTCGACGCCATGGCCAAGGCAGGCGAGATGCCAGGCGGCCGACAGGCCGCTCGGCCCGGCGCCGACGACGAGCACACGCTTGCCGCTCGGCGGTGCGGGCCTCGGGTTCGCCCAGGCTTCGCGCGCCGCCATATCGCCGAGAAAACGCTCGACGGCGTGGATGCCGACCGCGCTGTCCAGCTCGCGGCGGTTACAGGAGCTCTCGCAGGGGTGATAGCAGACGCGGCCGTGGACGGCCGGCATGGGGTTGTCGCGGATCAGCGTTTCCCACGCCTCGCGGAACTTGCCCGCCTGGGCGCGCTCGAGCCACGCCTGGATGTTCTCGCCGGCCGGGCAGGCGGCATTGCAGGGCGGCAAGAAGTCGACATAGATCGGCCGGCGCCGGCGCACGGGCCCGACGCCCAGGTGGCGGGTCAGATCGACCCTCGGCGTCATGTCGCGGGTCACGATTGTAGTTCCTCCGAGGCTCCGCTTACGCTCTGTCGCGCATCTTTTGGAGACTGGCACCCCGGTCCTTGATGCATCTCAAAGAGCTGGGCGTCAGAAGCGTGGAATTCCAATCATCATGCTATCGCTGTAGCGGCGGGCTGATCGCAGACGTTCGAGCAGATCCGCGATGAGACCTTCGAGCAGAACGACCTTGTAGCCGGTCATCGGCAGCGGAGTGGCGCCCCGACTGGCTGTCTTGACGGCCGCGGCGATGACTGCTTCGTCGAAACGCCGGTTGAGCAGCACATTCTCCACTTCGGTCAGGCGGAGCGGCACTGGCGCGACGCCGCCGACGCCGACGCGAGCAAAGGCGATCCCGTCACCCGCCGGCACAATGCGGATGACCGCCTCGACCAACGGCCACTCGGCAAAGGTGCGGCTGATCGCTCGCTGGTAGACCGCACGTTCGCCGGCGATCGGTTGCGGAAGATCGATGGAGAGGATCCGCTCGCCGTCGGCCAGGGTATTATCGGCCGAACCGTCCGAGCCGTCGCCGAAAAAAAACGCTATCGGCAGGTTGGCTCGGCGATCGGTCGTTACGCGCGCTTCGTAGGCGGAGAGCGCCGCTCCGAGCGTTGAGGGATGCGGAGCGACACAGGGGCCGAGGTCGAACGCCACGCCATAGCGATGATTGCCCGGCCGGGCAGGGCAGGTCGAACCCCCCTTTTTCAGGCAGCTGAAGTGCGGGTTCCGAAAGTACCAGCAGCGGGAGCGTTGCGCGATGTTGCCGCCGACGGTCCCGACGGCGCGAATCTGCGGTGTCGCAAGGCTGCCGGCCGCGGCAGCGAGACCGGGATAGGCGCGCCTGACGGTCGGGTCGGCCGCGATCGCTTCAATAGTGACGGCCGCGCCAAGGCTTGCGGCGCCGCTCCCGCCCCAGGCGATCTCGGTCATCGCCTTGGTTGGCCTCAGAACGTCAATCGCGCCCCGTGACACCCCGGAACGCCGGCGTTCGGAAAGGTCGGTGCCCCCGGCGCGCATCTCTGGCCTATGCACGGCCTCTGGAGTCATGCCGGCGTGGCGCGGTCGATGGCCGCGAGCAGTCGATCGGGCTGAACCGGGATCTCGTAGGGCCTGACGCCGATCGCATTCTGAATCGCGTTGGCAATGGCTGCCGCTACCGGAATTCCCGCCACCTCGCCGAGGCCCACTCCGCCTCCAGGCACATGCTCGAAGCCCTCTTCGTCAAAATGAATCTCGATTTCGGGCGTGTCGGCGATCCCGGGAATGCGGTAGTCCTCAAGGCCGGTCGTCAATACCTGCCCCGACGCGACGTCGATCTCGCGGGTTTCGTAGAGTGCATATCCTATTCCTTGGATGATCGAACCGGCGATCTGGTTGCGGGCGAGCGCAGGGCTGGCGAGTCGCCCGACGGCAACCCCGCTATAGGCGCCGACGACCTGTACGTGGGCAAGGAGCGTATCCACCTCGACTTCAGCGACATGGATGGCGCCGGGCGCACCTTTTCCGGTTTCAAGCTGATTGAAATAGCGTGTCACCCACTTTGCGACTTTGCCCACAACACCGGCCGCGTCGACCGGCGACGCGATGCCGGCCGCAGTCTCCGCATCCTTTTCGCGCCGCCCCAGCACGACTGTATCCGGCGCTGCGGAAAGCACGGTCGCCCAGTCCGGTCGCTCCCCAACGTCGCGGTTGGACTTTGCCCGCAACGCTGACTTCATCCGCTCCGCCGCATCGAGTGCCGCCGGAACGACGGAGGCTGTCGAGCAGCTGCCGCCGGCATGCGGTCCATTAGGCAGCCGCGAGTCGCCGATCCGCACGCCGACCGCGGCCGGCGGCAGACCGAAGGCGCGAGCTACCGTGGTGGCGATGACGCTGCGGACTCCGGTGCCGATGTCCTGGGTCGAAATGCTTGCGGTGAGCCGGCCGTCCTTGAGCGCAAGTTCCACTTCGGAGCCAAGCTTCCAGAAATAGATCCAATTGGCGGCAGCGATCCCGACGCCGCGGCGAAAGCGCCCCGACGCCGTACCGGAC
>JBOHKB010000303.1:0-10455 GCA_050728815.1 Propylenella sp.
TCAGCGGACCGAATGCGCTACTCGCGCAGCGACAGCCGCATCGTTTCGCGCTCGGCTTCGTACGCCGTCTCGTCGTATTCCGGCGCCGCGTCGAGCTCGTCGCGCGTGAAGTCCGTGTAGACGTACAGCGAACCGGACTCGTCCGTCTTGAACGTCAACGCCTCGAACGCGAGCGCCACCGGCTTCTCGCCTATGCCGAGGAAACCGCCGACATCGATGATGACCGCGTCGATCCCGCTGCCATCCGCCATCAGGCGAACGTCGCCGACATCGCCCACGTTCTCGTCGCCCTGCGCGTAGACCGTCGCGCCGATCATCTGCTCCGCGCTGATCGAGCCGCCCGTGACATCGGTCAGAACCGGCCCGGTCGCTTGGTCTGTCGGCGCCATGCTTGGGTCGGGCTGCGTGAGCGGCTCTTCCACCGGCGCCTGGGCAATGTCGGTCCCCGCGGCCGGCTCCTCGGCCGGAACCTCGGCGACGTCGGTGCCCTCGGCAGGCTCCTCGGCCGGGGCCGCTGCGAGGTCCTCGGTCGCCTCCGCCGGTTCCTCCGCAGGCGCTTCGGCCACCTCGGCGCCCGCTGCAGGCTCCTCGGCCGGCGCCTCGGCTACGTCGGCGCCCTCGGCTGGCTCTTCGGTGTAGGTGCCCTCTGCCGGCTCTTCCGCCGGAGCGGCCGCCAAGTCCTCGGTGGCTTCCGCAGGCTCCTCCGCAGGCGCCTCTGCCACGTCGGCGCCCTCGGCCGGCGCCTCGGCTATGTCAGCGCCTTCGGCTGGTTCCTCGGCCGGAGCGGCCGCCATGTCGTCGGCGCCCTCGGCAGGTTCCTCGGCCGGCGCCGCTGCCATGTCGTCAGCACCTTCGGCCGGCTCCTCCGCGAGCGGTTCCTCGGCCGGCGCCATCGCCGTTTCCTCAGGCACGAACTCGGGCGCGGCCTCGAGATCCTCCTTCGTCGTCTCCAGCACGGCGATCTGCTCGCCGTCCTTGTCGACCCAGCGGATGCTCTCGAAGCTTACAGCGACGTTCTTCTCGCCGACGCCGAGAAAGCCGCCGACACCGATCACTGCGGCGTCGATCGAGCCGTCATCCGCGACGACCAGGTCGTTGATGTCGCCGATCACTTCGGCGTCGTCCGCCTCACTGGTGTAGACGGTCGCGCCCATTACGTTCGACGCAAGCGCAGCCTCGCCCAGGCTCTCCAGATATTCCTGGGCGGCCGGGCTTACGCCTGCCTGCTTCTGCTCTCCCGCCGCCATGGCTCCGCTCGTTGCAATCAACGAGATGGCGGTCGTCATCAAAAGTTTGCGGATCATCTCTCTCTTCCTCTTGGTTGCCTGTGCGTGGCCGCTTTTTCGTGAGCCGCCTCAACAGAACCGGCCCCCAGCCACCGATAGGTTTGCAACGAGAGAGGGCGCTCATGAGTTCCGCGCCGAATTTTTGCCGAAATCGCGCCAAGCGGCGGGAACCAACGGAACCCTGGAGGCATTCTGCCTCGAATCTGGGGACTCCGGTCCGGTTCCCGAAGGGGCAGGTTGTGAAGTCTCGCGCAGCGCAAAGATGACCCCCGCCACGCTCGTTCTGATCGTCCTGCTTTTCGCGCTGCTCGGGGCGGTTCCAGTCTGGCCGCACTCGGCGAAATGGGGCTACTGGCCGTCAGGCTTGATCGCCCTTTCCATCATCGTGGTCGGCGCGCTGACGTTCGTGTACGGTGTTTCGTGAACAGGAGCGTCTCGCGACGCGCGGCCGCTGCTCTGAAGCTTTGTCGGCTGCGGGTGGGGCCAGGTCGCGGTGCGCTCGCCCGCGGCGCAGCTTCGAACGCCTGTCGGAGGGAAGGCCGCATGGAGATTGCTAGGGGAGGGTTTGGGTTGGCTGGCTCGGCGTCGTCCGGTTCATAGACGGCGGGGCTCGTCTTGATCCGGGAAAGATCATTGCCGGCGATCGTGCTTCTCGCCGGCCTGGCGCTGACGGCATCCGCGGCCTGGTTTGCGGATCTCTATCTTTCACGCGCCGAGGTTGCCCAGTCCGCGCGCCGAATTGAGAGCGCTTCGTCCGCGGTCCGGCTTGCGCTCGACCGGGTGGCGACCGCCGTGCGCGCGGTCAGGGCGATGTACGCCGCCGACGTGGTCACCAGCGACCAGTTCGTCCGCTTCGCGCGAACGCTGACCCGGACTCAGCCGATCCGCTCACTTGGCTTCTACCGGCGCGTCGAGGGCGACACGCGCGCATCCTATGAGAGGCGATTCAGCGCCGAGCCTGCCGCCACCCTCGGCATCTGGGAGCGCGACGCGGCGGGAGAGCCGGTGCGCGCCCGCGACCGTCCCGTCTATTTCATCGTCGAATCCGGGTTCTTCGCGGACGGGACCGAGCCATCCTTCGGGCTGGATGTCGCCGCAAGCCCCGAACGCGCGGCGGATATCAAGGAGGCCCTGCAGCGGTTCGAGTTGGTGGCGAGCGATGTGATTCCGTTCCCGTCCGGGCACGGAACAGGGGTTCTCCTCTATGACCCCGTTCTAGATCGGAACGGGACCGTGGTCGGCGTCGCGACGGCGTCGCTGACGTTCCGCGAGCTGGCGCTGACGGCAAGCCGCGTCAGCGGCGTCTCCGGCATCTCCATCTCCGTCGGTGCGCCTGCGTCCACGAGCGAACTAGAGAAGGAGGACAAGCTCGCCGCCGATGAGCGCAGCCGCGCGTTCAATCTCGGGGGCCACTCCTGGAAGGTCGCCGTCGCCGAGGATCTGACCGAAACAAGCATCAGGGGCTGGGTGCTCGCGCTGATCGTCGGCCTCGGCCTTGCGACGACGATCGCGATCCTCGCCTTCCTCCTGTCCGCGCAGAAGACGAAGGAGGTCACGCTGGCCCGCACACGGCTCAGGGCGATGCTGGACGGACTCGGCCCGCTCGCCTGGCTGCTGACCCCGGATGGCACGATCGTCAACTCCAACCGCGCCGTGACGGCGGCTTTCGGGCGACCCGAGAGCGATATTGTCGGGCGTCCGTTCTGGGAGTTTTTGGCGGACGGACGCGGCGATATGGGTACCGAGCGCATCCGCGCCGCGATCAGCGACGCCGCCAAGGGAGAGGACGCCCGCTTCGATCTCAGCATCGGCGACGACGACGACCGGCGCGTCTTCGATTTGTGGATTCGCTGCAAGGAGCTGACCAGCAACCTCGTCGCCTCCGCAGTCGACGTGACCGCCCGCTACGAGAGCGAGCAGGCGCAGCGCCTTCTGATGCGCGAGCTCGATCACCGCATCAAGAACACGCTACAGGTGATTCAGGCGGTGATCCGCAGGACGGCGAAGGCGCAGAGCACCATCGAGGGCTTCGAGCGCTCGCTGCTCGGCCGGGTCGGCGCCATGTCGCGCGCGCACGAGCTGTTAGCGGAGGAGCGATGGCAGGGGGCGAACCTCAGCACGCTGGTCGGGCAGGAGACGCAGAGCTTCGACGCCGGTGGCAACGCGATCAGGGCGGCCGGCCCGCGCCTCCGGCTCAATCCGAAGGCGGCGCTCGCGATCGCGCTCGCCATGCACGAGCTCGGCACCAACGCCTCGAAATACGGGGCTCTTTCATCCCCGCAGGGCGTCGTGGATGTCAGCTGGTTCATCGACCGCGCCGGCGCGGAGCCGGCCCTCACCCTGCGCTGGCAGGAGTCGCAGGGTCCGGAGGTGAAGGAACCGGATCACCGGGGATTTGGTTCAATGCTTATCGAGCGCTCGATCGCCTACGAGCTTGACGGCAATGCGATCGTCGAGTTCCGCAAGGAAGGCTTGGTATGCACGATCGCCGTTCCGCTGAGAACGATCACACCTTTCGCGGCGGAAGGGCCGGAGCGGCCGCTCGCGGCGGCAGCGGAGTAGATTCGATCCCCATGGCCAAACGGTTACGCGTCATGGTCGTCGAGGACGAGTTCATCATCGCCGACGAAATCGCCGCGATCGTGGAGGATTCCGGGCACGAGGTGGTAGGCCCGTTCGGTACGATAGACGAGGCGACGGCGACCCTCTCTGCCGCCGACAAGCCTGACCTCGCAATCCTCGATGCGGATGTCAGAGGCAAGTCGAGCGCGCCGCTCGCGGATAAACTGCGCTCGCTTGGCGTCCCTGTCTGCCTGTGCACCG
This sequence comes from Propylenella sp., assembly GCA_050728815.1. Classification (GTDB taxonomy): domain Bacteria; phylum Pseudomonadota; class Alphaproteobacteria; order Rhizobiales; family Afifellaceae; genus DASWJZ01. Next base: position 4,110 of record JBOHKB010000303.1, read on the forward strand.
GCTACCGATCCGGCGACCTGCGCAGCGCGTTCGGCGAGGTTGCGGTCCTGCAGAAGCCGGTCAGTCCGCGCGCCCTGATGACGGTCATCCAGGGAGTCGAGCGGAGCGAGGGCTGAGCGCTCTCAGATGTAGGGTCGATTCGTGGTGAGGCGCGGCTCCCATCCCGCAATCTCGGCGAGGCGCTTGCGGCTGGTGATCTGGAGTTTGCGATTCCGCCAGCTGATGATTCTGTGGCGCGAGAGGCGATTCAGCACCCGGTTGGTGTGGACGAGCGAAAGGCCGAGCGTGTCGGCTACGTGCTGCTGCGTGAGCGGCAGCGTCAACGACTTCCCCTGAGTTAGCCCGCGTACCTCCGCGCGCGAAAAGATGAACAGAAGCAGATAGGCGGCCGCCGCCTGCGCCGACCTTTGGCCGACGCTGAGAAGATGCTCGTCGAGAATCTGCTCCTCCTTGGCCGCGAGCCAGGTGATGTCGAACGCAAGGCTCGGGAAGCGGCCGTACAGCTCCGCAAGTCGGGTACGCTCGAAGACGCAGAGCAACGTGTCGGTAAGCGCTTCCACCGAGTGCTGCATCTCGCCGAGCAGCGTGCCCTGCAGGCCGATCAGGTCGCCCGGAAGCGTGAAGTTCAGGATCTGGCGCCGCCCGTTCGCCAGCATCTTGAAGCGGAAGGCCGCGCCGGAGAGCACGGTGTAAAGGTGGCTGTTGTGGCTTCCCTCCGCGAAAATGGTGGTGCCGGCTTCGGCGACCAGTTCGCCGGCCTTGAAACCGCTGACGAAGGCGAGCTCGTCCGGGGTGAACTTGCGGAACGCGTCAAGCCGTTGCAGCGGACACTTCTCGCACGGATAGCGCCGGGTCGGCGTGGAGTTCGCTGGCATGATCGCAGCCGGAAAATCCCTTTGAATCCAGTGGCATGATTTTCGTCGCGGGCCAATGTCATTTGTTAACGACAGGGGCGCTTAGCCGTGAAAGAAGGGCGCCCGGAGGGGCTATTGCTGGAGCTGGTGTTGAACGCTCGCCCTCTCGCTGGCCTGACGATCCTTATCGTCGAGGACACCTATCTGATAGCGCTCGAAGTGCAGCGCATGGTCGAGGAAGCCGGCGCCCAGCGGGCGACCTTGGCCGCGACCGTTTCCGAGGTGCGCGAGCGGCTCGCGGCCGGCCGGCCCATCGATGTTTGCATCCTTGATCTGAGACTTGGCGAGGAGGATGCGACGCCGCTAATTGAGGAACTTAGGGAACGGGGCATCGCGGTACTCGTTGCCACAGGATTTGACTCGGTAGGTCCGAACGTCGATGTTCCGCTCCTGCAGAAGCCTTACCAAGAGGCCGAACTCGTTGCAGCGATACGCGCCGCCCTCGGCGAGCGGGACTGATTCCTCTGGCCGGGAGGATCGCGGCCTTCGTCACAGCAAGAACAGAATTCGCGGCCCGCATGCCTGAGGGCGAGCCGCGTGTCGCGCCTGGGGCGATCCTCCGCCTGCTTCGCGGCGCGTCGATCACCCTCTTCAATCAGGATACCGACCTCCGCTACCGCTGGCTGGAGAATCCACCGGCCGCGTGGAACGTGGATGGCGATGTTCGCGGCAGAACCGACGCCGACATCCTGCCGGTGGGCGCTGCGGCGACGATGGCGGCGGTCAAGCGCGAGGTGCTGTCGACCGGCCGTTCGCATTGGGCGGAGTTCGCCGTAGACGGACCGCGCTCGCGCCAGCATTTCGAGTTCTATGTTGAAGCCGAGCGAGATCACACCGGCGCCGCCACCGGGATCGTCGGCCTCGCGCTCGACGTCACCGAGCGGCGGAAACGCGTCGCGGCGCTCGAGGCGATCGTCCGGCAGACCTCGCACCGCTCGAAGAACCTCCTCGCCATCCTGCAGAGCATCGCTGTGCAGACCGCCCGCGCCGCCGCTTCGACGGACGAATTCGTCGATCAGTACCGCGCCCGCATTCAGTCGATATCGCGATCGCAGGACCTCGCGATCGGCCCGGCCGCGCGCGGCGTCCGTCTGTCGAGCCTGATCGCCTCGCAGGTCGAACCCTACGTCGTCGATGCGGCCGAGAGGGTCGCCTTCGAGGGATTCGATTGCGAGCTGAGCGGCAACGCCGCTTTGCATATCGGGCTTGCTTTGTCGGAGCTCACCGTCGCGGCGGTCAGTCTCGGAGCGCTTTCCGGTCCAGACGGGCGCGTCCAGATCACCGCCGAGCGTGTGACGGACTCGGAAATCAACGCGGCGCGATCAAGCCTCCGCCTGGTCTGGACCGAACACGCTGGGCGTTCCCTTGCGCCGCAAGGGTTCGCACTGCAATTGCTGGAGCGGCTCATCCCTGCTGCGCTCGACGGGCATTCGGCATTGGCGCTGACGGAAGACGGAATCCGCTACGCTCTCACGATTGCTTCAAGCGAATTTGAGTGAATGCCGCCAAAAGGTTGAAGGCCGGGACGGAGCCCGGCCTTCGGTGCCTTCCCGCATTTGGGGCAAGATCGGGGTCGGCATGGACGCGCTATCGGGGGAGGGGGGAAAGCGATAGTCGCGTCGGTCCTTAACCGGCTCGCAAGCGGCCGGTTCCCGGCTGCCGCGAAGATTCTGCAGATTCTTACGCCTTGGCCCTGGCCGGGCGCTTTCTGCGGGCTTTTCGCTCAAAAAAGAGCGCCTGGCTTATCACCGCGGAAACGGTCGCCGGCTCGTAGGGCTTGGTGATCAGGAAGGTAGGCTCAGGCCGTTCCCCTGTCAGGTAGCGCTCCGGATAGGCGGTGATGAAGATCACCGGGACCTCGAAGTCCTGCAGGAGTTCGTTCACCGCGTCGAGCCCCGAGCTCATGTCGGCCAGCCGGATGTCGGCGAGGATGAGCCCCGGTCGCTTCGCCTTGGCGAGAGACAGGGCTTCCTTGTGCGTTCGCGCAATTCCGGTGACGTTGTGCCCGAGCCCCTCGACCAGCCCCTCTAGCTCGACCGCGATCATCGGTTCGTCCTCGATGATCATGACGTCGGTGGCGATCTCGGCCGCGAGTTCCCGGCCGGATTCCTCGACGAGCGAGCGCAGTTCGGGGACAGTTGCGCCAAGGATGCCCGCAGCCTCGTCCTCGCCGAATCCTTCAAGCGCGACAAGCAGAAAGGCCTGGCGCGGCAGCGGGGCGATCTCGCTCAGGTGCCGCTCCGGGGCGAGCGTGCCGCCGCCAGCGGATTTGTTCAGGTCGACGGAGTTCCACACCCTGGTGAAGGCCTTGTAGAGCGCCGCCCGTGGGTTCGGCTTTCCCTCGAGAATCGTGGGATCCGCGATCAGCGCTTCGAGCGTTGCGGCGACATAGGCATCGCCGGACGACTGGCTGCCCGAGAGCGCCCGTGCATAACGGCGAAGAATCGGTAGATGTTCGGCTATCGCTGTAGCGTTCAAGGTGGGGGATCCTCCCTTTTCAAGGCCGCATAACATGCGACTTTGGCCGCAATCGGGACAGTTTCTGCCGCACGTGGCAACGTTTTGGGGAATCAGGCGTTTGCATTTTGCCGAGAGAACAACGATCTGTCGCTGACTAAGGTTCCACAGACCCGGATGATGAGCAAACAGCAGACAAGTAGGCCCAGGATGGCTGCGACCAAAGGGGGAGCAAAGCTCGACCGGGATATCCAGTTGAAGATCGGCGAGGGATTGCGGGCCATGTATCGAGAAATCGTCGAGCAGGGCGTCCCGGACCGGTTTGCCGACCTTCTGGGGCAACTCGATCGGCAAGGGGGCACCGAGAAAGAACCGCAATCGAAATGACGGTCGACCCCGCGACCCGCGAGGCCATCCTGGCCGCGATACCGAGTCTTCGCGCTTTTGCCGTCTCGCTGAGCGGCAGCGTCGACCGCGCCGACGACCTCGTGCAGGAAACGCTGACGCGGGCGCTCGCCAACATCGACAGCTTTCGACCGGGCTCGAACATGCCGGCCTGGCTCTTCACGATTCTCCGCAATCACTTCCGCTCGGAGTACCGCAAGCGCCGCCGCGAGGTCGAGGACCCGGACGGCTGGTACGCGGAGAACCTCAAGTCGCAGCCGGAGCAGGAGAGCCACGTCGAGTATGAGGAATTGCGCGCGGCGATGGCGCTTCTGCCGGACGAGCAGCGCGAAGCGCTGATCCTTGTCGGCGCGTCCGGGTTCTCCTGCGAGGAGGCGGCCGAGATCTGCGGCTGCGCCGTCGGCACGATCAAGAGCCGGGTGAGCCGCGCGCGGAGGCGCTTGGCCGAGCGGCTGTCGCTCGCGGAGGATTCCGCCGCCGCCTCCGACGAGCCGCCCCGCCGAGCCGTCTCGGGCTGACCGGCCCGGCCCTCACCAAGGCCGCTCTTCGAGCTCCACCGTCCTGTCGTAAGGCATGCCGAGCTTCTCGTAGAAGGCGCGGCGCATGCGGCGGTCCTTGTCCTGGATCATCCAGGCGCGCTTGGCGATCTCCTCGGAATCCTCCATCGGCACCACCACCACGCCGTCGTCGTCGGCGATGACGCCGTCGCCGGGCCGCACCAGAACGCCGCCGCAATTGATCGGCTGGTTCACGGTCGCAAGCTCCAGCCGCCCTGCCATGTGCCGCATCGAGCGGATGGCGCAGAACACCGGTGATTTCTGACCGATGCATTCGCTCGAATCGCGGCATGCGCCATCGATGACGAAGCCGACCGTTCCCTTGATCTTGGCGTCGAGCACGTTGTTGGAGCCGAGCAGGCCGCAGCGCGAGAGCTTCGTGTCGATCACCTGCACTTCGTCGGGCGCGCCCATCGGGTTGCCGCCCTTCCACAGCGCGTCGGGCGCGCCCTTGCCGTCGGGGCCCTTCTTGTACTGGCGCTCGTCGAACTCGTCGTAGCTGAGCCGTGGGATCGGCTGGTTGACGACGCGGTATTCGGCTGTCGCCGCGATGCCGGCGAAGAAGATGCCGGGGAACATCGGGCGGATGCGCGGATCCATCTCGTAGGTGTTCATGGTGCCGAGCGAATCGAGCGCGTCGGTCACGTCCGACGTGCGAACCTTGCGTAGGATTTCTAGCGTTTTCTTGCTGACGGGCATGGACGGTCCTTGTGGGGCTGAAGCCGGAATGGCGGGTGGATGCTTTCCGCAGACGCATAGTCAAAAGGAAACGGCCGCCCGTTGGCAAGCGGGCAGCCCAAACTGTGCGTCAGAAAGGAAGCGCTCTCGGTGCTAAAGGACCGAGGCGGGCCGTTTCAACGCCGGCCCGCCCCGGCGGTCGGCGTCAGGCCGCAGCCTTGACGTCGATCCTCTTCGCTTCAACCTGGGCGGGCTTCGGGAATTTAACCGTCAGCACGCCCTTCTCGATCGTCGCCCTGATCCTCGCAGGGTCGACGCCGGCGGGAACCTGGAAGGAGCGGGAGAACGAGCCGAAGCTGCGTTCCACCAGACGGTAGTCCTTCTCCTTCTCTTCCTTCTCCGCCTTCTTCTCTCCCCGGATGGTCAGGACGTCGTCGGCAAGCGTCACCTCGACGTCCTTCTCCTCGATGCCGGGAAGCTCGGCGGTGAACTCGATCTCGCCTTCGGTTTCGCCGATGTTCATGCGGGGCATCAGCTCGCTCGACCACGGGGTGGCCGGGGTGCCGAAGCCGCGGGAGAAATCGGCGAAGAGCCGGTCCATCTCGCGTTGCAGCGAGCCAAGCGGAAATCCCGGAAAGGTCGGGAACAGCCCGCGTTCGCGCGTTACCGGCACGTTGGTCTTCAGTGTCTTGAGCATTTTCCCTCCATGCCTAGAACGCCTTGAAACATGCGGAATCATAAGGCTCGGGCGATCCGGCGTCGTTGCGGCGAATCAAAGATTGACGCATTTCGGCGGCCGGGCCGCGAGGAGCGCCGTGGCTTTTGATGCGTCGCGTCAGTTGGCCAGAAGCAGGGGGAACGGAATTTCCTTCAGCATCTCGCGCGAGACGCCGCCCAGCACGCGCTCGCGGAAGCGCGAGTGCCCGTAGCATCCCATGACGACGAGCGTCGCGCCGAAATCCGTCGCCTGCGCCTCCAGCTCCAGCTTTACGCTGGCGCGCGATTTTTCGAGCGTGACCGTTTCCACCGCGATGCCGTGGCGTGATAGCGTCGCGGCGATGTCGTCGCCGGGCGTGAACTGGCGCAGCGGATCGCTCAGGAAGCCCTTGATCGAGACGATCTTCACGGCATCGGAGCCGGTCAGGATCGGCAATGCGTCGAAGACGGCGCGGGCCGCCTCGCGCCCCCCGTCCCAGGCGATCAGCACGCGCGCGGAAAGCGATTTTGCTGCCCACCCCGCCGGGAGCGCGAGCACCGGCCGGCTGGAAGCGAAGACGACTTCCTCCAGCTGGTGCCGGCCGACCGCCGCGTCGCCGCGAAGCTGCGGAGCAAGGA
>JBOHKB010000304.1:0-22219 GCA_050728815.1 Propylenella sp.
TCGTCGTGCCGCTACGCGGCGCTGCAAGCAAGATGCAGAATACGTTCATCTCCAACCACGGCCTTGCCGGTTCAACCAACCCTCGGCCACCGACGGCTCAGCTTCCGTCCGCAGACGGCGGCAACGGGTTGCTACGTCCTTTGCGCTTAGCGGAATCGGAGATTCCTGGCGAGGGCGGCGGGCGCCAGCTCCTGCTGCGCCTACAGGCTTTACCCGAGACGTTCGAGCCTTCCCTTCGCCGCCTTGTGCGCGGCGGTCTTCACCGGGTGCCAGAGGTAGTTACTAGGCAGCCGCAGGCCGCACATCGGAAAGTAGGTTTTTGCCACCGGCGGCCCGGCGCGGAAGGTGCCGATACTTGGGTCTCGGGCAGCGCTGAACGAGTAAGTGCGGCCGCGCCGTCCGGGAAGCACCATCGGTCCGTCGCCGCCGATATCCTCCACCGAAAAGCCGGCGTTGAACGCCGCGGAAGGAAGCACCGCCTCGGCGTGCCCGGCCCAACGCCCTGCCTCGACGGAGTAGAATTCCGCCAGGCGTCGAGAGATGCGGACGACGGGAAGAAAGCCGCGAACCATTTTCTGCCGCCTCAAATCGGCGGGGCCATTGAACCATGACCAGTGGACCCATTCCTCGCATAGGGGGCGTGGATGAAGCGCGGTGCAGAGAAGGTCCGCGCGGCAGCCTTCGAACTCTGAGAAGAACGCGTCCCAGGGTCCCGAGAAGTCGACGTCGTATTCCAGGAACCAGTAGCGGTGGAAGCCAGCCAGCCGGCGGGTGGCGGCGAGCATGAGCATGTCGCAGTAACCTCGGTTGACGGCACGGCCGCCCCGCAGCATTTCCTCGAACCGGGCCGGCAGCGCTCTCGCCAAATCGGAATCGGTCAGGCGGAGCGCACCCGCTGAAGGCAAGTTCTGCAAACCCTGGCGCAGGTGGCGCGCTCGCTTCACGGTGCCGAACCAGCGCCCCTCGCAGGCAAGGCGGGCAAAGGCACGGTCTGATTGGGGGTCGTCGAAATGGGTCAGGAACACGATGGCCGTCCGCGCGCGGATGTCGCGGGGCGAATGTTGCCCGAGCCGCTTGGTGTTTGGAGAAATGCCGCCTGGGATCATTGAACGATGCAAGTCTTCGTTGAGCAGGGGGCGCTCTTGTGCAAAGCCTCAATCATACATTACAGGTCTTTCAGTGAATGCAATCAAAGATTGTAGCCATCCGGCTTGCCCCCGATCTGCTTCAATGCTCTTATCATAGCGGATGGCGGTGACGGCTAACCGTTAGTTTGCGCTGCCAGGGCACCAACGAGGGCGGCGGACTGGGGGTATGTGATGGGTATGCCGTCCTATCGAACTTACATCCTTTCGCTTCTGGCCAGTACCTGCCTTTCGAGCCATGGTCTTGCTGTTGAGCCAAGCGGCAGCGTCGTTCGTGTCGAGCGGATAACGGATGCTTCGGGGCCCGGGGGAACCCGCGTGCTTCGGACCGAGGCGCCAATCTACAGCGGCGACGAGATCACCACCAATCCGAACGGCTTGGCGCAAATCCGTTTCCTCGACGACACCAAGATCGTGGTCGGCCCGAACTCCAGAATGGTGATCGACTCGTTCGTGTACAGCGGAGGCAATACAGCCCGGCAGGTTGCAGTGGACGCGGTCAAGGGCGTCTTCCGGTTTATCAGCGGCAACAGCCCGAACAGCGCTTACTCGATCCGCACGCCCACGATGGTGATCGGCGTACGTGGCACAACGATCGACATTCATTCCGGCGTCGGGTCGCGAGTTGTGTTCACGGAAGGCAGCGGGGACGGCACCTTGAACAGCGGCGGACACGTCCAGTTCCAGGGCGGCTGCCGGCTCTATTTCGCGCCGCCCGGCGGCGGCGTCACGACACCGCAGGGCCTGGATCAGCAGATCCAGATGTCCGCCTATTTCCCATTGCTCCAGAACCAGAACCAGAACATGCTCGACGACGCTTTCAAGGCAAATACAAACACCTGCACGGTGGTGGATAGCCGCCTCTTCGAGGGGCCGCCTGAATCCGACTCAAGCCGGAAGGCGGGGACAACGGGGCTCCCCTACTAGTCGTAGCACTCTTCCCCGGTTCGGACGTCTCCGGCGCGCCAAACCTTCGATTCATGCCAGCGATAACGCCTGCATTCCGAGGCTCGACCCTATGTGTGCGGCGCACTTCTCGGCGATCATGAGCGTTGGGATGTTGGTGTTGCCGCGCGGGATCGTCGGCATGATCGACGCATCGACGACGCGGAGGTTCTCGACGCCTTTCACCCGCGCCTCGCCGTCCACGACCCTCCCGAGGGCGCAGGTGCCAACGGGGTGGAACATCGGCGTCGCGCCCGCAAGCACCAGCTCTTCGAACTCACGCTCGTCCCTGATGTCAGCGAGGAGCTTCCCCGGCTTGAGCGCTGTCCGGAGCGCCGCCTTCCTTGCCGCTGGCCCGAGGCCGACGGTCGCGGCAATCGCCCATCCGAGCAGCAGTGAGGAGAGGCCCGGGCGGTTGAGCAGGCGGATCGGCGGGTTGGGCGGTAAAATGAAGGATTCGTGCGTGACCCGTCTCACGTCATCATCGCTGAGCAACGACCGCGCGAGCTGCGCGGCATGCAGCAATCGGGCGGCGTCGCGCGGGTCGGATAGGAGGTTGAAGTCGACCGCGGGCGGACCGTCGGACCTGGCTGGGTCGAGACTGACGCGTCCGCGCGAGAAGGGCGCATAGAGCGACGCTCCCACTATGCCGAGCCGGTTGCCGGTCGCGTAGCCGCTGGTGCGCGCGATGAATGTCGCGAAAAGGTCGCCCCGAGGCGCACCTGCGAAGCCGGAAGAGATGCGCGCTGCCGCCATCGCGTAGATCCGCTGCAACGGCGATTGCCGCGCTCCCCGACGCACCACCGCGCCAAGATGCACGAAAAGATGGTTCTGCAAATTCGCTCCGACCTGTGGAGAATCTGCGACGACGGGCACGCCCAATTCGGTGAGCCGGTTCGCCGGGCCGATGCCCGATTTGAGCAACAGGGCAGGGGAATGGATCGCACCTGCCGATACCACCACCTTGCGCACCTTGATCGTCTGAACGCTGCCACCGGGCCGCGCGACGATCGCGCCAACCGCCCGCCGGCCTTCGAACAGGATCACCTGCGCCGCCGCTTCCGTGACGATGTCGAGGTTTGCGCGCCTGCGCACTTCCGGGGAGAGGTAGGCGCTCGCGGCAGAGACGCGGCGCTCGCCATCTGTGCTCGTCGGCATTGCAAAAACCCCGCCTATGTCGCGCGCATTGAGGTCGGGCCGCAGCGGCAGGCCGTGCTCCGATGCCGCCTTGGCGAGCGCTCGGTTGAAGCCGGGCCACTCAGCGGAGGGGATGCGGCGGATGGCGACGGGGCCGTCGCCTCCATGCTCGGGCGAGGCAATGTCGAGATCGCGTTCGAGCTTGCGGAAGAACGGCAGTACGTCCTCGTACGACCAGCCTTTGGCGCCGTTCGCCGCCCAGTTGTCATAGTCCTCCGGCAGGCCGCGAACAGCCCAAAGGCCCATCACCGTCGAACCGCCGCCCAGGATGCGCGCCTGGGTGAACGGCCTTGCGGGCGAGCCGGCGCGCCCAACCGCTTTCAGGTCGGGCCAGAAATAAGCGGGGTTCGCGTAGGCGCGCGGAAAAACGTCGGCGATGTCGTCGGGGATCGCGCCGGGTGGTGTGTCGCGGCCTGCCTCGATCAGGCGGACCCGAAGCCCGGGGTTTTCGCTGAGCCGTGCGGCGAGCACGCACCCGGCCGAGCCGCCGCCGATGATGAGAATATCCGCTTCGTCCATGCCGTCCCGTAGTGCGGCGGCCCAACCTCGGGAGCCGGCCGTCCGGCCTGGCCGCCTCTTCACCATTGCCCCAAGGGCGGGCGATGGTGCAAGCCATGCAGGAACGATTGCCTCTCGCGGACACGATGATCGCAGCGCTGCGGGCGTGCCCGCGACTTCCGGAAAATCTCGGTCGGGTTTGAGTATGGGGCAGGCGCCGCACGCACGTCTGATCGCGCTCGTTGTCGCCAGCGCTTTCTTCATGGAGAATCTCGACGGCACGGTCATTGTGATTGCGTTGCCGACGATGGCGGAGGCGCTCGGCACCGACACGGTCGCACTCACAATCGGCGTGACGAGCTACCTGCTCACGCTTGCCGCCCTCATTCCGGTGAGCGGCTGGGTCGCCGACCGGCTCGGCGTGCGCAGCGTCTTCTGCGCGGCGATCGGGGGATTCGTTCTTGCATCGATTCTCTGCGGCTTGAGCAACGGCCTGTGGGAATTTACCGGCGCCCGAATTCTGCAGGGCGCGAGCGCCGCGTTGATGTCGCCGGTCGGCCGGCTCGCGGTGCTGCGCACTGCCTCAAAGGCCGAGCTCGTCCGCGCAATCGCGCTCATCACCTGGCCTGGCCTAATTGCCCCGGTGGTAGGCCCGCCGCTCGGTGGCTTCATCGCCAGCTACGGCTCGTGGCGCTGGATATTCTTCCTGAACGTGCCGATCGGCTTGGTCGGAATGTTCCTGGTGGCGCGTTACATGCCAGCGTTGAAGGGCGAGGCCCGGCGTCCGTTCGACCTCGTCGGCTTTCTGCTGATGGCGTTCGCGCTCGCCGCAATGATGTACGCGCTGGAAGCGGCGGGCCACGGGTCGACTGGCCGAACCCTCATCGTCGCCGTCTTTGTCCTCGGTCTTGGCGCGGGAGCGCTGGCGATCCGCCACCTCGGACGGCGGCCGCATCCGCTCCTCGATCTTTCCACGTTCCGCATCCCCACGTTCTCCGCGAGTGCGCTCCTCGGCGGCGGCGTTTTCCGGCTGACGAGCGGGGCGATGCCGTATCTCCTACCGCTCTTCTTCCAGATCGGATTCGGTTTGAGCGCCGTCTCTGCCGGCTTTCTCGTTCTCGCCTATGCGGCGGGCAATCTCGGCATGAAGGTGTTGACGACGCGCACTCTGCGCATGTTCGGCTTCCGTCGCGTGCTTACCGTCAACGGCCTCGTCGCTGCGTCGACCATCCTTGCCTGCGCCCTCCTGACTCCGGGCACGCCTCAATGGCTCGCCGTCGCCGTTCTGTTCGCGGCCGGCTGCTTCCGCTCCATGCAGCTCACATGCGTGGGCACGCTCATGTTCGCCGACGTGCCCGACAGCCTCAAAAGCTCGGCGACGACGCTTTCGGTCATGTCGCACCAGCTTTCCATGAGCGTCGGCATCGCGATTGCGGCTCTCATCCTGAGCCTCAGCGCCGCGGCGCGAGGCGCCGAGGCCGAGGACCTGACGACCCTGGATTTCCGCGTCGCCATGGTGGCGATGGCGGCGATCGCCGCCCTTTCGTTGGTGCGCTTCTGGACGATCGAACCGACGGCCGGCGCGGAGGTGAGCGGGCACCGCTGAGGCGCCGATGTGAGAGAATTCGCGCCGGCCTCTCGCGGCGGGAATTGGCTTGAAGCTCGCTACTCGAAGTTACCGAGATTGCTGGTGATTTTCTCGTAGTAGGCAACCGCGTCGGGGAGCTTGTCGAAGAGCCTGAGGTCGCCGTTGGAAAGGACTGCGCCCATGTCGCAGTACTTCATCACGGTTCCCGGATTGTGGGACACGATGATCAGGTTGGCGCGCCGGGCCTTCGCCTCGAACAGCGCTTCGGCGCGCGCCCGGAACACGCCGTCGCCGACCGAAAGCGCCTCGTCGACAAGGTACCAGTCGAAATCGATCGCCATGCTCAGACCGAACGAGATTCGCGCCCGCATCCCCGAGGAGTAGGTGGCGATCGGCATGTCGAAGTAGCGCCCGAGTTCGGCGAACTCCTCCACGAAGCGTTCCACGCTGCGCACGTCGATACCGTAAATGCGCGCAACGAAGCGGCAATTCTCGCGTCCGGACAGGTTGCCCTTGAAGGAGGCGAAATTGACCGGGAACGAGACGAAAGCGCGCCGCCGGATGCGGCCGCGGTCCGGCTCTTCGGTGCCGGCGATCAACCGCAGGATCGTGGACTTCCCCGCTCCGTTGACGCCGAGAAGCCCGATGTTGCGCCCGCTCGGAAACTCGCCAGTGAAGTCATTGAGGATGACCTTCTTGGCCTTGGCGGTCCGGTAGGCTTTCGAGACGCCGTGAAATTCGATCACGCTTGAACCTCTTCGGCGCGGTCGCTGCCCGGGCACCGCAGGTGGTCAGGCGAGACTGCGCGGACGACGAATACCAGAATCGCGAAGTCGGCGACAGCCGGGCATTGGGAACGGCGCCCGGTGCCCGTGTCCGTCCGCAGCTCCCTTCAAATCAGGCGATATGGTCGCGGACGGTCAGGAAGCCGAGGACGCCGATGGCCCACAGAATGGAGGAAATGATGAGCACGACCGAAACGCTGACCCAGCGGCGCGGATAGCTCCGCTCCTCGGCCACCATCGGGTTGGCGAAGACCGCGAGATAGGCCTGCGTCCGGGCGGCGTCCGCCCGCGCCCGATCGAGCGAAGCCAGGGCAGCGGTATAGGCCTTCTCGGCAAATTCCTGGTCGAGCAGAAGTTCCTGATACTGTCCAATGACGCTTGCCAGCGGCCCCGAGGGCGCGCCCTCGCCGGCAACCGCGTCGCCGCTTCGCGCCGCCGGCTGCGAGACCTGACTCTTGATCCGCGCAATTTCGCCGTCGAGCGCTGCAATGCGCGCATTCAGCATTTGGACGGAAGGGGCGTCGGCGGAAAGGTAGCCGGAGAGCGAAGCGAGCTGCGACGCGAGCTGCGAGCGCGCGCCCTCGAGTTCGGTCGTGACCTTGAGCGTGGTCTCCGCGGTCAGCGACGGGTCCAGCTCGTTGTTCGCCATACGGAATTCCATGATGGCCGCGCGCGCGCCGCGCACCCGTAGTTCGGTACGTGCCAGTTCCTTCGCCGCGAACCCCACTGCGTCGCGTCGCGCCTTGGCGGAAAGCTCGTTCACGAGGTTCGCTACGATATCGACGATTTCGGATGCGATCCTCTGAGCGTGCTCCGGCTTGAAGGCCTGGATCTCGACCGAAATCGTCTGCTTCGCTGTGTCGAAGTAGACGTCGATGCGGTCATTCCAATACTCGACAAACTCCTCCTGCGAGACGCCTGTGCCGAGTCTCGAGAAGAAGTCGGCGCTGTCGTCACGGTACATCTCCTGGAGCGGCAACCGGTCTTCGAGCGCGCGCACCATTTCGAGGCTGCCGACATAGTCCGCCACGATGTAGGAGTCGGAAGTGGTCTGCGACGGCGGCAGGCCGACGATCATCCCAAGCGCGTCCGCGGCCTGAGTCTCGTTGTTGCGGATCGCGAAGCGCGCATCAGACACGTAGCGATCGGCGGCGATCAGGAAATAATAGAGGGCGGCGATGAGCGTGGGCAGCGCGATGCAGGCGAGCACCGAAATCAGGACCCACGGCTGTCCGTCCGGCATGCGGCGCTGGTCCGCCTCATCCTGCAGCCGCTCAACGATGTGGATGACCTTGTTCTTCTCATCCCTGACGGCCGGCGCGGTCGCGTCGGCCGCGGGCCTCACCGCGCTCGCAGAGGCATCTGCCAGCGCAACAAGCTTCGGCTTCGACTGCGCGACGGCCGGTGTCCCACTGGGCTTTTTCGTTGCGTCCTCGGCCATCTACTCGGGAATCCGGCTACTCGTTGGGAACGGAGCCTTATCCCACCGCCCCATTTCCCGGTAAAGGGCAAACTCGCCATGCCGCGATCCGGCGTTGAGATCGCGCCCGGCGGGGAAGCAGGTCCCTCGCGACTGTTGCACGGGAGGCACAGTTGAGGCGGGCGGATTCGTTGCCGAAGTCCTAACGCCGGCCGTTCGACCGACCCGCGGCGCGGCCGAGAGAATCGCAGCATCTGCCTGCGTCTGCTGCGAAGGGGGCGTAGGAGGGAGACGAGCTTATCGCTTTGTCATCGCTGCGGATCGCGGTAGAAGCTGATGCCAAAGCTGCGGGCGTTCCCAATCCGGCAATTGACGCCGCGCGGTCGTTTCGATTCGGCACGATGCAAAACGGCTTACGAGAAGCGCTCGCGCGCCAGGGACGTGTCCTCCTTGCGCTGATGCTGCGCGAGGCAAGGACGCGCTACGGGCGGCAGCGAGCCGGTTATCTTTGGGCGCTGATTGAGCCGCTCCTGCACATATCGGCCTTTTACGTGGCCTTTTCGTACCGTGTGCCGATCATTCCTTTGGGCGACAGCTTGTTCGTTTTCTTGGCGACAGGGTTCGGCGTCTTTTTGGGCTTCCGCGACATATTGGGTCGGACCCAGGGGGGGTACACGTCGAATCAATCGCTGCTCGCCTATCCGGTCGTACGCCTCATGGATGTTTTCCTCGGCCGCGCTCTGCTGGAACTCGCGACGTGGCTTGCCGTGCTGGGCGTCATCTTCGGGAGCATGTTGCTCTTGGGGTACGGATACATCCCGCACAATGTCCTCAAAATGCTGGCTGCGATCGCCGCGCTCTTCGCCATTGCCTTTGGAGTTGGCATGACCTTGGGGATTGTCTCCGAGTTCGTGCCGTCGGTCGATAACATCATGCGAGCGCCCATGATGCTGCTCTACTTCTGTTCGGGTCTGTTCTTCGTTCCGGACGTATTGCCGCCTGTGCTGAGGAGTGTTGTCTACTGGAACCCCGTCCTTCACGCGATCACGCTGTTTCGCGAAGGGTACTATCCGGGGTATGAAAGCCACTTGCTCGATCTGCGTTATCTCGGGGGCTGGGCGCTCGGCTCGATCCTGGTGGCGCTGATCGTTGAGAAGATCGCCCGCAAGCCGATCCGCAACCTCGCTGTCTGACGACGCCGAAACGCCATCGTCTGCCTCCGCGGCGCAGTAACCCAAAGAACCTAGTCGCGTCCGATCTCGTCTCGCAGCCTCAGCACCTCTTCGCGGATCGGGGCGATCACGTGCGCGGCACGGTCGTCCTCGACCTCGTTGCGGTCATAGGCATTCCAATAGCCGGGCGGACGATATTTCTTCTCCGACCAATCGGGCTTCGGCCGGCCGCGGGCGATCTTGGCGAGGCATTGCGCGTGCGATTTCGTGATGTAGTGGTGGATGGCGAATCCGTGCTTGAAGGAGGCCTGCTCGGTAACGCCGATGAAATCCGGCGGCGGCGCCGAGCCGTCGTCCAGCCGATAGGCGCCGCGGGTGCGGAAGTAGTGCTGCGTCACCATGGCCCTCACTCTGGCGATGCGCACGACCGACTTCACGTGCCTGTTCGCCAGGAATGTATCTTCGGCGCGGCGCGTAAAGCTCTCGGTGACCAGCCCGGGCGGCCTTGTCTCGTGTCCGCTCGAACCGAAGACACGCCAATGCATGCCGAAACCGTCGACGCCGGCCGCCTGGAGTTCGGCAAGCGTTTCTCGCAGCGGCGTATCCTGCAGCGGGACAATGAACTCGTCGCCGTCGATGAACGCCACCCAATCGAGAACGTTACGATAGCGCCTCAGCGCATCGGCAAACGCCGCCTTCTGCGGCGATTCCTTTGCGATAATGCGAACCTCGATTTCGTCGCCAAAGGGCGCGGAGGCGAGGATCCGCCGCGTCGCGTCGGTGGAGAGATTGTCGTAGACGATGAAACGCGACACGCCGATGTGCCGGTGGAAGCACAGCCATTCCACCAGATCCTCGCCCTCGTTCTTGATGCAGGTAACGATCGCAAGGGCGGGAGGCCGGGCAGGTCCCTGGACGGTCATCGCTGCAAGTCCGCCGGCCGCAGTTGAATCACGGTTGCGTTGTCTGTATCGCTTCCCGCCGCGATTTCAACATGGCGAGCCCTGGGCACATGCCGGAAGAACGTGCGGGTGGGGCTCGGATGTCCGCCGCGGAGGCTGGAGGCGGGCGGCACGACGGCGCCAAGACGCCCCCGCTGTCGAAGATCGTCTTCGTCTCATACGGGACGTTCGGCTGCAACAGCGGCATCCATATTGCTGGCTTTGCCGGCGCGCTCGCCGCGAAGGGCTATAGCGTTTGCGTCTGTGGGGCCGAGCCGGTCGCCGAAGCGTACAATGCGGGCGTCCCGGCGTTCGAGTTCTTCTCCGTGGACAGTCTCAGCCGCGATCCCGAGGCGATCATCGGGTTCGATGGAAGATTCGTGCCACGGGAGACGATTTTCGTCTGCTGGACGCCGCGCGAGCTCGTTCGCCGCGCGGTCGCGCCGATCGTCGGGCGCTTCGGCATCCCTTACGTCGTGCACCTGGAAGATAACGAGGAGCATCTGACGCAGGTGCACCTCAGCCAGCGCAAGCGTTCCGTTTGGCGAAGAAGGCCGATTCCTGCCGCCCTTGCCGATCCGGCAAAACTCAAAGGATTTCTTGGCGAGGCGGCGGGACTAACGGTCATCGAGGAACGCCTCAAGGAGATCTTGCCGCCGAGACCGCCGAGCTTGGTGCTCGAGCCGGGGGTCGAACTCGATATCTTCGGGAGCGACATGGCTCCGCTCCGCCGCGCGACGATCAGGCGGGCGGTCGGCGTTCCGCTAGGGGGAACGATGCTGGTTTATCCCGGCAATGTGCATGAAGCGAACGCCGAGGAGGTGTGGCAGCTTTACCGCGCCATTGCGCTGCTCCGCGACCGGGGGCGCGACGTAACGCTCGTACGTACTGGCGAAGATCACCTGCCTGAACCCGGCGCAGCACGGAGGTTCTCCTCGCAAGAAGGAGTAGTTGCGCTTGGTAGCGTGGACCGAGGCTTCCTGATCGACCTCCTGAAGTCCGCCGATATCCTCGTCCAACCCGGCCGCCCCGGACCGTTCAACGACTATCGGCTGCCATCGAAGCTGCCGGAGTTCATGGCGGCGGGAAAGCCGATCGCGCTGCCGGCGACCAATGTCGGCCTCCGCCTACGGCCTGGCGAGGACGCCCTGCTGCTTCACGAGGGATCGGCCGGAGAGATCGCCGGACACGTTGAGACGATCGAGTCGAGCCCACCGCTCGCCGCTCGGCTCGGCCGAAATGCGAGAGCCTTCGCCGAGCGCCACTACAGGTGGGACGCGCAAGCGGAAAAGCTCGAAGCGTTTTTGAGGCTCGCCGCCGCACGCTCCGACGGAGTGCCCCCGGCCAAACGCCGCACGGCCGAGCGGTGACAGGCATTGAACTCGTCCGCTGTCTGGCAGCGATATGTGTAAAGTCGAAGGCGCGCAGACATTCCGGCTAAGGATGCGGATGCGCTCTCACGCTACGTCTGGCGCTCGCCGATCATTGCATTCTTCCCCCCAACTCCAGGCTTCCGGAACCTCACCGGCTGGCGTCGCCTCCCAGTACGTCCGGCTCTCGATCGGCAATCCTCCAATCCCCGATTTTACGACGGATACCCATTCACAGGCGACTTGCCACCGGTGCTTGACGTTGCCGTAGACCTGCCGGCCGCGTCCCGCAACCACGCCGCGGAAGGGGGGAGGCGGCTCCAGCAACGAAGGCATGCGCCGGTCGGAGAGCAGGATAAAATCCTCTGGGTGGTCATACGGAAATTTTGAACGCTCAAGAGCTAGGATCGTCGCGGGGGAGTTCTTCATGAAGATCGTATCAACAAGGTCGCTGCGCTCGATACCCTCGTTTTCGTTGATGGACTGTACCGCATAGATGCCGTCGCGGGAGAAAATGGTCTGGCGCTCCCCCGTCCTATCGAACTTCGAGCAGTACCCGTTTAGGAAGATGAAGCTCTCCGGGAGAGGGGTGAGCACTGATGAGACCCGTGCGTCCTTCAGCAGGTAGTTTGTATTCCAGAGGACGATGATTCCGCCGTCCTTCAGGTTTGCGACGAGCTCTTCAAGTACGTCCTCGAACTGCGCGAAGGGGAAGATGCCAGCGATGTTGTTGGTCTTCTCGGCGGCCGGGTAGCGGCACAACACCGAATTCACGGTGATCAGGTCGTAGGGGCCTCTCCTGCGTATGCCAGCGTCCGTCGACTGGAAGAACTCGGCGCGAATGCCGGGATGGTAGGTCTCGCGTGCCTTCAATAGGGAGGGGGCATCGACGTCACACCCGGCGATGCGCGCATCGGGGAACACTTCGCGCAGGATCGCGACTTCGCCCCCCTGCCCGCAGCCGAACGAGAGTATGTTGAGCCGCCCCTGCCGATGGGCGAGATAGCTGCGGCAGTCCTGGAAGCGGCGGATGTAGCCAAGTGTGCGGCCGTGGACGGACTTGTTGTCGGGCTGGAATTTCTGGCCAAGGCGAATTGCGGTGCTGCCGGACTGGTCGGTTTGATGAAGTAATGTCACGCTGGCTTCCTGAATTCCTGCAGGTTCACCTGTCAAGGTCGACCTCAAACTATCCCGACGGCGGACGCGGGCGGTTCCGGTACTCACCGAAACCATGCTTGACGTAGTGGGCGAAACCGGATGCGAACGCCCCCTTCTGCACGGCGGCCCAGACGTCGTAGTTCGTCGACAGATAGGCGCGCTCGTCAAAGTCTGGCGGCGGCTGGGTGAGGAGCTTCATGCTTCGGCCGTCCGCAAGGAGGGTACGACCGACGCGGCCCAGTTCACCGAGCGTCTCGTCCGAGCCGCCTTCGTGACGCCTGCTGCGGGCGGCGCGCCAGAGCACGCGGCACAGCGACCAGATATCCCCCCGCGAGAGAATTGCGCCCAAAATCTGGGCGACCGACCAGGCGAGATCCGCATCACGCTGGCCGGAGACCGGGTCAGCGTCCCGCTCGGGCGATTCCGCCGGCTCCGGGGGCGGTTTGCCATTCGGAGTGGCCTTCTTGGAATCGACGACGATGCTCTGCTTCGATTCCGCAATCAGCTTGCGCAGAACCTCACCCTTTTCGGGGGTCTCGAACGCGGGGCCGAGATCCGGGATCAGCCGGACCTTGAAGGGAGCCTTGCGCGTGTCGCGATTGAGCGTCTTCAGCGCGCCGACGACACGGCTTGCAGGGGGCGTTTCGAATTGCGGGTTAAGCTCACGGTAGAGATCGGCCACGCGCTGCGCATGCGCGCTGAGGCCGTGCGTCTCGGCGATCCAATTTCGCGCGGCGGCGCCCATGGACTCGTATCGCCGCGCTTCCGCGGGGTCCAGCACGAGCTTCGAAATCGCATCGGCGAGCGCCCGCGCACTGCCCCCCGGCGACAACAGGACACCGCGTTCGCCGTCCTTCACACCGTCGGAAATGCCGCCGGCATCGAATGCGATGACGGGAACGCCGCACGCCATCGCTTCGACCATGACATTAGGATAGTTATCCTCGAGAGACGGCACCACGACGGCATTGGCGCAGTTCAGGAACCGCACCAGCGTAGCATCGTCGTCGACCTCACCGGCGTGAACGACGTCGATGCCAAGCGTCGCCATCTCCGGATTCGAGCGGCCGAAGGTCAGCAGCGCCAGACCGCCGGCGGCGGCGCGGCTGGCTAACCGACGGTTCTTCATCGCCAGGCGGAGCGCCTCGATCAGAACGGCGGAACCCTTGCGGCGATCCGAAAGGCTCTGCGCGCCGAATGCGAGCACGATTGCGGAGTCCGCGATCTTGAACTCACGGCGGCAAAGCTCCCTGTCCAGGGGCCGGAAGATCTCGGTCTCGACTGAATTGTGGATCACCTCCACGCGCCGTCCGCGAAAGACGCGGCTCTCCCTGGCGCACTCGCCGATCCAGCGACTTGGGGCAACGATCGTGAGGTCAAGGTCCTTCCAAAGTTCCAGCTTGTCGCGCAGGACGGCCGACGGGATCCCGACCTCGTCTTTCGCGAGCTGCGGACACAGGAAGCAGTCCTGATCGATATATTTGCGACAGCCGGCCGTGTAGTGGCATCCGCCCGAATACGGCCACTCGTCGTGTATCGTCCACACCAGCGGTGTGCCCCTTTGCCCCAGTCGGGCGATCGTGACCGGGGAGAGGAAGCTGTTCACCCAGTGCAGGTGAAGGATGCCGGCGTTTTGCACGAGCGGCAGGTCGATCATATCCAGCCCTGGGTAGGGGAAACTGAAGATGGTGCCGTTCGGGTCCGCTTTGTTCTCGTTGATCAGCTTTCGTTGAACGCCCTCCAGCTCCGCCGCGATAAGGCCTTCACGGCTTTTCCCGGATTCGTCGGTTCGCTCAATGGCACGAAAAACGCCGGGGAAACCGCGCTTTTGGTGACGCACGAGCAGAAACGACGAGAACCCGTCCTGAAGGAGCCCGTTGTGGAGACGGTGCGCGGCTCTGCCGGCGCCGCCCTGATAATCCGCGGTATTGAAGTGGACCACGGTCATGCGTGCTTCCGCTTCCCAATGCGCGGGAGACTCGCCGCCCTCGCCGTCAATTGAACTGGCTGATCCACGTTCGGATGGCGTCCCAGGGCATCGTCAGGCGGAGCGGCTGCGCCTTGCGCACGCGATCCGCCAACTTCGACAAATCCCGCCTTTCGACGACCGGCAGATTCGTATCCTTTCCGATCTCAGTGGCACGGTTGTCGACCGAGACGATCAATGTCCGCCGTCCGTGCTGCAGAGCCCGCACCCCGGCGTGGAGCCGTGTTCCCACATAGTCGAGCGAGTCGATCGAGCTCAGCGCCTCGTCCAGAGAAGCGAGAGTCGGTCCCACAAGCTCGACCGAGCTGTCGACGACCCGCCGCACATAGGCGGAATCGGATCGGCCCTGGATCCAAAGATAAACCTTCTTATAGCTTGCCTTGAGTATCCTGAATATTTCCGCGTCCGCCTTCTCGTTCGGCTTGTAGTCGGTGAACGTCACCAGGACGTTCTCCCCTTTCTCGAAGGGTACGCGCGCTACGTGCTCGTCGCTCAGCGACCACATCGTGACGCAGGACGTGTTGACCACATTATTGATGCCTACGGAGCGAAGCTTCTTCAAGGTATAGCCGTCACGAACCGAATGCATGTAGTCCTTGCTCAAGGCCGAGTTGAGGAAATACTGGGTGTAGGGATTGGGGTCGTCTTGATACTGCCACCAGCCGACGCCGCACAGTATGAGGTCGTGCAGACGCAGAAGCTCGTTCCCCGAAATCTTCCATTGCTTGTAGTCGTCCATGTTCGAAGCAAGGAGATTGGTGCCGCAAACGAACGCAAGCGAAGACTGGTCGAGCAGCTTGAAAGCTTCCGAGCCGAGGTAGTCATGAGTCGGCATGGTGGCGAAGACAGCCATCGGGAAGACGGACCGGAGATGCCGCCGCACCGCGTCCATGATGATGTGGTCGCCCATATTGAGAGACGAGACAGCGGTGTCGAGGAGCGCCACGAGCGGCGTCTCGGTCACTGTCTCTATCGTCCTCGGCTCGGCACTCGCGGGCACCAGGTGCCCGATATCAAGGCTCGACGGGCTCGCGGCTGCCGGTGGGCGCGCCTTGTGCGCGGGATCGGCAGTGCGGTCCTTCACGGCCCCTTTCTGCGCCCGGTCCTCCCGACGGGAACCGGCGACTCTGCCGCCATCATCGGGCGCAAGTCGCTCCACGAGCGTGGCCTGGTGCAGCTGGATGGAATTGCTCGTGGCGTAGGAAAGGCAATTGTTTCGCCATTCGGAATAGAGATCGCTTGTCGCAGACGGAAGCTCGCGGAGGAGGGAAGCGAGCTCGTCCGTATTTCCGCTCTTGTACGTCCTGCCGAGACCGAAACGGCGGACGCGATAGCCGATGCAGCCATGGTCGGTCGAAACGATCGGCTTCCCGAATGCGGTCGCATAAGCCATGACGCCGCTCGAACCCGAAAACCCGCGCTGGTAAGGCATCATGACGTAGTCGGCGGCGGCGTAGCTCTTTCGGATGGCTGCCTCGGATACATAGTCGTCGCGCCACGCGAGGCGCTCGCGTAGCGCCTTGATCTGCGGCCGCAGCGGCTCCATAGGCTGCTCGAGCCGGCCAGAGAGGAAGAAGCGCGGCTCCGGCTCCCCGAGAGATGGCTCTCGCAAGGCGCGGATCACATCGCGCAAGCCTTTTCTCTCGGATTGCACGCCGACGAGCAGAACGGCCGGACCTTGCCCCAGCGTTACAAAATCGTCGGCCACAGCGACGGTGTCGCCGATCGATTCCGCCGCCTTGTCCGGCAAAGGATCGGGCAGGAAGAAGAAACGATCCGGCGGCAGCGGGTCGGCGAGCTTAGGGTCGAATGCGCGCTCGTCGAGCACCGCGATCTTGAGGCCCGGCATGGCCGTCATCGCTCGCGCGTATGCAGTCTTTCGCCCATCGAGACCGGCGCGCTCTGCCGCGCTGATCCCGTCGGCGCCGTTTCTGAGGAACGTCTTCCCCTCGTACTCAACCGCCACGATCGGCTTTGCCCTGGTCTTTGCGGGAAGCCGGATCGCCATGGCCTCGAGCAGCTCCGGCCAATATTCGTTAATGCCGCTGAAGTAGATGCACCTCAGATCCTGGGCAGTGTCGCGTGCGGCGAGTATATCGACGAGGGTCGTGATCTTCGCGGGCGGAATCTTTCCGTACCAGAAGGTCTCGTCCATCGGGATTACGGGCGAGAGATCAATCTTGGAGTCGGTGAACAGCTCGCGAAACAGCGGCGAGTCGTGAGGAGCGCGGGTCAGGACCTCGACCGGACCCGTCTTCAGAAGCGCATCAGATGCCATCCAGGAATAGAACAGGCGGGAGCCGCGGAAGATCAGGTCTACAACCAGGGATGACATCATCGACACCGATAACGCATGGGTTGTCCAAAAGATTCAGGTACTTTAGAAAGCGAAACTGAATCAGCAGGTTCCCAAGTGCGGGCTTTGTTGCACTGCGACAGAAGGAAATCAACGCGGTGTTTGCCACGGCGCTATTGCTTTCTGGTGAACGACGTCGCCCTCGGATCGTCCGTCCATGGCCGCGTCCGGTCGCGGATGGCATCCGTCGCAATGATGGCTGTTCCGTGGCTAGGAGCGCGAATGGGCGGGACGCTTGCCTAGGTCCCCGGACTTTTGCAATGGTGCGCGGGCGGGATGGGGCACAGGTCGATCGTTTGAGTATTTGGTTCTACTTGTGTTGGCTTGAGCAGCGACGTCCGGCGAACAGATAGACCTGGGTTCGCGAATGGACGAAATGGTCGAGAGGCTGCAAGCGGCAGCTCGGTGGGCACCGAAGCTGATTGAGCTTGCATCATCCGGGATCAAGCCGGACGCCATCAAGCGGCTGTCCAAGGTGGCGGCCGTGACCGCGGAAAATCGGCGGTCGGCCCGCGCCGTCGCAGAGCTGTTCTTCGGCGTCAGCATGGAGGTGGACCTCCGCGAAGCCGTATCGCGCCGCATCTATCTGAGCGGCAGCTTCGAGCAGCCGCTCTCGCTCTTCCTCTACAGATATCTGAAGCCGGGCATGACGTTTCTCGACGTTGGCGCCCACTTTGGCTACTTCTCGATACTGGCGGCGAGCCGCGTGGGAGAGGAGGGTCGCGTCGTCGCGATGGAGCCGACGCCGGAGACCTTCACAATATTGTCGCGCAACCTTTCCGGCTTCCCGTTCGCCGAGCCGTATCAGGCGGGCGCCTGGAAAACCTCTGGCACGTTACAGCTGAACGACTTCGGCCCGGCCTTCTCCGCCTTCAATTCGGTCGCGGGCATTCGCCTTGGCCCGCAGGCGGGAGTCGCGCGCAAGCAGCTCATAGAAGTGCCTGTTTGGTCGCTGGACGAATTCAGTGCAGCACATGACATCCACCCCGATGTCGTAAAAATTGACGTTGAAAGCGCGGAGAGGGAGGTCCTGCAAGGCATGGACGGCGTGCTGCGGGGCGCGCGTCCGATCGTTTCGGTCGAGGTCGGCGACTTCCAGCATCTCATCAAGCAGGGCGTGGCGCCAAGCCGGGTGTTTCTCAACCATTTGAAGTCGCGCAACTACATCCTGTTCGAGCCGAAGATGGAGGGCTTGAGGCGCCACATTCTAAAGACCACGCCCGACGCCTACACCTATGACAATATCCTCGGCGTGCCGGCGGAAAAGGTCCCTTCGCTGATTGAACTGCGCGCCGACCAGCCTGCTTTGCAGCCCGTCCAATAGGATTGGAAGCCGCTCGCGGCCGAGAAAGCATTGTGCCCCGTAGGTTACGCCGGACTCGACGCGAAGTCGGCGGCCGAAGCGGCATTCTCCATCCGCGTGCGCTGGTAGACCGCGTTCAAGCTGTGCATCGGGAGACCGGTGTCGCAATAGGCGGCTTCGAACAGCTGCATGACGAAATGCAAAATCGGCGGGCGCACGTGGCGGCCGTCGGGCTCGTGTCTACGGAAGAACAGATCCGTTATGATTTCGTAGGACGGGAAATAGAATAGCGTCTCGTTCAGCTCGTCCGCATGATCGCGCAGAAACTCGTCCAGCGCCGCTCGGAGAATGGCCTTCGACGCCGAGTTCGCCGCGATGCAGCCGATCGGCCTGAACGTTGCCGCGAGCGGGATCGGCGAAAGCGTGAAAAGGAGTTTCGCCCGCGGCACATGCCGCCGCACGATAGAATGGATGCGCTCGATGAGTGCCTTGCTTTCGGCAAACGAGCAGACACGGAACTTGTGTCGGGCGGGGTCGTAGTGCTCCAGTGGCACCGCGCGCCAGAACACGCCGCCTGTGTGCTCGTCGTACCAGATTTCCGAGAGGCCGAGCGTTATGATGAAGAACTCAGTTGTGCGGAAAGCCTCGGCGGTCTTCGCGCGGACCTCTTCGTCATAGCCGAACTCCTCCGCCCGGTAGCCGTGCCACAGATTCTCCGGCGGCGCGACGTTCTCGAGCGCCCATTCGAACTGCTGGGCGAGAGCGTGGACATTGACCAGCCCCTCTCCCATCGACGAGATGTAGATATCGGGATTGCGCTGCTTCGACAGGCTGAACCCGAGTCCGCTCAGATAGCGCGTGATGTTCTCGGCGAAGCAGCTTCCGAAGGCGGTCACCTTCGTGTCGCGAAAAATCTGCGGCTCTCTCGGCAGAAGTCCCTTGAGGAGGAAATTCTCGAGGAACCGCTCGCGCGTGTGGTCCTTCAGGTAGGGGTTGAAATTGCAGTTCGCGCCGCGGAAAAAGGCGGAGCCCATCTGCTTCGGCTCTTCGCCTTCTGGCGTGAACGACAGGATCTCCTGGAAGCTGATCTGCGTCGTGTTCGCGACCATGACCGGGCGGTTTTCCTGCAAGAACAAAGGCCAACTGCGCCGAACAACCAGTCATCGACGACGCTTTCTATGGACCGAGCGTTGCGCTACTCTGTGTGCACAATCGGCGATTGTGCATGGGATTCCCGGCGATGGTCTTCAGCGGTCTTCTCCTGGCGGAACGCGGATTGCGCGACATTGACGGCCCGTGCGGCTCGCCCGAAAAGGCAGGCTCTTTCGCAACGTCCCCCGAAGATCTTGTCGACATGAGCGAAGCGACGAGCGCAGCCCCTCCGTATCGTGTGCTTCACTCGCTCGGCGGCGGCGGCGGGACGTTGGTCGCGCGCGTTCTCTCCGCCATCCGCGGGGTGGTGCTTCTTTCAGAGGTGAACCCGAGATCGGTGCGGCTGTTCAATGGCGCATTGAATCCGCTCGAGCAGATCAGGCGATGGCACCCGTCGTTGATTTCGGGCCTTGGAGGATTCGTGCCGGAGGCGATCGAGAAGCCCGACGGCTTTCGGCGCTTCTTGCGGGCGTTGACTGCCAACGCCGCCGCCGCCGGCAAGACGCTTGTGGTGCGCGACTACAACTACATCGATTTCATCGGCGCTCCTTTTCTCGTGCCGCCGCCGCGCAACGCCTCGCTGCTTGAGGCGCTCTCCGCGCAGCCGACGATGCATTCGTTTCTCGTGCGGCACCCGGCCGATCAGCTTGCCAGCCTCTATGCGCACGATGCCCTGAATGCGCACTTGAGCGATGACTTGTTCGTCGATGGCGCCCTTGCCGCAGCCTCTGCCTTCCGCAACGTTCCAATCGTGCGATACGAGGATTTCACGGCGGCGCCAGCGACTGCACTCCGGCTTCTCTGCGATGCGATGGCGTTGCCCTATGAACTGGAGGCCCTGGACAGGTTCCGGTCGGTCAGGTCGGTCACTGGCGACTTCCGCAGGATTGACGATGCAACGATCGGCATGCCGAGGCGCTCCGCCGCGGGCGTCGACATCCGCATGCGATTGGGTTCGAATCCGTCCTATCGCCGGCTCTGCGATCTCTATGGCTACGACCCGGCCGGACCTTGATCGATAGGGTTTGCGACGAACGGAGGGCGACACTAGCAATGCCTTAGGTTCTCGGGCCTAGTCTTGTGTGGATGCGCTGTATGGACGCCGATTGGAAGAAGACAGCAGAGGCACGGTTCGAGTTCGGAGTTCGCGAATAATGCAAAACTGGGAAAGCACTATCGATCAGCCGACGCTGACACAATTGAACCGCGTCGGCGCGAAGAGCTGGGACAACTTTGTTGATGCGGGCCGAACGATATCGGCAGTAATTGAGAAGGAAATAGTCACGTTCTTCCAGGGGCTAGGCAGGCGGCCGACCACGCTGGACTTTGGCTGCGGCGTGGGTCGAGTTTTCCTTCCGCTGCATTTTCGCGACTTTTTCGATCTGCTCGGTTGCGACGTCGATCCGGATGCCGTGCGCTACCTCCGGCGTGTCGCGGCGCCCGCGGACGTGCGGCGGTCGAACTATGACCCGCCGCTGCAGTTCCCCGACGCGGCTTTCGACTGCGTCTATTCCGTCTCGATCTGGACGCATCTCAATCCGCGGCTCGGGATCCGATGGCTGCATGAAATCAAGCGAGTGCTCAAGCCGGGCGGATTGGCGCTGATCACGACCTCCGGCTATCGCGCGCTCGCGACGCGCCACAAGCGTGGCGACAAGGGGTGGGACAAGGTCAGCGACGAGGGTCTGAAGCGCGAGGGGATCATCTTCATCGAGTACGAACGCTTCCGCTCGCAGCCCGCAGCGTACCCTGGAATAACCGCGAGCTACGGCCTGACCGCACACGACCCTGACTATGTCAAGCGCGAGTGGTCGACGATAATGCCGGTTGTCAGCGTGCAGCAGGCCGTGATCGCCAATGTGCAGGACCTCGTGACGATGGTCCGGCCATAGACGTCGCAGGAATCGCCAATCCACGCTAGGTGATTGTCTCGGCAGCCCAACGATGCACGGAATCTCAGATGAAAAAATCAATGCATCCCCTTGATTACGCGACCACGCTTGAAGACTCGTTCAAGCTCCGATTTCAAGATTCGTGGTACTTAATCATGGAGTTTTCTCCCGGCGAGTTCACCAATGGAATGGCGTCGCCCAACATCGCGCTGACGCGGAGTCTCGTTGGTCGCGTTGCGCTGGTCGGCCGCGATTGCGCTGATGTGACCGCGGTCGATGGATGGTGCCTGGTGCTCCTTTGCCGTCAGGGGGCGGCACGGGTTGCAGGATTCGATCGAAACGACTTCACGCCTTTGATCGAGAAAGTGAGGAAAAAGCTTGGCGTGGAGTTCGCATACTTTCCGCTGTTGCAGCAGTCCGAGATCCCGGTAGCGGCGCGACGGAATGGGTTCGATGGCTTTGATGTCGTTGTGAATTCCGGCCTCCTCTATCACGTGTTCGGCCCCATAAATGTGTTGGCCGCGACGCGCTCTATAGTGAAGACCGGCGGAGTCCTGATAGTCGAGACAGCTGTCTCAACTGCGCCCGACTATTCGATGACGTTCAACGCGGCCGGTGCTTTGAACAAAGTGGATGCAACGACATTCTGGTACCCCAGCGTTCGCATGCTGGATTACATGCTCCGTATGCTGCGGTTGCTGCCACTCGACCTCGCCTTTTATGGAAACCGGCTTGCCATCGCCTGTCGTGCAGTCCGAGACGTGCCGTCTCCGGCGGGAGACGAATGGCTGCAAAAAACGTACGTCGCCCGCGACTACCTTGACCTGACCGACTGGACGATTCTTGACCGGTCGGTCGATGGAGAGGTCGGGTATTCGGCGCCGTCAGACCTGCCGCGGCTTGACGACGGGGGCATCGACGTGTGGAAGGCATATTCAGCGAGGCTGGGCTACATGCCGGATGCGCCCGCGAGGACCAGTATTAGGCTCGGCGATACCCGTTAGTCTAGCCAACTGCTTGGCGGGCGATCGGCGGTGTGCCGATCTGCTAGAGACGAAGGACACCTCGGCGTGCGAAGCTACTTCAAAAGAAAAAGAGCTGCGCGCCCGAGCGCGCAGCCCCGACTCATCTCAGTCCTACGACAGTCCGCTCAGCGATTGAACCAGCGGAAGAAGTCGAAGGTATCGCGCTGCCGACCGAACACGATATGCCGCGGCTCGGCGCTGCCGGTCCCGGTATTGGCTTGCAGCGTAAAGCCGGTGGCGACCCAGTTGCGGTCGGCCGGGTAGGCCGGTCGCACTCTCAGATAG